>JAZQCO010000044.1:0-9159 GCA_045546335.1 Candidatus Limivicinus sp. | reverse complement strand
CTTCCCCTGATCTCGCCCACCTTGGCCGCCGTGCCCCCCCCGCCGGCGCCGCACTTGTTGCAGGGCGCCTCCCCCCGCGCGACCGCAGCGGCATAGCCGCCGCAGCCGGGATAGCCGCATCCGCCGCAGTTGGCGCCGGCCAGCGCCTCGCGCACAGCCGCCTGACGCGGATCGACCTCCACATGGAAGATCTTGGAGGCGATGGCCAGCAGCGCGCCGAAGACGCCGCCGAGCACGCCGAGGACGAGGATGGAAAGCAGGATGGTTTTCATTCTCTCATGCCCTCCTTAAAAGATCTTCATGCCGGAGAAGCCCATGAAGGCGAGCGCCACCAGCCCGGCGGAGACCAGGCAGATGGGGAAGCCCTCAAAGCACTCGGGATAGTCGGAGAAGGCGATGCGCTCGCGCACACTCGCAAAGAGCACGATGGCGAGCAGGAAGCCGAGGCCGCCGGTCACGCCGTAAACCACGGATTCAATGAAGTTATAGTCGTTCTGCACGTTCAGCAGCACCACGCCCAGCACCGCGCAGTTGGTGGTGATCAGGGGCAGATAGATGCCGAGGGCGGAGTAGAGCGAGGGGACGGACTTCTTGAGGAACATCTCGACGAGCTGCACGAGCGCGGCGATGACCAGGATGAAGGCGAGGGTGTTCAGGAACGCCAGCTCCAGCGGCACGAGGATATAGGTGTAGATCACCCAGCAGATGGCGGAGGCGAGACCCATGACGAACACGACCGCAATGCCCATTCCGGCCGCGGTATCAACCTTGTTCGAGCAGCCGAGGAAGGGACAGCAGCCGAGAAACTGCGAGAAGATGAAGTTATTGGTGAGGATGGCGCCGAGAGAGATCGCCAGAATCGAGCTCAACATGCTTATTCAGCCTCCTCTTCCGCCGCGAGCAGCGCCGCTTCCTTCGCGGCGTGCTCCTGCGCGGCTTTTTTCTTCGCGCCCTTCTTGAGCGCGTACTGCATGGCGGCGATCAGCACGCCGAGGGTGATAAAGCCGCCGAAGGGCAGGTTCAGGATCCCCGCGCCGAAGTCGGAGGGGAAGAGCTGGATGCCCGCGCCGGTGCCGTCAAGCGTGAAGTGGAAGCCGCCGGTGAGGTCGATCAGCCCGCCGCCGAACTTCCCGGAGCCGAGCAGCTCGCGCACGGTGCACATGAGGATGAGCACCACCGTGTAGCCAAAGCCCTGGAAGATGCCGTCGAAGAAGGAATCGACGACCTTGTTCTTCTGGCAGAAGGCCTCGGCGCGGCCGATGATGATGCAGTTTACGACGATCAGCGGGATGAACACGCCGAGCGCCTTACTAAGCGCCGGGATGTACGCCTGCAAAAGCAGGTCAACGATCGTGACGAAGCCCGCGATCACGACCACGAAGATGGCGAGGCGGATCTCGTCCGGGATAAACTTGCGGATGGCGGAGACCACCACGTTGCAGCAGGTGAGGATGATGAGCACCGAGAGACCCATGCCCACGCCGTTAAAGAGCGTCGTGGTGATGGCCATGGTGGCGCACATGCCGATCTGCTGGACGAGGACGGGGTTATTGGTGGTCAGGCCTTCGAGAAACTGCTTCTTTCTGTTCATACTCTCAGCCCTCCTCAGCCAAGCGATTTGACCGCCTGGATCGCGGTCGCGACAGCGCCGGTCAAGGCGTTGGATGTGATGGTCGCCCCGGCGAGCGAATCAATGCTGCCGCCGGACTTGGACAGGGCGATATCCTCCCCCTGCCCCACGAACTGTGCGCGGAAGCTGCGGCCGATGTCGGAATCGGCGGCGGCGTTCGCGCCGAGGCCGGAGGTCTCGGAGTGGGCGATGATGGAGATACCGGTGCACTTCAGGTCGCCGTCCACGCCGACGGCGAGGGTGATGAGCCCCTGCGCGCCGGAGACGGTGAGCTCCGCGACATAGCCCTTGTCGCCCGCGGCCTTCGAGAGCTTATCGACGCTCGGGAAGGCGGCCTTGTCGAAGGAGACCTCCTCATAGCTCTCCGATTCGAGCACGGCGGCATAGGCGGCGATGGTCGCGGCGTTGTTGATCTCATAGATGCGCTCTTTTGTCAGCTCATTCACGCCGCCGAGGATCCCGGCGGTGATGGCGCAGATGAGAAACAGCACGAGCGCGAGTTTCAGGATCTTATTCATTTCGCCGCCTCCTTTGCCGCTTTCCTGAGCGCCTTCTCCTGGGCGATATCCTCCCTGCTCACGCCGAACTGGCGGCGGCGGAAGCCCTTGTCGATGGCCCAGGAACAGAGGTTCATAATCAAAATAGCGTAGGTCGTGCCCTCGGGGAAGCCGCCGAAGTAGCGGATCAGCACTGTGATCGCGCCGCAGCCAAAGCCGTAGAGGAGCTGTCCGTAGACCGTGACGGGGCTGGTGGCGTAGTCGGTGGCCATGAACACGGCGGTGAGCAGCAGCGCGCCGCTCATCACGTTATACCAGGCAAAGCTCCAGTGCTCGCCGTTTCTGCCGAAGAGCAAGGTCAGGAGGAACACCGTCCCCACAAAGGAGACGGGGATGCGCCAGGAGATGACCTTGCGCGCGACGAGGTAGACAAAGCCCGCGAGGATCATCAGCGCGCTGATCTCCCCGAAGGAGCCGGGGGTATTGCCGAGAAAGAGGCTCGTGAGGGAGAAGTATTTGGGCATGGCCGCCTCGCCGTACAGATAGCTCAGCGGGGTCGCCATGCTCACGCCGTCCACGACGCCCTGGAGCGACTTCGGGACAAGCCAGGTGCTGCCGACGGCGGTGGTGTAGGAGCTGAGAAGGAAGGCGCGCGCCGCGAGGGCGGGGTTTAAGAAGTTCTTGCCGATGCCGCCGTAGAGCTCCTTGACCACGACGATGGCGAAGAAGGCGCCCACGACGGGGATCCAGGCGGGCGTCCCGGCAGGCATGGAGAGCCCGAGCAGCAGCCCCGTCACGACGGCGGAGAGATCGCCGATGCTCTGGGGCTTGTGCAGGAGCTTGCGGTAGCCCCACTCGAAGAAGACGCAGGCCGCGACGGAGCAGGCAATGGGGAGCAGCGGCTGATAGCCAAACTGCCACACGCCGACCACCAGCAGCGGCAGCAGGGCGATGATCACATCGAGCATCAGGCTCGCGGTGTTCCGCTCGCTGCGCACCTGGGGCTGATAGGCTACGTCCAGCACGATTCTTTCGTTTTTCTCGTTCATTTCTTGGCCTCCTTTGCCTTTTCGGCGGCGGCTCTGGCGGAGAGCATGAGCTTCGCCGTCTTGAAGGCGTGGGTCAGGGGCATACGCGCGGGGCAGTTGTACGAGCAGCTCCCGCACTCAAAGCAGTCCATGACGTGATACTTCTCGAGGTTTGCGTAATCGCCCTTGCTGTAGTACATATACATAAAGACCGGCTCGAGATGCATCGGGCAGACCTCGATGCACTTGCCGCAGCGGATGCAGCTCGGGTTCTCGACGTGCTTATCCTCTTCCTCGGTGAAGAAGAGCACGCCGGAGATGCCCTTGATGGTCGGCGCGTCAAAGCTGGTGGCGCAAATGCCCATCATCGGGCCGCCGAGGACGATTTTGCGCGGGGTTCTGATAAAGCCGCCGCACTGCTCGGCGAGGTAGCCCAGGGGCGTGCCGACGCGCGTGAGGGCGTTGACCGGCGCTTTCAGGGCGCTGCCCGCGACGGAGACGATGCGCTCGATGACGGGCTTACCCTCGCAGCACGCCTGATAGACGGCGTAGCAGGTGCGGGTGGAGACGACGTTCGCCCCGACACCGGAGGGCAGGCCGCCGGGCTTGACCTCGCGCCCGGTGACGGCCTTGACCTGCATCTTCTCGCCGCCCTGGGGGTACTTGACCGCCTCGGGCACGATCTCGATGCCGTAGTTTTCCGGGTGGAGGGAATTGAGCTTGTCGATGGCGTCCTGCTTGTTGACCTCGATGCCGTAATAGGCCTTCTCCACGCCGCTGGCAATGCGCACAAGCTCGATGCCCTTGAGAAGCTGCTCGGGGTAGTTCAGCATCGTCAGGTGGTCGCCGTTTAAGTACGGCTCGCACTCGGCGCCGTTGATAATGAGCTTATCGACCTTGCCGATGCCGCCGCGGATCTTGAAGGCGGTCGGGAACATCGCCCCGCCCATGCCGACCACGCCCGCCTCGCGGATGCGCTGCAAAATCGCCTCAGGGTCTTTGAGCTGCTTTTCGCTGAGCGGGGCGAGATCGGTGCAGGGGGTGTCCTTGAAATCGTTCTCGATCACGATGGACATGACCATGTCGCCCAGGGGATGCGGGCGCGGCTCGACCGCCACGACCTTGCCGGAGACGGGAGAGTGTACGGGCGCGGAGACCGGCGCGGGGTTCTCGCCGATCTTCTGCCCCATCGTCACCGTGTCGCCCTTTTTCACGAGCGGCTGGCAGGGCGCGCCGATGTGCTGCGCCATCGGAATGACGAGCTGGACAGGAGGCGTGATGACCGTCACCGGGACATCCGGCGCCTTCCGGTAATCGGGATGCACGCCGCCTTTGAAGGTTTGGGACATAAGCTATCACCTCGAAACAAAAAATCTTCCGGAGTTTTGACTGAAGTATTGTATCATACCGTGTCATAAATTGTCCAGCGATTTCCCCGATAATCAAAAATTTGACAGGGATTTGTGCTCTTTGGATCGGCGGCGAGGCCCGAGAGCTCTTGGCTCCCCTGAAAGGGGAGCTGTCAGCGCCGCTTGCGGCGATGACTGAGGGGTCTTCCCCCGGTACATTGACCCCTCCGTCATCCGGCTCGCGGGAGATCGCCGGATGCCACCTCCCCTTTCAGGGGAGGCAAGGCAGGCACGCAAAACGGGTGTGCCGCTTGATCGGCACACCCGTGGTGATGTTATCTCTCCGCGCGCTCGAAGTCGTCGCGCGGGTGCTTGCAGAGCGGGCAGACGTAGTCCGCGGGCAGCTCGCCCTCGCAGGGCTCGAAGTGACCGCAGATCGTGCAGACCCAGCCCTTCTGCTTCGCCGGGGCGTTGGGGACGATGTGCTCGAAATCGTCCTTGCCGTGCTTGCAGAGCGGGCAGACAAAGTCGTCGGGCAGCTCCGCGCCCTCGTAGACGTAGCCGCAGACCTTGCACACCCAGCACTCCTTCTGCTCGGGGGCGGGGTTCTTCTTGGGCTTGATGTGGGCGTGGTAGAAATCATAGGTGCAGCTCGGCTCCTTCGAGAGCACCTTTGCCTCCACGACATCGGCGATAAAGAGCACCGACGCGCCGAGGTCGCGCACCTCCGTGACCTCGCAGGAGAGTACGGCGTTGGCGTGCTCGGGCAGATAGCGCAGGCCGTTGGCCGTGCGCGCCTCGGTCTCGAGCGCGGCGAACTTGTCCGTATCCCGCCCGCTCTGGAAGCCAAACTGCTTGAAGAGGCTGTAGGGCGCGGACTCGGTCAGGATCGTGACGTTGAAGCGCCCGGCCTTCTGGAGCATCTCGCAGGTGTAGTTTTTCGCGATCACGGACACCGCGAGCTTCTTCGGCTCGCCGGAGGCCACCTGGCAGGCGGAGTTGATGATGCAGCCGTAGTCCTTCCCGTCCACGCGGGTCGTCAGCAGCTCCACGCCGTAGGAGAGCTTGTTGAACGCCTTCTTGTCCACCTCGGCGGTGACGGCGGGCGCGGCGGGCGCGGCGGCGGGTGCCGGGTTAATGTCCTCGGCGAGCAGGGCGGCGAGCGCGTCGAGCTGCGCCTCCTGGCTTTCGGCGAGGGCGGACTTGAGCGAGACGGTCTCGCCGACAAATTCCATCCCCTTGAGCGCGCCGAGCGTCTCGCGCATGAGCTTGCCGCTCGTGGGCGCCCAGGAGCCGTTCTCGATCAGGGCGACCTTGCGGTTCTGGATGTTGTGCGCGGCGATATCGTGCAGAAGGTTCTCCATGGTGACGAACATCCCGGCGTTATAGGTGGTCGCGGCGAAGACGAGGTGGCTGCACCGGAAGGCGTCGGAGACGATGTAGCTTGCCGGGGTGACGGAGGTGTCGTACATCCGCACGCGCACGCCGCGCTCACACAGCTTGCAGGCGAGAATGTTCGCGGCGTTCTCGGTGTGGCCGTAGACCGAGGCGTAGGCCAGCAGCACGCTCTTCTCCTCCGGGGCGTAGCTGCTCCAGAGCAGGTACTTCTCCACGATATCGCCGATGCGCTCACGCCACACGGGGCCGTGCAGGGGCAGGAGCATGGCGATCTCGAGCGCCGACGCCTTCTTGAGCACCGCCTGTACCTGCGCGCCGTACTTGCCGACGATGTTGGTGTAGTAGCGCCGCGCCTCGTCGAGCTGCTCGGTGAAAAAGTCGCCCTCGTCGGCGAAGAGCCGCCCGTTGAGCGCGCCGAAGGTGCCGAAGGCGTCGGCGGTGAAGAGCAGCTTGTCCGCCGCGTCATAGCTCATCATGACCTCCGGCCAGTGAACCATCGGCGCCATGACGAAGTGCAGCTCATGCCGCCCGGTCGAGAGCGTGTCGCCCTCCTTGACGATCACGGCGCGTTCGGACACATCCACGCCGAGAAACTGCTTCATCATCGCAAGGATCTTCGCGTTGCAGACGATCTTCGCCTCCGGGTAGCGGCTCAGCAGCAGCTCCTGGGTGGCGGCGTGGTCGGGCTCCATGTGGTGGACGACGAGATAATCGAGCTTCCGCCCGCCCAGAGCGTGGGCGACGTTCTCGAGGAACACGCCGTACACGGCCTTGTCTACGGTGTCAAACAGCACGGTCTTCTCGTCGAGCAGCAGATAGGAGTTGTAGGAAACGCCGTCGGGCACGCCGTAGACGCCCTCAAAGCAGACGAGCCGCCGGTCGTCCGCGCCGACCCAGATCAGATCGTCCTGGATTTTTCTTGTGCAGTACATAGGGTTTCTCCTTATCTCAATAAATTGGAGTTGCGGGATCATATCATATTATATAGAGAAACGGCTTGACTTGCAAGCCCCGGACACAGTATAATTTTTATGGGTACGGGCTTAACGCATTCGTAGGGGCGGCTATCAGCCGCCCGCCGATTTGCACCGTGTGAGCGGTAACGTCGTAGGGGCGCTTCACGAAGCGCCCACGCACGAAACCCTGCATTGTACGTCCCCCGCGCGGGCAACCGCAAGGGGCACACACAAGATACGGAGGTGTTTTCTATGGCAGAAAAAAAGTTTTCCGGCCTCGGCGGCGTGATCGACGCGCCGGATATTTCCGCCGACTTTGAGAGCGCGGCGGTGTTCGACCGCGTGCGCGTCGGCAAGCGCGGGGTGTATTTTCGCGAGGGCTTCAAGACGCGCTTTCTCGACTACGCCGCCCTCGAGCGCGTGTTCATCCGCGTGCAGGGCGTGAACGGGCGGCTCTGCTGCGGTACGGCGAATTTTGAGTATTACAAGCTGGTGTTCGTCTCTGGCGGCAAGGAGGTCGCCGAGGTGTTCAGCGAGGACGAGAAGGCCACGGACGCAGCCCTCGCCGCCATCGCGGAGAACGCCCCGGCGCTCGCGATCGGCGTTCCTAACGCCGGTGCTGATATTTGAGCCTGGTCGCCTCGCCGCCGCGCAGATGCCGCTCGGCCTTGTTCCGATCCAGCAGCTCCCGCACCTGCCCGTACAGCCCCGGATTGACGTGGGGCAGACGCTCGACCAGATCCTTGTGTACCGTGCTCTTGCTCACGCCGAAGTCTGCGGCCGCGGCGCGCACGGTACACTGATGTTCCAGCAGATAGACGGCCAAATCGCAGGCCCGCTGCTCAATGCTGTTTCGCAATTGCTACCACTCCCTGTGCCCGGCGAAGCCTCGCCGCGCGTTTCTGCCTCCACTATATGAGGCGGGAGTGGTAGAATAGTATAAAAAAGCACCCCCGACCTGATTCAGATTGCCTCTGCTTCAGATCGGGGGTTCTTTTTGCGTGTTACGCACGGTGCTCCTGCGCGTGGCGGCGGATCGCCTCGAAGGTCTCGACGCTCAGATCGTGCTCGATCTTGCAGGCGTCCTCGCGCGCGGTCTCCGGGCTCACGCCCAGGGCGATCAGCAGCTCGGTGAGCAGCTTGTGCCGCTCGTACATCCGCTCGGCGATCTCCAGCCCCGGCTCGAGCAGCACGAGCATCCCGGCGGGATCGACGGTGATATAGCCGTTTTCGCGCAGGCGCTTGGTGGCATAGCTCACGCTCGGCTTGGTCACGCCCAGCTTTTCCGCCACGTCGATCGACCGGATGTAGCCGCGCTCCTCCTTGAGCATCAGCATCGCCTCCAGATAATCCTCGGCAGATTTATGAATAACCATGTCATCACCACATTCCCAGTGTTCTAACAGGTTCTATCTTACACCATTTCCCAGTAAAAAGCAAGGAGACGGCGCACTTTTTCCCCGCAAAAAGTGTCTTTTTCAGTTAGTTCTTGACAACCGGGATTAGGAGTGTTAAACTATCCGCAGGTTAGCAAGGTCTAACTTTTTTACAGTGCACCGGTTAGATATTTTTAACAGCAGAGAGGAGGGCGCAGGATGATGCCTCTGGTTCTGGCGGATGTGGGCGAGGAAGCCGTCATCAAGCGCGTCGGCGGCAGTCCCGAGATGAAAAAGCACCTGGAGGATCTCGGCTTCGTCGCGGGCAGCGCCGTCACGGTGATGAACACCATCGGCGGAAACCTGATCGTCAAGATCAAGGAGTCCCGCGTGGCCATCAGCAAGGAAATGGCCGGGAAAATCATGGTCTAAACAAATTGCATATAAAGGAGAGGACAGCATGAAAACACTCAGAGACGTAAGCGTCGGCGAGAGCGCCAGGGTCGTGAAGCTCCACGGCGAGGGCGCGGTCAAGCGCCGCATCATGGATATGGGCATCACGCGCGGCGTGGAGGTCTATGTCCGCAAGCTCGCCCCGCTCGGCGACCCCATCGAAGTCACCGTGCGCAACTACGAGCTCTCGATCCGCAAGGCGGACGCGGATATGATCGAAGTCGAGTAAAGGAGTATGGCTATGGATAAGCAACTGCGTATCGCCCTCGCGGGCAACCCCAACAGCGGCAAAACGACCCTGTTCAACAAGCTCACCGGCTCGGCTCAGTTCGTCGGCAACTGGCCGGGTGTCACCGTCGAGAAGAAGGAGGGTCGCCTGATCGTCGATAAGGAGGTCATCCTGACCAAGTCGGATCGTAGCCATGTCGTTCTGTGAGCCAAGGAGTTGGAGCTGAGAGTTGTCTTTCTGAGG
>JAZQCO010000043.1:0-5629 GCA_045546335.1 Candidatus Limivicinus sp. | reverse complement strand
CGCTGCCGTAGGGGAGGGGCTTGCCCCTCCCGCAGATTCGCACAAGCTCACGTCGTTGTTGTAGGGGCGCTTCACGAAGCGCCCGGCGGCACCGCGTTGGTCACGCCCCTCGCCCGGGCGAATACGAAAAACGACCATCTCCCCGCGCGGGCGATTCATGAATCGCCCCTACGGCGACACTCATGTCAGCCTCCGATCCGGCTCTATTGACGGTCTCAGCGCCGTCACCAGCACAAGGGGGAGCGTACAAAACGCCGCGTAGATATACCGCAGTTCCGCGTTGAGCGGTACTCCGAGCAGCAGGGTCAGCACGATGGACAAAACCGGCAGCGTGACAAAGAGCCCCAGCCTGTCCTTTCTGAGCAGCGCGAGGAGCAGCGCGAGCAGATGCGCCCAGACAAACGGCCCGATGCTCAGGAAGAGCCTGAGAAGATGAACCTCCATGAACAGCCCGCAATAGGTCTTCAGCGCCTGATCGAAGCGCGGACTGCGAATGCTGCCCACCAGACCAAGCTCGTTTACCAGCACGCCGGTCTCCCAGCGGTGATCGTCATAGCCCGCGTTCCAGTAGCCTCTTGTCTGGTCGATCCAGGCGCGCAGATACGCCGTGGGATAGCGCAAGCCCAGCGAGAGATAGAGCTTGAGATAGTCCAGCTTGTTCTCCACGATCAAGTGCTGGTTGCCCTTGAACCAGACCATCTCCTTCATCGGGTCGGCGAGCCATGTCATATAGTTTTGCGGGATAAACTCGATATCGACGACAGCGCCCAGCGTTTCCCGCTCCCAGTCGTTCAGCTCTCCCCCTTCGCACACCACTCTCGCGATCTGCTGCGCGGGCATCGACAGGACTTCCATAATATCCGGCTGCGGGATATGCAGTTGGGAGAGGACGCCGTACTTGAGGAAAAGACTGCTGAGAAACGCCAGTGCGAAGATGGCAAGGATTCTTTTCTCCCTTCCCTTCCAGATGAGCCAGAACGCAGGCACCAGCGCCGCAAACGCCAGCAGGCCGTTGTTCCTGTACAGGCACATACCGAGGCTTGCCGCGGCAAGCAGCGCATACTCCGCCCACCCCCGTTTTGCTGTGCTCAGCAGGCGGACAAGGCAGGTCACAAGCAAGAGCACAAAGCAGCCGAACATCACATCCTTCCACATGGTTACGGCGTAGAGGATATGATACGGCATCAGCAGGAAGAAAAGGAGGGAGGCCGCCGCCATCCATCCCGGCGCTTTCAGCTTTGCGAGCGTACTGACGGCAAAGGAGAAGCAAAACGAGGTAAACAGGATTTGAAACACGCTGAAGGTCGCGACCCCTGCGTTCAGATCATGGAAGAGGCGCATTCCCAGAGAGACAAAGAGCCGGATCGTCATGGTGTGGAAGAAGGGGTGGTTGTTCGCGTAGCTGCCCGTGAGGATCTGCGTCATTTGCGTTCTGCTGTCATAGGTGATCACGCCCGGATACTGGGAGAAAAAGAGCACGGCGAGCCGGGTGAGCGTCAGCAGCGCAAAGCTGAGGGCAAAGACGCGAACCGGGCGCGGGCTCTGGCTGCGCTGCTTCCAGAGCAGGGAGGGAAGCGCGGCGGTCAGCGCGTGAATGCTGTGCCAGAAGGCAAAATAGCCCCCGAATACGAAAATGAGCAGCCAGACAAGGCTGTATACACGCCCGTGCGCGCCAAGGATTCCCTCGGCCTGGGGGTGATAGCGCCAGATGGCGTAATTCGCCAGCGTCACCATGAGGGAGAACGCGAGCGCGAAGAGACGAACGAGCCGATTTGCGCGCCTGTCCGTGATTTCAGTTCCCGCCCTGCTGTTTCTGCGGCAGCAAAGAAGCGCGGCCGCCAGCACAGGCAGATAATTGACGTAGTAGGCATCGGTATACAGAAGCTGCGCGCCCCATAGCGAGATCAGCAGGATTTGGAGCAGAAGCCCCCGTTTTGATGGTAGTATCGCTTTCATTCTTTCGCGCTGTTCCTTTCAGAAGCTTGGTTTTGCCAATACCGACTGATCTCCCGTATCGCCGCCTCGGCGCTGATCTCCGGGATCACGATGCCCCTCTCGTACTCCCTCACTCTCTCTGCGGGCGCGCCGAGATCAAAGACGGCGACGGGAAGCCCCATCATTATGCTCTCCGCCGTGGTATAGGAAAAGGTCTCCGGGCAGATGGAGGGGATCAGGATCACGTCGATCTCATTCTCCTCGATCAGCTCCGGCAGGCTCTCCCGCTCATATTGTCCCGTGCAGGAGACAATGCCCCGCCGCTTCGGTTCGCGGGCGGTATAGCCGAGTACCCGGATGCGGATGGGCAGCTTTTCCTTATGGATGATCTCCGCCATCTGCTCCAGGATCGTCAGCCCCTTTTCCTCGCTGATCGCGCCGATCACCCCGATGTTCAGCGTCGCGGTCGTTTTGCGCTCCTTGTGAACGCGCGGCATATACGCGACGCGGTGCGGGACGACGGTCAGGCTGCGCAGCGCCGGGTATACCTCCGCCATGAGCTGCCGCGAGGACTCCGAAAAGCAGCGAACCTCGTCGCACGCGAGCAGAAACCGCTCCCAGCGCTCCCGCCATTGCGCGACGCTCGGGCAGCCGAACTCCGCCGCCCGGCCGTCCGCCTCGTAAAACCTGTCGCAGTGGAAGCCCGTCCCCTCCCGCGCATAGAGAAAGTCCTGCGGGGAGACAAGATTGATCGACGGGCTCACCGCCAGATAGTCGTGGATCAGCATCAGCAGCCGCGCGCCCTTCTCCCGCGCCAGACGCCCGATGTCCGAGAGACGGGCGAAGAGCGCGGGATATGTGGCCAGCTCGTTCACGACGATCCGGTCCAGCGCGCAGTCCTGCAGCAGCGCTTCCACAGCGTCCCAGTCCGCAAGCTCCACCGCAAAGCGCTCCTCGGAGAAGCGGCAGTCCAGCCGATACGAATCGCTCCCCGGCACATAGCGGAGGATCAGCACGCTGTAGCCCTCCGCCTGCCACCGCGGGCCCTGCGCGTCGAGGTACAGCTCCGCGCCGCCGCCCAGCGCGTGCGAGAACACCAGCAGGTTCTTCTCCCCGCTGTGCGTGCGGCAGATGCGGAAGCGAAGCTGCGCGCGGAGGGCTTTCAGCGGGTCTCTTTCGATATACGCCGCCACGTCGCCCGGATAGTTCGGGTGGCGCGCCGTGAGCAGGGCGGTATGCTCTTCGATCAGGCGCCTCTTCTCCTCGGGCAGGAAGCTCCCGCCGTGCTTGTGATAGACGAAGAGGTTCTCCGCGTGGACGTTGACAAAGCCCGCCTTGATCGCCCGCTGGCACCAGTCGTTCTCCTCGCCGTAGCCCTTCTCGAACAGCGCCTCGTCCAGCAGCCCGACCGCGTCCAGCGCCCGCCGGCTCATGCCCATGCAGAAGCCGACGCCCGTCGGAACAAGCGTGTACCGCGGCGCGACCGCGCGGAAATACCCGTCAAGCTCGCGGACGCTGAGGTTCCGGTACAGGGCGTTGTCGCCCATCTCCGGGAAGCTGAAAATCGTCGCGCAGTTGGAAAACGGGGTGACGGAGGCGACCGTCTCAAATTGAAAGATGGGCTGCATCAGCCGCTCGAGCCAGCCCTGCGGCAGCTCCACGTCCGTGTTCAGCAGCACGACATGGCCGCTCGTCCGCCGCAGGCCGCGGTTGACCGTCTTGACAAAGCCGCGGTTGCGCTCATTGTGCAGCACCGTGACGTTCTCCCGCCCGGCGGCAAAGCGCCGCAGCGCCGGGAGCACCCGCTCATCGGGGCTGTTGTCGTCGATCAGCAGGACGCCGTGACGGCTGTCCGTCTCCCGCAGCCCGTCAAACAGCTTTTCCAGAAACGCATAGCCGTTGTAGACCGGGACGATGATATCCACGCTCTCCGGCAGGGGCGCGGCGCTGTGTGGCACGCAATACTCCCCCCACTCCAGCAGCGCGGTGCGCTCGATTCTCGCTATCGCGCCGCTCTCGAGTGGGAGCCGTTTCTCCCGCCCCTTCACCGTGCAGACGAGGGTCGCCGTGATCTCCTCCTCCGGCGGCAGCGTCACACGCAGCGTCTCGTCAAAGCCGGAACACCGCCCCCTTGCCGTATGAAACGCGGCCTCGACGTCCGGCCTGCTCAGCCCTCGCCTGCTGATCTCTCTGCGCTGCTCTGTCCCGCCGCAGCACAGCAGCAGCTCGAGCCGCGCGATCTCGTGCCTGGGGTCGAACACCCAGCCGCAGATGTGCAGCCCGCCGCCGGTTCTGCTGAGCGTGTCAACGTGGTACTGGATCTCCCAGCGCGAGCGCAGGGATCTTGCCAGCGCGTGAAGCCGCCCCGCGCCCCTCCCGGCGCTCAGCCGGGAGACGCTGCCGTTGAGAGCGCGGTTTTGCTCCTCGAGCGCGGCCACGCGCGCCAGCAAGGTCTGCGTGAGCCGTTCCAGCCCGGCAAGCCGTTTCTCCTGCTGCCGCACCCGCTCACGCAGCTCCGCCTCTTCCTGCTCCTGCTTCATTCTTCTGCCTCTCTTTATTTGTTTTTCTTCTCGACATGCCCGCCAGCAGCCGGATCACCCGGCGGAACAGCGGCTCGGGCAGCCGCAGGGCGATGAGTTCAAACAGCGTCGTGGTGACATTCACGCGCCGCAGCGCCCACAGCCGCCTCACCGCGCCGCGCGCTCTCGCGGCATTGTCGCGCCGCGCCCGCGCCCAGGCGGCGGCCTGTCTGAGCTCCTCGCTCTCCGCGCGCTGCGAAAGCTCCTCGACGCGCGCGGCAAAGCCGCCCAGATGCACGCGCAGATAGTCCTCTTTCGTCACGATCCCCGTCAGCACGCCGGTCTGGTTCCCCGCGTGCTGCCGGTAATAGACGAGCGGCTGGCTCGCCACGGCGATCTCGTTCTCCTGCGCGCAGTACCACGCCAGATAGTGGTCGTGCACCATGCTGCGCGCGAAGGGCAGCGCGGCCTTGGCGATGCGGCTTTGCACCAGCATCGTGCAGCCGATGACGAAGTTTTTGTAGATCAGGCCGCCGCCAAGCCCCGCGCCCTCCCGAAAGACCAGCCCCGGCCTGAGCGCGCGCAGACTGTCCGCGAGGCGCCGCCCCTGCGCGTCAATGGGGATCACATCGCCGCACAGCAGCCCCGCCGACCCGATCTGCGCCGCCGAGAGCGCGAGCTTCCCGGGCAGCCAGATATCGTCCTGGTCGCAGTAGGCGAAGTAGTCGCCCTCCGCCTCCCCGGTCAGCCGCTCGAAGGTCGCGGTGGAGCCGAGGTTGCGCTCGTTGCGCGCGACGGTATACGGAAAGGCGGTGATACACGCCGCAAGCAGCGCCCGCAGCGCCGCAAAGGGCACCGTGGGCGAGCAATCGTCCCGCACATAGAGCCGGAGCCTGGGGTAGCTCTGGGCGTTGAGCGACGCGAGCTGCTGCGCGAGCCACTCGAGCCGCGGCTCATACACGGCCAGCAATATGGAAATCAGCGGCACGTTCTCTTCCATACGATTCCACCTGAAGGGATGATACATCAACTCATTTTATCATTATAAGCGCTTGGGAAGGCGATTGCAAGTGCAAAGCGCTTGGGACGCCGGCGCAGGGGACGCACGACCTCCCGGTAACGCCGTCTCTCGGCTCCCCTGAAAGGGGAGCTGTCGCGCAGCGACTGAGGGGTCA
>JAZQCO010000042.1:0-18847 GCA_045546335.1 Candidatus Limivicinus sp. | reverse complement strand
CACGCCGCGGGGGTTTGTTGTGCTTGTTTTGTCTTACTTGATCTCGACAGTGGCGCCGGCAGCCTCGAGCTGAGCCTTGACAGCCTCGGCGTCTTCCTTGGAAACGCCTTCCTTGATCTTGGCGGGAACGCCTTCGACCAGCTTCTTCGCGCCGGCGAGGCCGAGGCCGGTGATGCCGCGGACTTCCTTGATGACGGCGAGCTTGGCAGCGCCAAAGCTGGTCATCACGACGTCGAACTCAGTCTGCTCCTCGACAGCGGGACCGGCAGCGACGGCGGGACCGGCAGCGACAGCAGCGGCGGAGACACCGAAGGTGTCCACCAGGGCGTGGACGAGCTCGGAGAGCTCGAGAACGGACAGACCCTTGATCTCTTCGATCATGGCAGTGATTTTTTCACTCATTGTAATTTCCTCCAATTAAGATTTTGTGTGCCGATTACTCGGCGTCGGCAGCGGGAGCCTCGATGGAGCCACCCTTCTGCTCGAGGATCTGACCCAGGCAGACGGCCAGACCGGTGATGGGCGCGATCATGGTACCCAGAACCTTCGCGTACAGAGCGCTCTTGGAGGGCAGCTCCGCCATTTCCGCGATCTCAGCATCGCTCAGCACCTTGCCCTCCATGAAGGCGGCCTTGATGTTGAAGCGATCCCCCAGCTTCTTGCTGTAGTCGTTGAGGATACGGAAGGGGGCGATGGGGTCGGTACCGGAAGTCGCCAGAGAGGTCGTGCCGTTGAGAACGTGATCGAGATCACTCATTCCCAGCTTGTCGAGAGCCTTTCTGGTGAGGGTGTTCTTGACGACGGTGTACTGCACGTCATCCTTGCGCAGCTCGGTACGCAGAGCGGTATCCTCGGCCACGGTAATTCCCTTGTAGTCCACGAGGACGCCGGCCTCAGCGGTACGGATACGCTCGGCGAGAGCTTCCACGATCGCCTGCTTTTCGCTAAGAACTTTTGCGTTAGGCATGTTGGTTTTTCACCTCCGACGATGGAATCACGCTCATAAAGAAAGCCCCTGTATCCTCCAAGAAAGACACACGGGCACGGAAACAATCAAGTTTGATGTTGATGTCCTCGGCAGGTCTTCCGCTTTCGCCGCCTGCTGTCTATGGAGCGCTTGATTATACTAACCGATAAGCGCGCATTTGTCAAGCATTTTTTGAGAAAACGTATCTTGCTTCCCCTGAAAGGGGAGCCAGACGGCGTAATCGCAGGGGCGCTTCACGAAGCGCCCCTGCGCGTAGAAAAAAGGGATTGTCTCAAAAGTGCGAAAGAGAATGTAGGGGAGGCTATCAGCCTCCCGGCAGCAACATCAAAATATCTGCAAAAAGGTTGGGCGAATCCGCAGTTTCACGCAAATTCGCCCAACCTTTCAAGTGTTGATGTTTTCACTGCACGGGCGGCTGATAGCCGCCCCTACGGCCGCTCTCAGCGTTTTGAGACAGCCCCTTTGGTGTGATATGTTGCGCTCAGTCTACGAACCAGCCGCAGCCGTTCCAGCCCTGACGGCCGTCCACGGTCTGGATGAAGTAGAAGCCCTGATGCTCGGCCAGCACGAGAACGGTGCTGGTGTCCTTCACCTTGCCGATGTTGCCGTGACCGGCCTCGGGCATGGGCATCAGATAGATCGCACCCTTGCCGTCGGGGGAACCGACGCTCACGAGCTTCACACGCGGGGTGTCCAGATAGTCCTCCTCGGAGGGCAGCACCATCGTCTCACCCGTGTCGGAGACGGGCAGAACCGGCTCCTCCGCAGGCTGCTCGGCGGCCTCCTCGGTGGGCTGCTCAGAAGCCTCCTCGGTGATGGGGGCGAAAAAGTCCTTCCCGTTCCAGCCGTAGAAGCCCTCATCGCTCTGGAAGAAGTAGAAGCCGCCGTACTCGGCGAGGATGGTCACGGTCTCATCGTTGGCCAGCGTGCCGAGAACACCGTTGCCGTCTTCGGGCTTGGGCATGATGTAGATATCCGCCGTGCCGTTGCAGCCGAGAACGCGCGCCTTAAAGGGCTCTTCGAGATACGCGCTCTTCTTGGGGAAGACGAGCTTCACGCCGCCGGGGGTCTTGAAGGAATAGCTCATGGCAAAGGCGGAGACGGACAGAGAGCTCAGCAGCAGAAGGCAGAGCAGAAGCGAAAGCAGTCTTTTCATAGGAAAAATCCTCCTGAATAATAGCTTGCCGCGCAGCGGCGCGGCAATTTATGGATTCGTGGCCGATGGGACGACCGGCGTTTGTTGACGGTCAGCACAAAGCCGCTTTACGAAATGCACAAGGGCATTTCGCTTTAGTATGGATTATACCACTACAGCAGGGGAAAGTCAATCCGCCGCCCTGTGAAAAACAGGCCGGACAGGGTCTGTCCAGCCTGTTTTTTATATTTTTTCCGATTTACTTCACACGCAGCGAGCACTCATACTCCCAGGCGCCGCTGTCCTCGGTGCAGATATAGCCGATGACATAGTCTCCACACTCGCATTCCAGCTCCTGCGCGCCGTCGATCCGCTCAGCACGGAAGAGGTTCACGAACTGCCAGGACGGCATTGTACTGTCGAGCACCTCGCCCGCCTTGCAGGTGAAGAAGGTCATGAGCTGCGCCAGGCTCTCGTGGTAGACTCCGCTCTCGTCGCGGATGACGAAGCGCAGAGAGTTGAAGTGCCCTTCCTCATCGAGCGTACCCGGCGTGTCGGCGCTGCGATCCTCCACATAGACGCGCACCGGGGCGGTCAGGCGGAAGGTGTTGAGGTAGCTGGACTTGACCGAGAGCACATAGCCGCCCTCGCCGTCCTCCACGATCTTCATGCCGTGCAGCGTCCTCGCCTTGAACTTGCTGCAAAAACGCTGGAAGCTCATCTTAAAGTAGCCCGGTGTGCTGACGTGGCCGCGCCCGTCGTCACCGCCCGCTCCCTCCGTCGTCGGCGTCGGCTCGGGGGAGGGTTGGGGAGTGGCTTCTGGGGTAGGCTCCGGCGTGGGTTCGGGCGTAGGTTCAGGCGTAGGCTCGGGCGTGGGCTCGGGCGTAGGTTCGGGCGTAGGTTCGGGCGTAGGTTCAGGCGTGGGCTCGGGGATGTCCGTCGGCGCGTCGTCCGGCATCATGAGCGGCTCGGCGACATAGCGCGCGGGTTCAAACGCGCCGTCGAAGGCCGCGACCCAGGTGGTCTCGCCGCTCGCGGGGTCGATCTCCCGCGTCGCCGTCACGGTCTCGGATTCGGTATGTTCACTGTCGCGCAGGCAGACGTGCGTCGCGGTGACGCTGCTGTGATCCTCGCTCCAGGTGTAGACGGTCTCGCCCCAGTCGTGACCGAGGGGCGCGAGCTCTTCCTCAAAATCGGGCACCTCGAAGCCGGGATTTTCAAAGCTGACGCTGCACATGGCGCGCCCCGCCGTCTCACAGCCGGGCTCGACAAGCGTCTCGCGGCTGACGGGGGCGGTCTCGGTCTCGACGTGCTCACTGTTGCGGCGGCAGACGCGCATCGCGACGATGCTCTGGTAATCCTCGCTCCACTCGTACTTCGGATCGCCCCAGTAGTGGCCGAGCGCGGGGCGCTCCTCGATCACCGTGGTATCAGGGAAGTAGCCGTCCTCGAACACGACGCTGTACTGGATCTCGCCCGGCACGTCGCAATCCGCCTCGGTGAGCACGGTTTTCTCCGTGGTTTTCACAGTCTCCGTCTCGATATGCGTGCTGTCACGCCGACACACGCGCTTCGCCGTGACCTCGGTGTAGTCGGCGTTGGGGATGTACTCCACCTCGCCCCAGTCATGGCCGAGGGGTGGTCCCTCGAACTTCCCGCACTCGGAGCAGATCTTCGAGGCGGTGCAGGTGGCAGGGATCCAGATATGGCTGTGACCGCCGCAGCCGGACAGCAGCAGGAGCATACTGGCGGCGCACAGCAGCAGAAGGACACGTTTCACGGAGATACCTCCCTACAATATATTATAGATATTATAACGCAGTACAGCCATGCTTGCAAGAGCTTCTTTTCACGCAAACAGGGCAGACACAGGAGGAGCGTGGGACGATCTCCTCCGAGGCTGTCTCAAAATTGTATATGCGCAGGGGACGCGGCCTCCGCGTCCCGCAGATTTGCACAGATTCACGGTCTCACCGCAGGGGAGACCTTGCCGAACCTCCTCTTGCAAATGGCGGGGCGATGGGGTATTCTTATACTGCTTACACAATATATGATAGAAGGGACTGTCACCCATGCTGAATATCACGATCTCTGTCTCCGCCGTGGACTACGACAAAACACTCGCCTCCCTCTTTCCGCTGCTCTCTGGCAGGCTCGCCTCCTCCGAGAGCACGAGCGCCGTCATTCTGCTCCTCCGGGAGCTGGGGGACGCGGCGGTACCCGTTGCGCGCGAGCTGCTGCGCCGTCTGAGCGCGGAGATGAAGGCCGAGCTCACCGCCGCCGCGCTCAGCGCCGCCGCGCCGGACATCCAGGCGGCGCTGAACCGCCTGCTCGCGGAGAAGGGGCTCTCCGGTGCGGTCACGCTCGGCGCGGTCACGGCGCAGCCGAGCGGCGCGGGACTGCGGCTGCGCGTGGAGTCGGTGGCTGTGGATTATCCCGCGCTGCTGCGAAGCCCCAGCCTCAACGGCACGCTCGAGCGGCACTTCGGCGCGCTCGCCGCCGTGTTCAGCAGGGTCGGGAGGATGGCGGTGATGCTCAGCCCCGCCGCTGTGGAGAAACTGCTGCTCGAGCTCGCCATGCAGCCCGGCAATCGCCAGAGTCTGATGGCCGCCGGGGAAAAGCTGCTCGGGCGCGTTGGGGTGTTCCTGACGCTCGCGGATCTCCAGCTCGAGCGCACCGCCGCACAGAGCGCCCCGACCGGCGCGGCGCAGCCCTTCACGCTCACGCCCGGGCAGGAACAGGCGCTGCTCCGTGCCGTCGCGGGCTATCTTCGCGATACGGTCAAGCGTTGACGGCGCACAATTTTCCTTTACAAATCCGACAGTTATAATTATAATTGAAATCAACACGAGTTCAGGAGGTTTTCGCATGCACAAGAATGTCATCTTCTGCTATTCCGGCACCGGCAACTGCCTCGACCTCGCGAAAAACGTCGCGCGCGGCCTCGGCGGCGCGGATATCGTGATGATGCGCTCTGCCCCGGCTGTGACCGACGTGCGCGGGGCGGAGAGGGTCGGCTTCGTGTTCCCCTGCTACGGCGGCGGCGCGCCGGAGGACGTGCTCAAGCACGCGAAAAGCATCCGCGTCAGCCCCGAGAGCTATACCTTCGCCGTCAGCATGAGCGCCGCCTACGCCGGAACCGGGCTGAGTGAGCTTCATAAGCTCATCCCGCTCAAGTACTGGCGCGTCGTCACGCATCAGTGCAGCTGCATCTGGCTCTTCCCGCACACGCTGATGCTGCCGAAGCTCAGTCCCGCCGAGGCGCAGGCGCGCAGCGAAAGGCTCGCCGCCGAGATCGCCCGCGACGCGCTGGCGATGACCGTGAGCAAAAAATCCCCGCCGAATAACCCGCTCAACCGCGCGGAAAACAGCGCCTGGCCGACGATTGCCAGGGCGAAGGCCAAGGCCTTCCGCGTGAGTGACAAGTGCATCTCCTGCGGCCAGTGCGCGCGGCTCTGCCCGCGCTCCAACATCCGCATGGAGGGCGGCCGCCCCGTCTTCGGGGACGACTGCGCCCAGTGCCTCGGCTGTCTGCAATTTTGCCCGAAGGAGGCGATTTCCCTCGGCAGGATCACCGAAAAGCGCGAGCACTATCACAATCCCAACGTCAAGCCCGCCGATCTCATGCAGGATGTGATCCACATCGGCTGAGAGCACAACGATTAGAAAGTGAGGACACCGTATGAGCAGCTTCAAGGATCTCCGCATTGTTGACAACTTCTACCAGACCAGCTCCTATTTCCCGATGCCGACCGTGATGGTCTCCACCCTCGCCGAGGACGGCAGCACCTCCGTCGGCTCCTATTCGCTCTGCTTCCCCTATTACATCGCGGGCAAGGGCTACTACGCCATGGTGCTCGAGGCGCGCAACTCCTCCAACACCGCGCAGCACCTTCTCGCCGGGCGCAAGACCGTCGCGCTCAACTTCATGCCCGAGGGGCGCGGCTATCACAAGAAGATCGTCGCCCAGGGCTGGCCGGGCGACACCCCCGCCGAGAAGATGAAGAACTTCGGCTTCACGCTCGAGGACGGGCTTTGCATCGCCGCCGATCCCTCCACGCCGCGCCCGAAGGTGGTCGCCGAGGCCTATCAGGTCATGGAGTGCACCTGGGTGAGCGAGCTCGAGAACGCCGATGAGGACATCGGGCGCAAGCTCGAGGACGGCTGCTACCCGCCCCCGTACCGGAGCTTCAACGGCATCACGACCCAGTACGGCGCGCACTTCATCCTGCGCATCGACAAAATGCTGATGAAGCCGAAGTTCTACGACAACATCATCAACGGCGTCAAGAGCCGCCTGTGGCCCAACGCCCTCATCTGCCACGGCTACCGCGACAGCAAGAACTTCTGGTTCGCGCGCACGCCGCATCCGGTGGCGGAGCTGCTGCCTATCCGCAACGCGACGCTCTCCTCCGTGCGCTACGCCGCCGACCGCACCGACCCCGACGTACACTTCACCGACGACGCGCTCGAGATGCTCTTGAACGTGCCGCGCATCTTCCTGCCGACGGTGCTCAAGGGCTGCGTCGCCTGGGCGAAGGAGCACGGCGTCAAGGAGGTCACGGCGGCCGAGATGAAGATCATCAACGACAAGCGCGCCAAGGAGAAGGGCAAGGGCTGAGAAATGTACGATTTTTCTGTCCCGATGGGGCTCGCTGACTTCGTGCCGGTGGCGCTCTTCGGCGTGTCGGCGGTGCTGCTGCAGCGCGACCTCTACAACAAGATGCCCAAGTACGCCTTCGCCTGCTTCGCCGCCGGGACGATCAACGTCTTTATGGCGGGCTTTATGAAGGCGCTCTGGAAGCTGCTGTACGCCATGGGCGTGTGCGATTTTCAGATGCTCAACACCATGTTCCTGCCCACGCAGGCGCTCGGGATGCTGCTCGCGGGGCTCGGGATCCTCCTCATGCTCACAGCGCGCAACAGCGCGGCGCTCGCCGTCGCGCCGCCGCTGTTCACGGGAACCTTCGTCTTTATCGGGATGATGGTGCTCGGCCTTGGCAGCGTCTGCGCCTGCCTCAGCGTCCTCGCCGCGAAGCTGAGGAAGAAGGGGCTGATCGCCGTCTTCGCCCTCTGCTTTGTCTGCTATCTCGGCATGGGCTACCTCTCCTCGCGCGGCGATAACTCCGCCGCCGCCAACTGGCTCGAGCAGGGGATCAACACCGTCGGGATGCTCCTGCTCCTCCTCGGCACCCTCGGCCTGCACAGGGCGGGTCTGCGGGAGCTGAAGCTGGGGTGAGATACCCGCCGTCCGGCGGGACAGCAGGTTTTCGCATATCTCATTTCAATCTGTCGCCGCAGGCAACACCATAATTATTCATTATTCATTATTAATTTTTCATTTAGAAAGAAGGTTCACTATCATGTATCCTGCCTGGTATTTCTGGCTGCTGTTCGCGGCCGCTATGCTCATCAGCTCCATCGGCTTCAAGAACTACGTCTGGTTCATCTCCCTCGGCTACGGCTTCTCCATCGCCGGGGCCGGCCTGCTGATGCTCGCCCTCTTTAATAAGACCCTCACCGCCGGCACCATCGTCTGCTGCGTCATTTTCTTCCTCTACGGCTGCCGCCTGGGCGGTTACCTCGCCTATCGCGAGCTCAAGAGCAGCTCCTACAAGAAGAACATGGTCGGTGAAATCAAGGACGGCAAAACCGTCCCCATGGGCGTGAAGCTCGCCATCTGGATCACCTGCGCCCTGCTCTACGCCACGCAGGTTTCCCCGGTGTTCTTCCGCCTGTATAACGGCGCGGCCTCCAACGTCTGGGTCTGGATCGGCGCTGTCGTCATGGTCTGCGGCATCACCCTCGAGTCCGCCGCCGACATCCAGAAGAACAAGGCCAAGAAGGTCAATCCCCGCCGCTTCGTGGACACCGGGCTCTTCCGCCTCGTGCGCTGCCCGAACTACCTGGGTGAGATGATCTTCTGGACGGGCGTGTTTCTCTCCGGCATCGGCGCTGTGCGCGGCTGGCAGTGGCTCGTCGCCCTGCTCGGCTACGCCGGAATCATCTTCGTCATGTTCTCCGGTGCCCGCCGCCTGGAGATCCGCCAGAACAAGAACTACGGCAAGGATCCCGAGTATAAGAAATATGTCAAGACCGTGCCCATCCTGCTGCCCTTCGTCCCGCTCTACAGCGTGGAGAAGTACAAGTGGCTCGTCGCCTGAGCCCACTCACGACAGCGCCCCGCCTCCCGGCGGGGCCCTGTTTTTTGTAGTTTCGCAAAAGAAATCCCCGGAGAAACGTACAAATTTCCGTAAAAGTGTACGTTTCTCCGGGGATGTGTACTATTCTCGGCTTTATGCGGGCTGTTACGCCAGATTCAGTCCCCGGCGCAGGCTCAGAGTGGTCGCAAAGTACAGCGCTGTGGCCTGGACGGCCTCGATCAAAACGCCAAAGAGCAGCGTCCGATGCACCAGCGCCAGCGCGACGCGGGTGCTCTCCACCTCCTGCACCATGAGGCTCTGCACCACGCCGACGCCGGACATGCTCGTGAAGAGGTTCATCACGAAGCTCAGCGCCACGAAGAACACGATGCTCAGCAGTACCTTATCCTTATTGAACATATGTCCCATTGCCATTGCGGCGTAGAAGTGCAGGCAGATGGCGAAGAAGCCGACCAGCGCCAACACACACCCCTCCAGCAGCATGAGCCAGAGATCGCCCATCCGGATGCCCTCCTCGGCGAGCGCCGCCTTGACCATCGACCAGCTTGGGAAGCCCTGAAGGAACCTGGCGAGGTCGGTGCCGCTCTGGATCAGCGTGCTGATACCGGTGATCAGGAAGATGACCAGCCCGGCGGCGAGGAACCAGCAGAGCGAGACGATCAGCTTCGACCAGACGAGGCCGTGGACGCTGACCGGCAGGGTGTGCATCAGATAGCCCTCGTCCTTGAGGAGATTGCGGTAGAAGCGGGTGATCATCAGCCAGAGCGTCATGAACATCGTGGCGAAGACGCCCAGGCCGAAGGCGACGATCAGGAAGATAAAGAGGAAGGTCAGGACGGGACTCTTGTCGAGCCCAAAGTCGAGCAGTCGAATGGAGACGTTCGCGAGCACGCTCAGCAGCAGCAGCGCGCCGAAGACAGGCAGCATGATCCGCCCGGTAGCGCGAAATTCCTGTTTCAGCAGTTTGCCTAGCATCTGAATACCTCCCGGAAATACTGATCCACGCTCTTGCCCTGCTCCTCGCGGATCGTGTCCACGGGGGACTGGAGCAGCACGCGGCCGTTTTGAATGAAGATGACCTCGTCGAGCACCTGCTCCACGTCGGCGATCAGGTGCGTGGAGATGATGACGGCGGCCTCGGGGTTGTAGTTGCGGATGATGGTATCGAGGATGTAATCGCGCGTGGCGGGATCGACGCCGCCGATCGGCTCATCGAGCAGATAGAGCTTCGCGCGGCGGCTCATGACTAGGATGAGCTGAACCTTCTCGCGCGTGCCCTTGGACATCGCCTTGACCTTCTGCGCCGGGTCGAGGCCGAGGCGCGTGAGCATCTCGCTCGCCCGCTCGCGGTCGAAGTCGGCGTAGAAGTCCTGGTAAAAGTCCATGAGCTGCGCGGTGTTCATCCAATCGGGCAGATACTCCCGGTCGGGCAGATAGGATACCAGCGTCTTGCTCTCCCTGCCGGGTTCCTGCCCGCCGATCAGGATCTCCCCTTCGCTCGGGGTGAGCAGACCGTTTGCGAGCTTGATGAGGGTGGTTTTGCCGCTGCCGTTCGGGCCGAGCAGCCCGACGACGCGACCCGGCTCGATGCGCAGGCTCACGTCCTCGAGAGCCTGGGTCTTGCCGAAGCGCTTGCTGAGGTTGACACATTCGAGAATTGCCATCGTTAAGCCTCCTCCTGTACAAGGGCGAGAATCTCCGCCCGGTCATAGCCCAATTGCTTCATCGCCGCGGTAAAGACGCGAAGCTGCCCCTGGGCGAGGGCGTGGCGGCTGGCCTCGATCACGCGCGTGTCCTCCGTGACGAAGCGCCCCGCCGTGCGCTGGGAATAGACGAGCCCCTGGCGCTCAAGCTCCTGTAGGGCGCGCTGGAGCGTGTTGGGATTGACGCCCGCCTCGGCGGCCATATCGCGCACAGAGCTCAGCCGCTCCCCGGGCTGGAACGCACCCGAGACAATGGCGAGCTTGATCTGCTCGACAAGCTGCGAATAGATCGGCAGTTCACTGCGAAAGCTCCATTCCATACGGCACCTCCTTGTATTGTTGTATTAACCGATTAGTACAGTAACACAATAATACAGTTTTGTCAAGAGGAAAATGAAAAACCCCGCCGGATGATTTCGGCGGGGTGTGCTGGCAGTTTCTCTCAGGCAATATTGTGGATAGAACAGACCGTGACCGGCTTATTTCATACGCTCCCTGCGCTTGCGCAGAATCTCCTCGAGCTTGCTCAGGGTCTCCTCGGAGAGATTTTCGTCATCGACCATCGCCGCCAGGAGGAGCGGGTAGGACTCCTCCCCGCCGGGATTGAACAGGTTTTCACGGTAGTACTCGCCGATCCCGACCGTCGGGGCGTACAGCCGCCCCCAGACCTTGCCGCTGCGGACAAAGCCGTCGCCCACAATGGCGCCTTTTTTCAGCATTCCGTTGAGAAGGATGTGAATAGAGTTGTCCTTCCAGGTCTTATTCTCGGAAAGCTCGAGAATATCCCCGCGGGAGAGCGGGCGATCGGCCTTCCAGAGAACGCTCATAATTTCCAGTTCGCTTTTCGTGAGTTTCATAATTCCTCCTTTGCGCTTTGCCGAAACGGAGCAGCAGCACGGTCACGCGGACGAAGTTTTGTTTTGATAACCGATATTCTTATTGTTATTGGGTACCAGTTAATACCTAGTATAAATCAAAAACAGAAAAAAATCAACACTTTTGCTGGAAATTATGTTTCATATTTGGCAACAGGCAGAGTCATTGCGAAAATTATAGCAAAATATATCAACGGCAACAAAGCCTCGAGGAATCAGCGCCCCTTATTCATTCGGAACCGCTGTGGCGAAGTAGATCACATCGCTGATGTCCTTCTCCCAGCCAAACTGCACGGGGTTGATAAGCTGGCCGTTGAAGACCGTGGTCGCGGTCTGGCCGCCGTCGAGCGTGTACGCCTTGACGCAGCCGCGCGCCACCATGGCGTCCGCCGCCTGACGGAGTGTGGCGAGGTAATAATAGGTGTCATAGCCGTAGCAGTTGATGTTCATGCACAGGTAGTGGTGCCGCCCGAGCATCCCGAGGGCGCTGCGCGCGTAGCGGTCGTTGATCTCGCCCCAGGAGTAGTATTCGGGCGTCACGTCCACGCCGTTGTCGATCAGCACAGGGCCGAACACCAGGGAGAAGAGCACATCATTCTCCTCAATAAAGCGCCTGGCGTCCTCCTCACTCGCAATCTGGTTGCGGTAGCTGAAGAGCATATCGCCGTCGGTCGTGATATAGCACACATCGCAGCTCGCCGGCTCGAAGCGGATGATCTCGCGCTGGTAGACGCTGATCCCGCAGGCGCGCCCGTGGTGGTAGAAATCGCCGCCGAGCGCGAGCACGGCGTTGGTCTCCTTTGCAAACTTGCTCGTAGACCTGAAATCGTAGCTGAATGGCTCGTCCCCGGCGATCTTGCGCCTGAGCTGCGAGCCGTCGGCGACAAAGACCTCCGAGAAGGTGCCGCAGCCGCGCGCCTCGACCTCCTTCCAGACAAGCACCAGGATCGTCTCGTCGAGATAGTAGCGGATTGTCTTGTCGGGGTGGAAGAAATCAATGTCCGCGTTCCAGACCAGCTTCTCGTCCCCGATCAGCTTCTGCGCCTCCGGGCGCTGCAGCAGCGCCTCGATCACGGCGGGATCGGTCGTCTCGCCGTAGCAGGCGGGGTTCGGGACGGGACCTGCGAGCGCGTCCTCGGGGATCGTGTAGTGGACGGGCAGCGCGAGGATCGGCAAGGTCGGGATCACGCTCTCAAACGCGGAGAGCAGCCAGGCATCCGCACTCGCGGCATCGGGCAGCGCGCCGAGGAGCGCGGCGTTCAGCGCCTCGAGGTTCTCCGCGCGCCACGCGGCGTCCTCATAGCGCAATTGCAGCTCGAAATCCTGCTCGATGGCGCAGGAGGCGGGGGAGGCGAGCCGCGCAGCCATCACCGCGTCAAAGCAGCTTCGCAGCAGCTCCGGGCGGTAGAAGCCGCCGGTGTAGATCTCCTCCTCGCTCTGCGCGGCCTCGACGCGCTCCTGGAGCAGCGGCAGCATCGCCTCCGCAAAACCGTCCAGCAGCAGCGACGGCTCGAGGCGCGTCAGACGCAGCGGCTGCGTCGCCGTCTTGCCGTCCACGGCGCAGGGCGCGGTCAGCGTATAGCTGCGCAGCGAGGCGGCGGCGTTCAGCAGCGCAAGGCCGCTCTCGGTCGCGCCCTCGCCCGTGGGCAGCGTGACCGGGTAGCCGCAGACGTTCGTGAGCGCGGGGTGGGGCACGTTCAGCTCCGTGCCGAGGCTCTCCTGCGGGTCGGGAATCTTCTGAAACAGCGAAAAGGCATCCGCCGTCGGCGCGGCGGGGAGAAAGCCGCCGAGTGCCAGGATCAGTGCCAGCAGCAGACAGGGCAGCGCTCTGCTTCGTCTCATGGTGTTCTCCTTTGAATAAGACGAACAATCCCCACCGTCGAAGGACAGCGGACATTGTTCGTGGATGATGGTAAAAGCGCCCCGCTCCGAATCGGATGCGGGGCACTTGTTACTGTATCAGAGTTGACCGGACTTGTCAATTTTTTTCACGCTTTTATCACTGCCATTCCTCCATAAGCGCCCGTGTGATCTGGTCAAACTTGTTGGAATAGCGGAAGAGAGAATACTGACCGTTGGCGTAGATGATGATGGACTGGCAGGTGTCCACCGTTCTGGCCTTTCCGCCGTCCGTTTTGCGGAATTTTACGTTCTGGATCGAATTGAGCGGGATCGACTGCATCCCTTTCTTGTCTTCCAGGATCAGGCGGCGGTCGGTCAGCACATAATACTGCTCCTTCCAGCCTCTGCATACGACCTTCAGCGTCTCGCCCGGCTCGCAGAGCGCGGCATACTTCTGCTCGGCATCCTCATCCCTCGCGAGGTTTTCCGGGTTCTTATCGGCTTTGTCCGCTTTGGAGCGCATCACCGCACCCGAAATACTCACGATGAAAAGCATCAATACTACATAGAAAACGTTCATTCTTTTTCCATCCTTTCATTTTGTTAAGGCTTCAATCAAGTCTGTGACTTTTCGCTCGTTATCGCTTATCTTTCCGGGAAAGCTCTCTATCCACTTTCTTTCTCCATACACTACCCTGCTGTCGTAGAGGGTTCTGCCGCTCGCCTTTTCGATCATGGCAAGACGGGTGAATATCTTCTCGTCAACCTTCTCATGGTAGAGCAAAAAGACGCTTCTTGCCGTGTCGGGACTGCCCGCGCGCTTCGCGTCGGAGACATAGCGGCTCGTGACGTCCCGATCCCAGGGCATGTCGTAGACATAGCAGCCCGTTCCGGTGCTTCCCGAGGGGGCGAGCAGCGTTTTCAGTTTTTCGGCCTGCTTCTCCTGCATTTTCGCGGCGAGCTTTTCGGTAATCTTCGAGCGCCTGATAAAGAGCAGCACCAGCGCGGCGGTAAGTATCAGACAGAGGATATTCGTGACCGCGAAGCCCACGTCGCTGCCCATCATGTTCCTGAGCGGCTCGCGGATGAACTCATACAGTCCTCCCACAAGGAGCAAAGAGAGCAGAAGATACAGCAGGATAAAGAGCTGATTGCCCGCGACCCACTTGCACAGCAGTGTCGCCTTCTTGTTGTTGAGATAAGAAGCGTATTTATAATGGTAGGTGATAATGGCCATATGTCTGCCTCCTCTACGTTTTTTTGTGTGTCATCAGCGCTGTGATAGCCGTGAGCACTGTGGGGATCAGGGCAAAGAGCACTACTCTGTAGATGATCGCGTTGGCCGTTGTGCTGAGCGCCGTCACAATGTACAGCCCCGCACCGAGCAGGTTCACGGCGATCAGCGCATGAAACGCCTTTTTCGATTTGTATGAGAAAATGTACAAAACGCTTACGCCGATACAGACAGCAAAGTATATGGGAGCTGTATAGAGATCCAAGTTGTATGGGGCAGGCTCGTTTGTTGCCTTGAAATACCATGGATACGCATCCTCGATCATCAAAGCAATAAAGGAGACAATTAAATCAAGATTCAGCCACGCGACCAGAATTCTGAATATAAGCCAGACAAGTGCCCCGACGCTCCATTGTCTCCTTCCGGCTTGCCGTTCACTCTTTTGATTCATTCGATCCCTCCTCTCGACGCTGCAAGTATATAATAAAAAAGACACACCGAGGTCGCCTTCGATGCGACATCAGCGTGTCTGTGTATAAATATTTGACTTATTTTAGAAGTCCGCGTTGCCGGTCGTGCGGGGATGCAGCTCCACGTCGCGGATATTGCTCACGCCCGTGAGGTACATGACCATGCGCTCAAAGCCCAGGCCGTAGCCCGCATGGCGGCAGGAGCCGTAGCGGCGCAGATCGAGGTACCACCAGTAGTCCTCCTTCTTGAGCCCCAGCTCGTCCATGCGATGCTCGAGCACCTCCAGACGCTCCTCGCGCTGGCTGCCGCCGATGATCTCGCCGATGCCCGGCACCAGGCAATCCGCCGCCGCGACGGTCTTGCCGTCGTCGTTGAGGCGCATATAGAAGGCCTTGATCTCCTTCGGGTAGTCGGTGACGAAGATCGGCTTCTTGAACACCTCCTCGGTCAGATAGCGCTCGTGCTCAGTCTGTAAGTCGATGCCCCATTCCACGGGATAATCAAACTTCTTGCCGCTGTTTTTGAGGATTTCCACCGCCTCGGTATAGCTCACGCGCCCAAATTCGTTGGACACGACGTTGTGCAGCCGATCCAGCAGCCCCTTGTCCACAAAGCTGTTGAAGAACGCCATCTCCTGCGGGCAGCGCTCGAGGACGCGGTTGATGATGTACTTGACCATCGCCTCGGCGGTGTCCATATAGTCGTTAAGATCGGCGAACGCCATCTCGGGCTCGACCATCCAGAACTCAGCGGCGTGGCGCTGGGTGTAGGACTTCTCTGCACGGAAGGTGGGACCGAAGGTGTAAACGTTGGCAAACGCCATCGCGAAGGTCTCAACGTTGAGCTGACCCGAAACGGTCAAGCCGGTCTTCTTGCCGAAGAAATCCTGCGAATAGTCGATCTCTCCTTCGGGAGTCTTGGGGGGATTTGCAAGGTCAAGCGTGGTGACCTGGAACATCTCGCCCGCGCCCTCGCAGTCGGAGCCCGTGATCAGAGGAGTGTGAACGTAAACGAAGCCTCTCTCGAAGAAGAAGCTGTGGATAGCATAAGCAACTACCGAACGAACGCGGAACACGGCGTTGAAAGTGTTCGCACGGGGACGGAGATGCGCGATCGTGCGGAGATACTCAAGCGAGTGACGCTTCTTCTGAAGCGGAAAATCGGGAGCCGATGCGCCCTCAAGCACGATCTCGGTCGCCTTGAGCTCGAAGGGCTGGGGAGCCTCGGGAGTCAGCACGAGGATACCCTTGCAAACGAAGGACGCGCCGACGTTCTGCTTTACGATCTCCTTGTAGTTAGAGAGCTTTTCGCTCTCAACAACGATCTGAAGATTTGAGAAGTAAGAGCCGTCATTCAGCTCGATGAAGCCGAAAACGTTGCTCGAACGAATGGTTCTTGCCCAACCTGCGACCGTGATCTCACAGTCCGCAAATTTTTCGGGTGCCGCAAAAATTTCTTTGATTGTGGTTCTTTCCATGGTAGGTTTCCTTCCTTGTATAGGCAAAATGCGGCTTGCCTTTTCAAAAGTGCAATTTTTTCGTGAAAAATTGCAGAATTTAACTTTCGTATAGCAAATATTATACCACAAAAGCTCGCATTTTGCAAGTATTATTTTAAAAATCGCAAAATTTATTTATTATTTTAATCATTCGGACACATCTTTTGCCCAAAATTCCGCAAGTTCGGCTTGCAAAGCGGGAATATCCTCCGCAAAGCGCATCCCTTCCCAATGAGGTGGATAAAGCGCGCGGTATTTTTCGCCCGCGTAGCGGTCATCGATGAGAATGACCACGCCCCTGTCCTCGGGTCGGCGAATGACTCTTCCCGCCGCCTGCAGAACCGAATTCATACCGGGATAGGTGTAGGAATAATCATATCCGCACTCGGCGCGGTTTTCGAAATAGTCGCGGATGATGTTTCGCTCTGCCGAAAGACCGGGGAGTCCGACACCGACGATAAGCGTGCCGATCAGCCTGCTTCCCGGCAGGTCAACACCCTCCGAAAAGCTTCCGCCGAGGACGCAAAATCCAACGCGCAGCCGCCCGACGTCGTCCTCGAAGAAGGAAAGGAACTCTTCTCTTTCCTGCCTCGTCATACCGCTTCGCTGAATGGCAACGGGAACGTTCGGGTAGCGCGCCGTGAAGATATCGGCAACGCTTTGCATATATTTGTACGACGGGAAATAAACGATGTAATTGCCCCGCCTTGCCGCGACCGTAGCCGCGATCGCACCGGCTATCTTTTTGTATGACTTATCCCTGTCCTCAAACCGAGTGCTGACCGACGTCAGCGCGATAAGTCCTAAATTCTCACGCGGAAAAGGTGACGGGAGCGACACCGATCTGCTGTCCTTGCCGCCGCCGAGGATATCCGAAAAGTAATCCGCCGGGGTCAGAGTTGCCGAGAAGAATACGGATGCGTGAGCCTCGGAAAGTGCTTCGTCAAGCCGCGCCGAAGGGTCGAGACAATAAAGCTTGAGCGAAACCTCTTCTCCGATCTTCTCGATATAGGTTCGATACCTCTCGTCAAAATTATCCGCCGCATTCTGCCACTTTTTGCAGATACTACGAAATCTCGACGCCGCGCCCGCGAGGGGCGGATCGGTCCTGTGAGTGAAATAGAACAGCTCCGTTCTCTCAAGCGCACGCGCAACGGCGTCATCGAGCTCGGGAAGCGGATTGAGATTAAAATAGTAACCGCACCGCACGCCGTCCTGCTCGGTCATATTCTCCTCGCAAAGCTCGCCCGCGCGGCATATCGCCCCGTCGAGAGCATCGAGCGCGGAGGTAAGCAAGTGATCCGACTGAACAGCCTCGCGCAAGCGTGCAACGTCCTGACGCGTCAGCGTTGCCGAGAAAATATCCCTCGCCCGCTCGGGCAGATTGTGCGCTTCATCTATCAGAAAAACGTTCTTGCCGCCGCAATATGCGCCCTCCGCAAAGTATCTGCGGAGTTTGACGGCAGGATCGAAGGCGTAATTGTAATCGCAGATGATAATATCGCAATATTCCGAAAGGTCGAGCGATAGCTCATAGGGGCAAACGCTGTGTTTTGCCGCAGCTTGCGATATTGCGCCCGCAGGGTAGCCCTTGTAACTCGACGTCAGCGACTCGAGAGCCGCCGCGCGACGGTCGTAATATCCCTTCGCAAGCGGGCAATGCTCGGGGTCGCAGATGAAATCGGGACCGGTTTTACGCGGGCAGATCTGTTCCTTCGCGGTCAACACCATAGTTCGAAGCCTCGCGCCCGCACCCGCAAGCCTTCCCGCGGCGGCATAAGCCTCGCGGCGGGTGCTCGCTTTAGCGGTAAGATAAAAGATCCTTCGGATATCCGCCTGACCCATCGCTCTTGCCGCGCCGTAAAGCACAGAAACCGTCTTGCCGATTCCCGTGGGAGCTTGGGCAAAGAGCCTTTTTCCGCCTTTGACGGCTGACGCAACCGACGAGATCAACTCGCGCTGCCCATCGCGCAGACTCGGATGCGGGAACTTCAGCTTTGAAAGCTCCGGGTGGACCTTGCAAAGCGAATCCGCCTCGTTATACGCAAGCGGCGCGACGCTCGTGAGAAGCCCGTGAAGTGCGATGCGGAGCTCATCGACAGTATACGTCCTATCCGAATTTTTGATCTTTTCGCCGTCGGGCGTTGCAATGACGAGCCGAGCCGTCACCTTTTTTGAATCGTGCAACAAGGCATAAAGCGCTGCATAGATCGTCACTTGCGCGCGCCCGAGCCTCGAGGATGCTCTCTCGAAGGCGGAATGTGTCACGGTCTTAAACTCCAACAGAATGGGTATTTCTCCCTCTATAATGCCGTCAGCGCGCCCCGAGATGCGGTAAACGAGGCTTCCGCTTTCAATATCCGCAGAAAGCGGATACTCCGCGCGAAATCTCTCGCCTTGCAATTCGGCAAGAAGCTTATGCAGCGCCCTTCCCTCCTCCGAGGTCGGCGAATCAGACGCCCCGCCAAGATTACCACCCTGTGCCGCACGTTCAGCAAGCTCGCGCGCCGAGATCAGAACCATATTCAATTCGCGATCAAACCGCACTCGCCCGCCCCCTTTTTATGTGAGCACATAGTATCTCATTATATTATATTGACTTTTGCACAAAGCCCTTGATAAATCAAGGTTTTCCAAATATCATAAGCCGAATTTACGACACTTTTACGACATTCGCCAGCCAAACTATGATTTTTGATAATAAGCATTTTACATCATTATATATTATAGCATATTTTTTTCATAATGTAAATAAGATTAAAGCTTAAAAATATTATATACCAAACAACGCGAACCGTTTCGTCATTTTAAAACGGTTCGCGTTGTTTATATGTTTTTATATCCACGCGCCGTCTTTCATTTGGAGGACGGCGTCGGCTTGTTCGGCGACCGCGGGGTCGTGGGTGACTATGATGACGGTACAGCCGTCGTCGTGGG
>JAZQCO010000041.1:0-17110 GCA_045546335.1 Candidatus Limivicinus sp. | reverse complement strand
GGGATGCCTGTGCTACCGCCTCAGACCAGCGCTCACGCGGTGGTCTATTTGTGTTGCGCCTTGATACCTTTCATTGCTCTGCAATTTTTTCTGGCTCAAGTCCTATTGGGGACTTGACTTTTTATTTGCAGGCTTTCACTTACAATGTCGCGCGAAGCGCTCAGAATAATGCCCATCTCTCCGAGCTGAATGAGCAGCGCCGTGCCGCCGTAGCTGAAGAAGGGCAGGGAAATGCCGGTGCAGGGCGTGAGGTTCGTCACGACCGCGACGTTCAAAAACACCTGCACGGCCAGCAGCGTCGTGATCCCCGCGCACACCAGAAACGCAAAGCGTCCCCGACAGTGCAGGGCGATCCAGTAGCCGCGCAGGATCAGCAGCGCGAAGAGCAGCAGCACCAGCGCCGCGCCGATGAAGCCCAGCTCTTCGCAGAGTACGGAGAAGATAAAGTCGTTATGCTCCTCCGGGAGATACAGAAACTTCTGCCGACTGCGCCCGAGCCCCAGCCCCGCGAGCCCGCCCGAGCCGATCGAATAGAGCGACTGCACGATCTGATAGCCCTCGTCGGAGGAGCTTGAAAACGGATCGCGCCAGGTGCTCAGGCGGCTCGAGGCGTAGGGGAAAAAGGTCATCAGCACCACAAGGCCGCCCCCGACGGCGGCGAAGGCCGCGAGGAACCATCCGATCCCGACGCCGCCGAGAAAGAGCATCGCCGCGCCGATAGCGAGGATGATGATGGAGGCGGAGAAGTGCGGCTCAAGGATCAGCAGCCCCACGATCCCACCGAGGATCGCGGCAAAGGGCAGGATACCATAGCGAAACGTGTGCATTTTGCCGCGAAAGCGGACGATCAGCACCGAGAAGGACAGGATGACCGCGAGCTTGGCAAGCTCCGAGGGCTGCACCGTGAGCCCCCCGACGCCGAGCCAGCGGCGTGAGCCGTTGGCCTTCACGCCGATGAGCGGCACCAGCGCAAGCAGCACCAGCGTCACAATCAGAAACGGGAAGGCATAGCGGCGGTACAGCCCCATCGGTACGCGCGAGCAGAGCCACATCAGCCCCAGCCCGAGAAGGGCAAAGATCAGTTGACGCACGAAGTAATACGCGGCGTTGCCGCCCGTGACATGCCCCGGATCGTAATAGGCGCGGGCAAAGCTCGACGAGAGCACCATAATAAGCCCCATCACCAGAAGCAGCAGCACAAGCAGCAGGAAGCTGCGATCCACCTCGCCCCGGCGCTCGGGCTGTTCCGACAGAGAAAAGCCGGCGAGGCGGGCGCTTTCATAACGCATACTCCCACCTCCCCGACTCAAAGATTACAGGCGGCGCTGAAACACCCCTATAAAGGATATGATCGCGAAGAGCAGCGATATACCAGTGAAGAGGAAAAAGAGTTCTTTTTCCTTCCACTTTTTTCCCGTCCATCCGCCCTTTTCCAGATGGTGGTGGAAGGGTGCCATCTTGAAGACGCGCTTGCCGTGGGAGAGCTTGAAGTAGCCGACCTGGATGATATCGGAGAGCGTCTCGATGATGAAGACGATGCCGAGGGTGAGCAGCACCAGCGGCATATCGAAGGCGAAGGCGAGCGCGGCAATCGCGCCGCCGAGAAAGAGCGAGCCGGTGTCGCCCATGAACACCTTGGCGGGGTTGAAGTTATACACGAGAAAGCCCATCAGTCCCCCGACCATGCCGGAGGCAAAGATGCCAAGCTCCTCATAGCCCTTGCCCCAGGCCATGCTCAGCACGACGAAGAACAGGAACACGGGCAGCGAGGTGCCGGTCGCAAGGCCGTCCACGCCGTCGGTGATGTTCACGGCGTTGACCGTGCCGACGATCACGAAGGCGGCAAAGAGGAGGTACAGCCACTCCGGCATATGGATGATTTTCCCGGTGAAGGGGACGTACAGATTCGTCTGCAAAAAGCCCATCGAGCGCATGAGCAGAATGAACACCAGCGCCGCCACGAGCTGAAGCAGGAACTTCGCCTTCGCGGAAAGGCCGGCATTCTGGTTGTGGGAGAGCTTCTCCCAGTCGTCCAGAAAGCCGATCAGGCCGAACACCAGGGCGAAGAGCAGCACAAAAATGTGCACAAAGCGCCCGTGCAGCATCGAGGGCAGCCCCACGGTGAGACACACCAGCGTCACGCCGAGAATGAACATCGCACCGCCCATCGTGGGCGTGCCGGTCTTGGCCATATGCCAGGTCGGGCCGTTCTCCTTGATCTTCTGTCCCATCTTGCGCGCTCTCAGCCAGGGGATATACACTTTTCCGAAGGCCGTCGCAAACAGGAAGGCCAGTACAAAGGCACACAGCAGCTTGATTGTCATAATTTTCTCCCAGTCTATCTCTTCTTGAGGCAGAAGGCCACGATCTCTCTCTCGTCCATGTGGCGTTTCTCATGGCCGACGACCTGATAGTCCTCGTGACCCTTTCCGGCGAGTAATATTACATCACCGGGGCGGACATTGTCAATAGCCCAGGCGATGGCGGCCTCGCGGTCGCAGATCACCTCGCGCGGGGTATCGCTCTCCGTCATGCCCGCGAGGATCTCGTCGATGATCGCCTCGGGCTGCTCGGTGCGGGGGTTGTCGCTCGTCACAATGCACAGATCCGCAAGCTCTGCGGCGATGCGCCCCATGATCGGGCGCTTGAGGCGGTCGCGGTCGCCGCCGCAGCCAAAGAGCACGATCAGCCGTCCGCGCGTCACGGGGCGGAGGGTCCTGAGCACCTTCTCGAGCGCGTCGGGCTTGTGGCAGTAGTCGATCACGATGGCGTAGTCCCCGTCGGTCTCCACAAGCTCGAGCCGCCCCTTCACGCCCTTCGCGCTCTTCATCGCCTTGGCACAGTCGGAGAGCCGGATGCCGAGGGCAAGCCCCGCCGCCATCACGCCGAGGGCGTTATACACCGAGAAGCGCCCGGGGATCGCAAGCGCCGTCTCCGCGCACTCGCCGCCGAAGCGTGCCGTAAACTCCACGCCCTGCGCGTGCAGCCGCAGCGCCTCCGCCCGAAGCTGAGCCGACTTCTCGATGCCGTAGCGCAGCAGCGGTGTGCTCTCCCCTTCGCAGAGGAAGTCCGCCCAGGGGTCATCCACGTTCACGCACATCGTATCGCAGCGGGAGAAGAGCAGCTTCTTTGCCGCGGCGTACTCCTCCATCGTCCCGTGAAAGTCCAGGTGATCCTGACTGAGATTGGTGTACACCCCCACCTGATAGCGGATGCCCGCCACGCGCTCGAGCGCGAGGGAGTGGGACGAGACCTCCATGACAACGTGCGTGCAGCCCGCGTCCGCCATGTGGCGGAAGAGCTCCTGCAGCTCGCGGCTCTCGGGGGTAGTGAACTCACTGTGAAGGAACTCCTCCCCGATCATGTTGCCGTTTGTGCCGATCAGCCCGACCTTCGCCCCGAGGCACTGCTCGAGCAGGTGCTTGAGCAGATAGCTCGAGCTGGTCTTGCCGCTTGTGCCGGTCAGGCCGATCATCGTCATCTCCCGCGCGGGATGGCCGAAGAAGGCCGCGCTCGCAAGCGCGAGCGCCCGGCGGCAGTCCGCAACGCGCAGATACGGCCCCGGCTCCTCGGGCAGCGTCTCGCACAGCACCGCCGCCGCGCCCTTCTCGAGCGCCGTCGGGATAAAGCGGTGTCCATCGACCGTGAGGCCGCGCACCGCGACAAAGAGCGCGCCGGGCTTCACCTTGCGCGAATCGTAGCACACGTCGCTGATCTCGCACTCAAGATCGGCCTCGCCGCTCAGGATCTCCACATCTTCCAGAATGTCTCTCAGTTTCATAGTTACCTCTTAATATCTACCCAGCAGGGAATCGTCCCCGCTGATCAGCGTCACCTGGATCACGCTCCCGTGCTCGCGCAGCGCGCCGGGGGCAATGCTCTGACTGCCGACGCGCTGTTTGCCGTCGGCGTACACGGGGCTGTTGGTCTGGATATACAGCCCGTAATAGCTGAGCGTATCCCGCGCTTCCTCGTAGCCCATCCCGCTCAGATCGGGGACAGCCTCAAGCTCGGCGGAGGGCTCCGCACCCAAGTATACGATAACCTCGGTGCCGGATGCAAGTGTTATTCCCGCCGCCGGGAGCTGTCGGGTCACTTTTTCTCCCGTTCCGATGCTCCGATACCGCAGCCCCGCCTCCCGGAGTGCCGCCGCGGCTTCGGTCATGTTCATTCCGGCGAGGGACGGCATCTGCACGTCGCTTGTCGAAAAGCCCTCTCCGCTCGGCTCGACACCGAGGTAGGGCAGGATATCCGCCATCATATTGCCCACGACCGGCGCCGCCATCTGTCCGCCGCTGATGTACACACCCGACTCGTTTGAAGGTGTGTCGAGAAAGACGAGCACGGCGATCTGCGGCGCGTCCGCCGGGGCAAAGCCGATGAAGGAGACGATATACTGCTTCTCCCCCGTCTGCGCCTCGAGGCTCACCTTCTCGCTGGTGCCGGTCTTGCCGCCGATGCGGTAGCCCGCGACGGCGGCGTTGCGCCCGGTGCCGTCCTTCGGGTCGCCCACCACCTGCTCAAGGATCGCGCGCACACGCGCGCTCGTCTCCTCGCTGAGCACCTGCCGCACCAGCGTCGGCTCGCGCTCATAGGCCACGCTCCCGTCGGGATTGTGCAGCGCGGAGACGACATAGGGCTGCATCAGCCGCCCGCCGTTGACGCAGGCGCTCACCGCCGTGATAAGCTGCAAGGGCGTGATCGTGAAGGTCTGCCCGAAGGAGGCCGCCGCAAGCTGGGAGAGGTTCTTCGGTGAGCAGAAGGTGTTCTCGCTCCACCAGATACTCCCGCTCTCCCCGGCAAGGTCGATGCCCGTGCGCGCCGTCAGGTTCTCATCCGGGTTCCCGGTGCGGTTTAAGAAGCCGAAGGCCTCGCAGTAGCGGTAGAAGGTCTCCGCCCCGACGCGCTGCCCGATGTTCACGAAGGCGACGTTGCAGGAATGCTGTACCGCCTGGGTCAGCGTCTGCGAGCCGTGCCCCTCCGTCTTCCAGCAGCGGATCGGGCTTGTGCGCCCGACAACGCTCACGTTCCCCGGGCAGTAGAAGCCGTCGGAGAGGCTCACCGCGCCCTCCTCGAGCGCCATCGAGAGCGTGATGATTTTGAAGGTGGAGCCGGGCTCATAGGTGTCCGAGAGCGCCTTGTTGCGCCACTGACGGCTCTGCGCCGCGGCAAGCAGCGCCTCGCGCTCCTGCGCCGTCCCGGCGCTCTCGATGATCTCCCGCGCCTCGTCGCTCACATCGAGGAAGTGGTTGAGATCGTAGCCGTCCAGCGAGGCCATGGCGAGGATCGCCCCGGTGTTCACGTCCATGGCGATCGCGCCCGCGCCGTTTCGGATATCGTAATCCGCGACGGCCTGCTTGAGGTGCTTTTCAATAAAATACTGGATCGTGCTGTCGATGCTCAGCGTGAGGTCGTAGCCCTCCTCGCCGGGCTGGTACTCCTCGAACTGCGAGAGCAGCAGATCCGCGCCGAAGGCGTTCGTCGCGCGCACGGTGCGCCCTGCCGTCCCGGCAAGGGCGGAATCGTACTGCGCCTCGACCCCCTCGAGGCCATAGTTATCCGTCCCGACAAAGCCGATCAGGTGACAGGCCAGGGACGAATTGGGGTAGTAGCGCTTGGTGTCGGTCTCAAGCCGCACGCCGCGCAGTCCATTCTCGCTCTTGAAGGCGCGCACCGCCTCGGCCTGCTCCTGCTCGATCTTGCGCGCCACCGTCACATACCAGGAGCCGGTCTGCTTCATCTTCTCCCTGAGATCGGCGGCATCGAGATCGAGGATCTCCGCAAGCCCCCTTGCGATCAGCTCCTTATCCTCGCCATACAGCTCGATCTCGGCGGGGCTGAGATAGACGTTATCCACGCTCGCACTGATGGCAAGGACGCTGCCGTTGCGGTCGTAGATCGTCCCGCGCGCCGTGGAGGTCGGCGCCTCCCGGAGCTGCTGGCGGATCGTCAGGCTCTCGTAGCGCTCATGCTCGAGGATCTGAAGCTGATACAGCCGCCCGAGCAGCAGCGCAAAGGCACCGACCCCAAGCAGCGCCATCAAAACAAGGCTCCTGCGGAGCATCTGCCGGTTCGGTCCCGGCAAAGCATCGGCATATTCCATTCCTGTCCTCCGCGTATACAATAGCATCCCTACTATATACGCGGGACCGGCGCGGAATATGCCGTCAATCCTTCACATCCAGATATTCGATCTGCCCCGGGGAGAGCGGCTGCATCCCCAGCTCCTCGCGGGCACGGCGCTCGATCTCGGTGAGGCTGAGCTGTGACTCCGCGCGGGCGCGCAGCAGCTCGTTCTCGTCCGAAAGCGCCTCTATCTCACGCAGGAGGCGGCGCTGCGCGTCCCTCTCTGCCGTCACGTCGATGCTCGTGAGCAGAAAGAGCACCACCAGCAGCACTGAGGCGATCAGGCACACAGCGCGGAAAAAGCTCTCGTTCAGCCCTCTCACGCGCTCACACCCTCTCCGCGACGCGCAGCTTGGCGCTTCGGGAGCGGGGGTTTATCTCTATCTCCTCCTCGCTCGGGAGGATGGGCTTGCGGCTCACGCTGCGCAGCGTTTTGACAAAGCCGCAGGTGCAGATGGGCGCCTCGCGCGGGCAGGTGCAGCCGTTCTCGCGCGCGGCGATACCGCTTTTGACGATGCGATCCTCCAGGCTGTGAAAGCTGATGACGCAGAGCCTCCCGCCGACGCGCAGCTTGTCCGGCGCTGTCTCCATCATGGCGGCAATCGCCCCCAGCTCATCGTTCACGGCGATGCGGATGGCCTGGAAGCTGCGCTTGGCCGGGTGCTGCTTCTCGCGCAGGGCGGGGGCGGGCATGGCTGAGCGGATGATCTCCACCAGCTCCAGCGTGCTCTCGATGGGCTTTTGCTCTCTCGCACGCAAAATCGCCCCGGTGATGCGCCGCGCGTAGCGCTCCTCCCCATAATCCCAGAGGATGCGGTTGAGCCGCCCCTCGTCCCAGGTGTTCACGACATCCCAGGCCGTGAGCCCCGCGCTCGCGTCCATACGCATATCCAGCGGCGCGTCCTGGCTGTAGCTGAAGCCGCGCTCCGCCTCGTCAAGCTGCGGCGAGGAGACGCCCAGATCGAAGAGCATACCGTCCACCGCCTCGATCCCAAGAGAATCGAGGATCGCCGCCGTGTCGCTGAAGTTGCCGTGAACGAGCTTCACACGCTCACCGAAGGGCGCGAGGCGTTCCCCGGCGCGGCGGATCGCCGTCTCGTCCCGGTCAATGCCGATCAGAAGTCCCGTCGTGAGGCGTTTGGCAATCTCGGCGGAGTGTCCGCCGAGGCCGAGCGTCCCGTCCACATAGAGCCCGTCGGGGCGGATATTCAGGTTCTCGATGCACTCGTTCAGCAGCACCGAGACGTGTCTGACAGTGTCCATCAAAACTCCAATTCCTCCATGACCGCCGCGAGGTTCTCCGGTGTGGTCTCCTCCGCGTAGACCGCGCTCCAGCACTCACTGTCCCAGAGCTCGGCGTGGTTGTTGCAGCCGACGACCGTCACGTTCTTCTCAAGCCCCGCGTAATCGCGCAGCGACTGCGGCAGCAGCACCCTCCCCTGCGCGTCCAGCTCGCAACGGGCGGCGTGGGCGAAGAGCGGGCGCATCCTGCGCTGCTTGATATAGGGCATGGCGCTGACCTTGTCGGAGAGCTGCTGCCAGTTCGGCTCACTGTAGGCACAGAGGCAGCGATCCATGGATATAGTAACAAAAAAAATCTCTCCAAGCTCATCTCTGAGCTTGGAAGGGATAAAAAGCCGCCCCTTGTTGTCAAGGGAATGCCGATATTCTCCTGTCATGAACCTGCCCCCTCGCCGCGCCTGTGTGCCACTTTTCACCACTTCGCTCCACTTCGTACCACCATTATAGGGGAGGCATTTTCAAAAAGCAAGGGAAACTTTTTGACGTTCTTTGTCATATTTCTGAGCGTTTTTCCAGGGACTATATCTGCCGTCCTGAAACAGGAAAGCCCCATATGTCGTGTCTGACACATGGGGCTTTCCATATTTCACAGATTTGTGTTCCGCCGCGCGGAGGCACTGTTATTTTTCCTTATTCTGGGCAATGTTTGCCGACTGGAAGCTCTTGTGCGTGCTCTGCACCTTCTCCAGCGCCTCGGCGATGCTCTTCTCCGTCTCGCTCATGAGCTTTTCCACATACTCGCTCGCCGCCTGGCGCAGCTCGCGCGTCTTCGCCTCGGTCGAGGAGATCATCTCCGCGCTGCGGGCGCGCGCCACGCGCACGATCTCCTGCTGCTCGATCATCGCCTGCGCCTGCTCCTCGGCGGTCTTGCGCATCGCCTCCGCCTCGCGCTTGGCGCTGCCGACAAACTCGTTGCGCGCCGCGACAAGGCGTTTGGATTCCGCAATCGAGCTCGGCAGGCTCTCCTTGATGCGGTTTAGCAGCTCGATGGCCTTCTCCCGCTCGATGATGCACTTGTCGTTTCCCAGAGGGACACCCCAGGCCTCGCTGACCATGACGTAAAGCTGGTCGAGAAGCTCAATGATATCGCCGTTTTCGTTTTCCATCAGGTAGCCCTCCACTGTTTCGCTTTTCTATGGATATCCTCGATGATCTCATTGGGGACAAGGCCGGTGAGATCCGCCCCGTACATCGCCATCTCCCGCACGATGGAGGAGCTGAGGAAGGTGTACTTCTCGCTCGAGGTGAGGAACATGGTCTCCAGCGAGGGGTTGATCTTCTTATTGATCAGGTTCATCTGGAACTCATACTCAAAATCCGATGCGGCGCGCAGTCCCTTGACGATCACCGCGCCCTCGTACTGCCTCGCGTACTCGGCGAGCAGCCCGTCGGAGGAGTCCACAGTCACGTTCGGATAGCGGGACACCGCCCGGCGCACCATGTCCAGCTTCTCCTCCACGGTAAACATGGGGTTCGGCTTATTGGCATTGTGCATGACGGCGACGACGACATGGTCAAAAATTTTCGCCGTGCGGCGGATGATATTCAAATGCCCGAGGGTGATCGGGTCATAGCTGCCGGGGCAGATCGCAATGCTCATTCCTGGGGCTCCTTTTTATACAGGCAGAGCTTCACCTTCCCGTAGGTGTACTCCTTCGCCTTCCGATAGGGCGCGTTCATCTCAGGAAGCTGTCGCTCCCGCCGCGCTTCACAGAGTATTATACCACCATCCGTGAGCTTGTCAACCGCATTGATGCGCTCAAGAACCGGCTCATAGAGCTTCGCGTCATAGGGCGGGTCGATCAGGATGAGGTCGAAGCTGCCTGGCTGCTCGAGAAAGCGCAGCGCGTCGCTCTGAAACACGGGTGCGGAAAAGCCGCAGGTCTTGAGGTTGTCCTTCACGATGCGCACGGCGCTGCGATCCTGGTCAACGAAGGTTACCGAGGCCGCGCCCCGGCTCAGGCACTCGATGCCGAGCTGCCCCGTGCCCGCGAAGAGATCGAGCACGCGCCGCCCCTCGATGTCAAATTGCAGGATGTTGAAGAGGGCTTCCTTCACATTGTCCGTGGTGGGACGGATATCGTAGTTCTCCGGGGTCTTGAGCCGTCTCCCCCGGGCCGTGCCGGTGATCACGCGCATGCTTTCACTCCTCCCGCTCCCCCGCCGCATCGGCGGGCTTCTCTTTTTGATAGTAGTCATAGACCGCCTGGGCGGTGTTGGTGGGCACTACCAGTTTGAGCTGCTCGACGCTCGCCTCGCGGATCGCGCGGATCGAGCGGAACGCCTTGATGAGATCGGCGCGGCGCTTGGGGCCGACGCCGGGGATCTTCTCAAGCGAGGAGCCCAGGCTCTCCGAGCGCAGCTGTCTCTGGTAGCCGATGGCGGTGTTGTGCGTCTCCTCCTGAATGTTCCCGATCAGGGAGAAGACCGCCTGATTGCCGCTGATGCCGATTTCCCGCCCGTCGGGCGTGACCAGGGCGCGGGTGCGGTGCCTGTCGTCCTTGACCATGCCGAAGGTCGGGACAAAGATCCCCAGCTCCTCCTCGGCGCGCACGGCGGTCTGCGCATGCTCCACGCCGCCGTCAATCAGCAGCAGATCCGGCAGGGGCGAGAACTTCTCGTCCCCGTCCGCGTAGCGCTTGAGCCGCCGGTATACCGCCTGGTGCATACTCGCGTAGTCGTCCTGCCCCTCGAGGTCGCGGATGCGGAACTTCCGGTAATCGCGCTTGAGAGGCTTGCCGTCCACATGGACGGTCATGGCGGCGACAATGCCGGTGTCGCCGAGGTTTGAGATATCAAAGGCCTCGATGCGCGCGGGGAAGCGCTCCAGCTCCAGCGCGCGCTGAAGCCACTCGAGCGTCTTGGAGCGGCGCTGCTCCACGGTCGTGCGGCGTTTGATCTCCTCCTGCGCGTTCAGCGCCGCGCTCTCGATCAGGCGCACGCGCTCGCCGCGCCGGGGCGTCTCGAGATAGATCCGCTTGCCGGAGATCTCGCACAGCAGCGCCTCGAGCTCCGCCGCGTCCTCGAGCTCGCAGGGTAGGAGGATCGACTTCGGCCAGCCGCCCCGGTGCGCGGTGTAGTACTCGCGCACAAGGTCGGAGATCGCCTCCGCGTCCTCCTCGAGCGGCTCCTCGAGCATCTCCACATCCTTGCCCGCGAGGTCGCCCTTCACGAAATGCAGTACCGTAAAGCAGCTCTTCGCCCCGCGGCAAAAGCCGATCGCATCGGTGTCGGCGAAGGCGGTGGCAATGACACGCTGCTTGTTCGTCAGCGTCTCGATCGCCCGCAGCCTGTCGCGCAGCGCCGCCGCGCGCTCGAAGCGCAGCTCCTCCGCCGCCTGCTCCATCTGCGCGCGGAGCTGCTCGATCAGCTCCCCGCTCTTGCCCTCGAGGATCATCGCCGCCTGGCTCATACGGCGCCGGTAGTCCTCCGCGTCGCTGTCGCGCAGACACCAGCCGGCGCAGTTGCCCATATGGTAGTTGAGACAGGGGCGCTCCTTGCCGATATCGCGCGGGAACTTGCGGCTGCAATCGGGCAGCAGCAGCGCCTTCTGGATGGTCTGGATGATCTCCCGCGTCTGGTAGCGCCCGCCGAAGGGTCCGAAGTAGCGCGCCCCGTCCTTCCCCGCGCGGCTCGAGAGCGCCAGGGTCGGGTACTCGCTCTTCACGTCCATGCGGATGAAGGGATAGCCCTTGTCGTCCTTGAGCAGGATGTTGTAGTGCGGCTTGTGGCGCTTGATGAGGGAGTTTTCCAGCACCAGCGCCTCAAGCTCACTGCCCGCGACGATGACATTGAAGTCGCGCACCTTCTCCACCATGGCGGCGACCTTGGGCAGGTGCTCGCCGTGGAAGTAGCTGCTGACGCGGTTTTTCAGCTTCTTGGCCTTGCCGACGTAGATGACCTCGCTGTGCTCGTCGAGCATGATATACACGCCCGGCAGCAGCGGGAGATTATTCGCTTTTTCCCGCAGGGTCTCAAGCATTGTTCTCTTCCTTTTCCTTCCCGAAAATCACCCAGAGCGTGACCGCTGAAATCACGATCACGCCGCCGACGAGGGCGAAGGGGCCGGGGCGCTCGCCGTAAAAGAGCAGCACCCAGACGGGGTTCAAAAGCGGCTCGAGCGCCGCCAGCAGCGCGCAGGCGAGCGGCGGGCAGTTGAGCGAGGCCTTGGCAAAGAGGATATAGGAGATGCCGAGCTGGAACACGCCCAGCACCAGCAGGCACCCGAGCACCGTCAGGTTCACGACCGGGTGCGTCGTGAGCAGCGCCGGCACGCCCACAAGGAACGCGAAGGCCTGACCGAGCAGGATGGCGCTGAAGCGTGCCTCCGCCTCCAAGCCGTCAACACACAGATACATCCCCGCCATAAACACGCCCGAGAGGATCGCCACGCAGTTGCCGAGCAGATAGCCCGGCGCAAGCTGATCGAAGAAGAACAGCGCAATGCCGCAGAGCGTCACGAGCACGACGAGCACATCGGCGCGGCGCGGCCTCTTGTGATACAGCAGCGCCGTGAGCAGCACGATGAAGACGGGGTCGGTAAATTGCAGCACGATGGCGCTCGCGGCGGTGGTGAGCTTATTGGCCAGCGTAAAGCAGATATAGACGCTGCCCGTCACGATCCCGGAGAGCACCGTGCGGCGGTTTATGACAAAGCGCATCCCGCTCAGGCGGATGTAACAGGCGATGGTCAGCCCCGCGATCAGGCTGCGCACCCCGGCGAGGGCAAAGCCGTTCCAGGGGATGAACTTCATAAAAATGCCGGCAATGCTCCACAGCGCGGCGCACAGCAGCATCTGTAAAATGGCAACAGTTTCCTTTTTCATGGTACTTCGACTTCCTTCCGAAAACCGAAAAAGAAGGGTGTGCGTTTCGCACACCCTTACGAGCACGTTCCTGCAATTACTCCGAGAAGTCGGAATCAATCAGCTCAGAGAGCGTCTTGATGGCATCCTCCTCGTCGGCGCCGTCGGCGATGATGGTGACAGCGGTGCCCTTGACGATGCCCAGAGAGAGGACGCCCAGCAGGCTCTTGGCATTGACGCGTCTCTCTTCCTTCTCGACCCAAATGCTGCTCTTAAATTCGTTCGCCTTCTGAATGAAAAAGGTAGCGGGTCTGGCGTGAAGCCCTACCTGATTGTTGATAACAACTTCTTTCGTTGTCATGGCTAGCCTCTCCTTACTAAAAACTTGCTATTGGAAACAGCGATATTTTATCAAATTTCCCCGCAAACGTCAACCGTTCCGGCGGCGTTTCGTTGTTTTCACCATGATTACACAGATTTGCAGTCGGTTTTTATTTCAGTTCGACAATAGTCACGCCGTTCTCCCCCTCGCCGTAGCGTCCGAGGCGGAAGGATTTGACCGCGCGGTTTTTCCGCAGCATATTCTGCACCGCCGTGCGCATGGCGCCGGTGCCCTTGCCGTGGATGATCGTGACGGTTTTGAGCTTCCCCATCACCGCGTCGTCGAGGAAGCGTTCGGCGGCAAGCACGCCCTCGATCGTCTCCATGCCGCGCAGATCGACCTCGGTGGCGACCGGGCTTGCGCGAAGCTGCGTGCTCGCCGCGAGCTTCGCGGCGTTCTTCTTCGTCTCGGACTCCACACCCTCGAGCAGCAGCACCTCGTCCTCCTTCGCCGTCAGGTTCAAAATCCCGGCGCGCAGCGTCAGCACCCGATCCGCCGAGACAGACAGCACCTCCGCCCTGAGTCCCATGGACTTGACCTGCACCATGTCGCCCGGCTGGATCGCGCGCGCCGAGACCTTCTCCGTCTGCGGCAGCGCCTCATGCTTGCGCAAGCCGTCCCCGGCGAGGTTGAGGCGTCGGCGCAGCTCGCTGCGCGCCTCGTTGATACGCTGGGCGTTCTCCTCGTCGTTCTGGTGCTGCTTCATCTCGTCCAGCTCCCGGAACACCGACTCCGCCGTCTCGCGCGCCTCCTCAAGCATCCGCTCCGCCTCGCGGCGCGCGCGGACATCCGACTTCTCAAGCCGTACCTCCAGCTCCGCGCGCAGCATGGCGGCCTTCTTGCGCTCCTCCTCCGCCTCGCGCAGCTTCTTTGTCGCCTCCGCGCGCTCCTTCTCGAGCTGCACGCGCGTCTGCTCGAGCTTTTCGATCGTCGCCTCAAAGCTCGCGCTCTCCGTGCCGACGCGGCCCCTCGCGTCGTTGATGACGGCCTCCTCCAGACCGAGGCGGCGGGAGATGGCAAAGGCGTTGGACTTGCCGGGGATGCCGACAAGCAGCCGGTAGGTCGGTCGCAGGGTGTCCACGTCAAACTCGCAGGAGGCGTTCTGCACTCCCGGCTCGTTGGTGGCGTAGACCTTCAGCTCGGCATAGTGGGTGGTTGCGGCGATCATCGCCCCGCGCTTGCGCGCGTACTCTATGATGGAGATGGCGAGCGCCGCGCCCTCGGTGGGATCGGTGCCGGCGCCGAGTTCGTCAAACAGCAGCAGCGACCCTTCCCCACACTCTTCCAGAATATGCACGATGTTCGTCATATGTGCCGAGAAGGTGGAGAGGTTCTGCTCGATGCTCTGTTCATCGCCGATATCCGCGAGGATATGGCGGAAGATGGGCAGGTTACTGCCGTCGGCGGCCGGGATGTGCAGCCCGCACTGGTTCATCGCCGCGAGCAGCCCGATGGTCTTGAGCGAGACCGTCTTGCCGCCGGTGTTGGGGCCTGTGATCACGAGCGTATCAAAAGCATCGCCCAGCTCCACGTCGATGGGCACCGCCTTCGCCGGGTCGAGCAGCGGGTGGCGCGCATGGCGCAGCACCACGCCCCGCTCCTCCATGGAGGCCGCCTGGCCGTCGAGCTTGAAGGAGAGCTTCGCCTTGGCGAAGATCAGATCGAGCCGCACCAGCAGATCGAAGTCCGCGTCGATGCCCTCACGGTGCTCAGCGCAGTCCGCCGAGAGCTCGGCGAGGATGCGCTCGACCTCGAGCTTCTCGCGCGAGGCGAGCTCGCGCAGCTCGTTATTGGCCTTCACCGCCGCCATTGGCTCGACAAAGAGCGTCGCGCCCGAGGCGGAGACATCGTGCACCAGCCCGGGGATCGCCCCCTTGTGCTCGACCTTCACCGGCACGACATAGCGATCCGAGCGCATGGTGATGATCGGCTCCTGCAAGGCCTTCTGGTAGGAGGGCGAGGAGAGGATCTTTTGCAGCGCGTCGCGGGCGCGTGCGGCGGCGGCGCGCATCTGGCGGCGGATCGTCGCGAGCTCGGGCGAGGCGGAGTCTGCGATCTCGTCCTCACCGAGGATGGAGGTCGTGATCTTCTCCTCGAGAAACTTGTTGGCGCGCAGAGCGTAGAAGAGCGCGTCGATGCAGGTCTTCCCGACGCCCTCGTCGCCGATATACCCGCGCACAAGGCGCGCGCATTGCAGCACCCGCGCGATATCCAGCAGCTCCCGCGTGTTGAGCGCACCGCCGAGATCGGCGCGCGCGAGGGAGGCGCGCACGTCCTTGACGCCGGAGAAGGAGGGGCTGCCGCGCACGACCATCATCGTCTTTGCGGCGCTCGTCTCCTCCAGGCGCCGGCTCACCTCCGCGCGCTCCGTGGCGGGCGCAAGCTCGAGCGCCCTCTCCTTCGCCGCCTCGCCGACCGCCTGCTGCGCGAGCATCGCGAGCACGGCGGGCAGCTCCAGGGTCTGAAGGGATTTTTCAAAAAAGCTCATAATTTCGCTCCTGTATGTACTAAATCCGAATCGTTTTCCAGTATTCAAGCGTTGAAAAGCCGCGCTCGGCGTGCTGCAGGAGATAGCGCTCCGCCGCTGTGGAAAACAGTCCCCTGCTCTCGCCCTCGAGCGAGAAGGAGAGGATCTGCTTTGCCGGTGCCGAGAGCACAAAGCGCAGCGCCGCGAGGGAGGCCGTGTCGAGCGCGCTGCTCTTGCCCATCTCCGCCCTGCGGCAGCGGCGGCAGCAGACGCTCCCGTCCTCGAGGCAGAGCAGCGGCTCTTCCGGCTCACGCCTGCCGCAGACCGGGCAGGCGCTCAGATCGGGCGCGAAGCCCGAAAGCGCGGCAAGGCGCAGCTCGAACGCGCCCTTCACCAGCGTGGGGTCGGGTCTGCCCCGGCTGAGGGCGTAGAGGCAGTTGAGCCCGAGCTGCAGCAGCGCCGCCTCCGGCTGCTCCTCGGCGGCGAAGGCCTCGAGGCACTCGGCAAAATAGCTGCCCAGGGCAAAGCGCTCGATATCCGCGCGCAGCCCGGCAAAGTCCTCGATCAAGCTCGCCTCGTTCACCGTCCACTTGCCGCGGTTGCCGAAGAGCGTCATCTCCGCGTAGGTGAGCTGCTGGGTCGCGGCGGCCGTGCGGCTCGATTTGCGCAGTGCGCCGCGCGCTTTGTCGGTGAGCTTGCCCTCCGTGGCGCTCAGCAGCGTCAAGATCCGGTCGGCCTCCTTATAGCGCACCTCGCGCAGCACCAGCGCCTGCGTGGTCTGGAACATATGTACCCTCCGATGCCGGAGACTGTGAAGAGTCTCACGACCTCACAGTCTCTTCTTTCTCCGCCGCGCTCACCGCGCGGTAGAGCAGATAATACAGCGGGTCGCCTGTCTCGGCAAAGGCCCGCCAGATGGGATCACGCTGCATACGTCTCACCTCATATATAGTATGAGCGCAGGCGCTGCGCGTGATGTTGGTAACTTCTTACTGTTCTGTGAAGCCGAAGTTGCGAAGCTGCGCCATGGAGTCACGCCAGTTCTCCTTGACCTTGACCCAGGTCTGCAAATAGACCTTCGTGCCCATGAACTCCTCGATATCTTCGCGGGCAAGCTCCCCGATCTTCTTGAGCATCGCGCCCTTTTTGCCGATGATAATGCCCTTGTGGCTGTCCTTTTCACAGTAGATCGTCACCTCGAGGTCGATGATGCCGTTTTCCCGCTCGGTAAAGCGCGTGACCTCGACGGCGGTGCCGTGCGGGATCTCCTTATCGAGGCACTTGAGCAGCTTCTCGCGCACGAGCTCGGCGCAGATCTGCCGTTCGGGCTGGTCGGTAATCATGTCGTCCGGGAACAGGTGCGGTCCCTCGACAGCGTACTTCTCCAGCTCTGTGAGCAGCTCGTCCAGCCCCTCGCCGGTCCTGGCGGAGATGGGCAGGATGGCCTCGAAGCTGTACGCCGCGCTGTAGAGCGCCATGACCTCAAGCAGCCTCGTCTTCTCCACCGAGTCGATCTTGTTGATAAGCAGCAGCGCCGGGGCGCCGGTCTGCTTTACTCTCTCGATCAGCGCCTCCTCCTGCGGCCCGATGGCAGCGACAGGCTCGACCATCAGCAGCACGCAGTCCACGTCCGCAACGCTCTCCTTCACGACGTTCACCATGTAATCGCCGAGGCGCGTGCGGGGCTTGTGGAAGCCCGGGGTGTCCATCAGCACGAACTGGGTATCGCCCCGGCTCACGATGGCGGTGATGCGGTTCCGGGTCGTCTGGGGTTTATTGGAAACAATGGCGACCTTCTCCCCCACAAGGGCGTTGGTCAGAGTGGATTTTCCCACGTTGGGCCGTCCGCAGACGGTGATCATCGCGGTTTTCTGCATGGTAAAAATCCTTCCTTCTTCTCAAAGCAAACAAGGGGACGCGGCGCGTCCCCTTTGCTTATGTAACTTAGTTGAACAGCTTGGCGATGGAGATCTCCTGATAGATGCGCTCGATAGCTTCGGCAAACATGGGCGCGACAGTCAGGTACTT
>JAZQCO010000040.1:0-6516 GCA_045546335.1 Candidatus Limivicinus sp. | reverse complement strand
CCTAAGCCCGCTTGGCCTCCGACTTATCCGGCGCGGGGTTTTTGTTAATCCAGCAGCTTCACGGGCGTGAAATCCACATAATCGGCGCTCAGGAGCCGAAACTCCGTGCAGCCGCGCCAGCCGTTGAACGCGCCGAGACAGCTCTTGCCGTGCAAATGCCCGTAGCAGCAGCGCCGCACGCGGTAGCGGTCGAGCAATTCCAGAATTTCCGGGCACTCGTAGCCCCGGCAGAGCGGCGGATAGTGCAAAAATACGAACTTTTCCCGATCCCCCGCGAGCTTGAGCGAGGTCTCGAGCCGCCCGAGCTCGCGCAGCAGGATCTTCTTGTCGTGCTCGCCGCCGCGCTCCTCCTCATAGAACCAGCCGCGCGTCCCGCACAGCGCCGTGTCGCCGTAGAAGAAGCAGTTGTTGTGGAGAATGTCCATCGTGACAAAGCCGTTTTGGGCGAAGAACGCCTTCGCCTTCGCGGCGGTGCACCACCAGTAGTCGTGGTTGCCCTTGAGCAGCAGCTTCTTTCCCGGCAGCGCCTCGACGAAGGCGAAATCCTCCCGCGCCCCGGCGAGATCCATTCCCCAGCTCAGATCACCGCAGAGCACGGTGAGATCGTCGTCCTGGAGCGCGGAGAAGGCGGTTTTCAGTTTTTCCTCGTGGCGCGCCCACTTGTCGCCGAAAATGTCCATCGGCTTCTCGCCGGAGAGCGACAGGTGGAGGTCGCCGATCGCGTAGAGTGCCATAGCGGAACCTCGGGAAGTGAAAAGATAAAAGATAAAAGTGAAAAATTGTGGTGTGCCGCTGCCGCGGCACGGATTTATAATACGTCCGCGAAGCGGACACCATAACTTTTCACTTTTCATTTTTAATTTTTCGTTTGCAAACGTGGCATACTATCTTCGATCCCAAACAGGAAAGGAGAATCCTCATGGAAAAGAAACGCACCCCGAACCCGGGCGTGGGCTGTGACGTGACGGCCTGCAAGTACAACACCATCGACTGCCACTGCGCGGCGGAGACGATCAGCGTCCAGAACGAGCGCGCCGCGACCAAGGGCGAGACCTACTGCTCGACCTTCTGCCCCCGCGGAAGCTGCTGATTTAGCGGCGAACGGGACGCCGAGGGCGGCGTCCCCTACATATTTCCCAAAGGGGAGCTTTTATCCCCCGAAGGCGTTTTCCAGATGCACGATCCGGGGGCGGCCGTTCTCGCCGCCATAGACCTCCAGCACGTCAAAGCGCGGCTGTAAGTCACTCTCGTTCTCCGAGAGATACTGCTGCGCGGCGGCGAGGATGCGCGCCTGCTTCTGCGCCGTGACGAACTCGCGTGCCTCGGCGAAGCGCGCGTCATGGCGCTGCTTGACCTCGACAAACACGAGATAGCGCCCGCGCCGGGCGATCAGGTCGATCTCCCCGAAGCGGCAGCGGTAGTTGCGCTCGAGGATGCGGTAGCCCCGCAGACGCAGATAGCGCGCGGCCTGCTCCTCGCCGCGCTGACCCAGCCCCGCCGCCATCAGTGCATCTTCCTCAGAAAGCTCATGCGGTGGATCGGCGAGGGGCCGTGCTCCCGCAGCCGCTCATAGTGCAGCTTCGTGCCGTAGCCCTTGTGCTGCTCGAAGGCGTAGTCCGGGTAGCGCCGCGCCATCTCGAGCATACAGCGGTCACGGCTGACCTTCGCGAGGATGGAGGCGGCGGCGATATCCGCGCAGCGCGCGTCGCCCTTGACGATGCAGCGGCAGGGCGTTTCGATCCCGGCCGCGCGGTTGCCGTCGATGAGCGCGAGCGCCGGGCGGATCGTGAGCGCCGCGAGCGCGCGGTTCATGGCGAGGTAGGTGGCGTTTAAGATGTTCAGCGCCTCGATCTCCTCGACCTCGGCGCGCCCGATCCCGTAGCAGAGCGCCTTGGCACAAATCTCGTCGAAGAGCGCCTCGCGCTTTTTCTCCGAGAGCTTCTTCGAGTCGTTCAGCCCCTCGATGGAGAGGCCGCGCGGCAGCATGACGGCGGCGGCGTAGACCGGCCCCGCCAGCGGGCCGCGCCCGGCCTCGTCCACCCCGCACAGGGGCGAGAAGCCCGCGTCATACATCTCATTTTCCAGTTCCCACAGCTCAGTCATCCGGCGTCTCCAGACTCAGACGGCCCAGCTTGCCGTCGTGGTATTCCCCGAGCACGGTGTTTGCCATGCGCAGCAGATCGACCTCGCCGCGCGAGATGAGAAAGCCGCGCTTCTTCCCGGCAAGCTCCAGCAGCTCAAAGCCGCTGAGCTCCCCGTCCGGCTCGATCCTGTACCGCTCGCGCAGCGCGTCGGGGTAGAGCGCGCGCAGGCGCAGCATGAAATTCGCCCCGAGGGTCTCCTTGTCGAGCACCTCCGCCTTGATGGCGTTGGTGATGGCCAGCAGCTCGCCGACCTCCTGGCTGTCGAACTTCGGCCAGAGGATGCCGGGGGTGTCCAGCAGTTCCAGCCCCGCGTCGATGCGGATCCACTGCTTGCCGCGCGTGACGCCGGGCTTGTCCCCGGCGACGGCGGCCTTGCGCCCGGCGACCTTGTTGATGAAGGTGGACTTGCCCACGTTCGGGATGCCGAGGATCATCACGCGCAGGGGCTTGCCGACCAGCCCCTTCTCCGCGTTCTGCCGCAGCTTCTCGGCGAGCAGAGAGCGGATGGCGGGGGCGAACTCCCGCACGCCCTTGCCGCTGCGCGCGTCGGTCTCGAGGATGGGGATGCCCCGCGCCTCGAACCAGGTGCGCCAGCGCTGCGTGATGGCGGGGTCGGCGAGATCGCAGCGGTTGAGGATCACAAGGCGCGGCTTCCCGGCGGCGAGGCGGTCGATATCGGGGTTGCGGCTGGCGCGGGGGATGCGCGCGTCGAGCAGCTCGCACACCGCGTCCACCAGCTTGACGTTCTCCTCGATCATCCGCTGCGCCTTGGTCATGTGGCCGGGGAACCACTGGATGGTCATGCTCTCGTAGCCGGCCATCACTTCACCAGTCCCAGCTCTTCGAGCGGGAAGATCACGCAGTAGACCTTGCCGATGATCGTGCGCGTGTCCACCATGCCGATCTCGGTCTTGCGGCTGTCGGTGGAGGCGTTGCGGTTGTCGCCCATGACGAAGACGCAGCCGGAGGGCACGGTCTTGGGGCCGATGAAGTCGAGCTTGCGGTGGGTGAGCTCGGCGATGTAGGGCTCCTCAAGGGCTTCGCCGTCCACATAGACGATGCCGTTATCGAAGTCGATGTTGATCTCCTGCCCCTCGGTGGCGATCACGCGCTTGACAAGCGCCTTGTTGGGGTCATAGGTGTCGCTGCGAAAGACGATCACGTCCCCCCGCTTCGGGTTCAGAAAGAGCTTGGAGACAAGCATCTTGTCGCCGTTATAGAGCGTGGGGTTCATGGAGGAACCGCTCACGTCGATCACGCGGACAAAGAAGCTGAACATACACACGCAGATGATGAGCGCGAGCATCAGGCTCTGGATCCAGTCGTAGGTCTCCCGGCGGGCGCGAATTTCGGGCGGGAGCTTCTCAAGCTCCTCCTCGTCGGTTTTCTTCGTTTTGTTTTTACTCATGGCGAACTCCTTGGATGGAATATACTGTATTATACCATAAGCCCACCGGGCTTGTGGTATAATTTGTCATGTTTTTCGGTTGCCGCGCAAGCGGCGAGAAAAACGACTCAAATCAAATAATAACGGCACTTGTGCCGTTATTATACCGCAACTATCGCCCCGCTTCAAGGGCATACCGCATAATCACGGCATAGGCGGGAACGGAAAAGCACCGTAGGGGACGCGGCCTTGCCTCCCCTGAAAGGGGAGGTGGCATCCGGCGATCTCCCGCGAGCCGGATGACGGAGGGGTCAGCCGTGTCATCGCCGCAAGCGGCGCTGACAGCTCCCGCTGTCATTCCTTGAAGCCCTCGCCGTGCACCTCGGTGGAATCCATGACGAAGGTGAAGGCGGCGGGGTCGGCCTCGCGGATGACGCGCAGCGTCTGGGCGAGCACGCTGCGGCGCGTGACGGTGACGACCATCTGCTTGTCGCGTCCGGTGTAGCCGCCCTGGGCGGGGATGAGGGTCGTGCCGCGCTCGGTGTGATCGGTGAGCGCCTGGGACACCGCCTCGCCGTGGTCGGTGATGGTGTAGATCACCTTCGCGTAATCCACGCCCTGCGCCAGCGCGTCGATGACCTTGGAGGAGACCCAGATTGTGATGGCGGAGTAGAGCGCGACCTCGATATCGCGGAAGATGCAGACCGCGAAGGCGACGACCGCCGCGTCCACGATCAGCAGCAGCGTCCCGGAAGGGACGTTGGGGAAGAGGCGGCGCAGCAGCAGCGCCGCGAGATCGGTGCCGCCGGTGCTGATCCCGCGCAGGAACAGCACCCCGACGCCGAAGCCGCTCAGCGCCCCGCCGAAGACGGCCGCGAGCAGGGGATTATTCGTGTAGCCGGGCAGCAGCGCGTCGAGCCAGTCGATGAAGAAGGACAGCAGCGCCGTGGCGACCAGGGTCATGGTGAGCGCGCGCGGCCCCTGGAGCCGCCAGGCGGCGAGCAGCAGCGGCACGTTCAGCAGCAGCGTCCAGACGCCGACGTGGATCGGTGAGATGGACGCAAGCGCCGTCGCCATACCGGAGACCCCGCCGGGGGCGATATCGTTCGGGATCGTAAAGACGGCGATGGCAAGGGCGACAAGGAAGCTCCCGGCGGCGGCAAACAGCAGATCCTTTCCGAAGCCGAGCCAGCCCTCCGGGCCGAGTATCTTTTTCATAGCGTACCTCAAAGAATCAGGGATGGGACCTTCTCCCCTCGGTGACAAGCCCGGTGAGCGTCTTGTAGACGAAGGTCAGCGCCAGCCCCAGCAGCAGCGCCGCGAGCATGTGTACCCAGGAGGCAAAATAGCTGCCGACCGTCGGCTTTAGCAGGTCATAGACGCCGGATGTCCACTTGCGGAAAAAGCCCTCGAACAGGTACACGCCGAAGGTGCAGCCGCCGATCAGGTAGAGCGCCTTGGCGAGCCGGGGCGAGGCCGGGGCGCGCTTCATCCAGAGCTTGACGCCGTAGAACACCGTGATGCTGGGGATCACGATGAGGCTGTCCAGGTAAGTCTCCACGTTGCTGCTCCAGCCGCCCTCTATGTCACAGACCCACTGCTTGACCACACAGGTGAGGTACAGCGTGACGACGGTGGCGGCGAGCAGGATGAAAAAAACGTCGAAGGTGTATTTCTCCTCAGAGAGCTTGTCGTCCATGTAATAGCCGAGCAGGGGGTAGAGAAAATAGCGCGCGGTCGAGAAGAAGGTGAAGCTCCAGATGTGGCTCTCCTGCCCGCGGAAGAAGAAGTAGTCGGCAAAGAGCACCAGCTTTTCGATCAAAACGAGTACAACGAGCCAGTAGAAGTCCATATCGCGCATTTTCACGGCGATTTTACGCAGATACGGCGCCGAGAGCAGGAAGCAGATATAGTGGTACAGAACCCACAGGTGGTTCGAAATCTTCCCGCGATAAAAGGCGGAGAGAAAACCGAGCAGCGTCGCGGGCTTCTCCTCGGTGGCGTTGCCGAGGTAGGTGAGCACAGAGACCACGACCAGCAGGACAACGAAGCGCATCACGCGCTTGCTCAGCAGCCTGGAATACGGCTCCTCCCGCCCGAGCAGCAGCGCGCCGGAGGTCATGAAGAACAGCGGCACCGCCATCTTGATGAGAGAGGCGTGGACGAGCATCAGCCACTGAAGCACCGCGACGGGCTCCTTGGTGTACATGGTGAAGAGCCGCCCGCCGGTGTAGTTGAGCAGAATGAGGAAGACGGCGAGGATACTGATGATATCCAGGTGAGTGCGCGGATGCGGCGGCGTCCTGAAGAGCCTGGAGAAGAGCTTATTGAGTCTGACGACGAAATTATACGCGGCCTTCGCCGACGCAAGCTCCGGCTCAGGGGGAGCCTCTGCCGTGACCTCGGCCGGAGTCTCGTCCTCTTCTTCGGGCGCGGCGGTCTCGGTGCTGGCGAGGAGTTCTTCCAGTGATGCTGTGCTCATTATGAACCTCCTTGATAGTATGGAAAAGGACGGGTAATACAAGTAACTGCGCACCGGGATGGTGCGCAGTTACGATCAAAAACAGAACCGATTACGCTTCGCCGCGCTCGCGGAGGGCGTCCTTGCGGGAGATGTTCCAGCGACCCTTCTCGTCGATGCCGACGAACTTGACCCAGGTCTTGTCGCCGACGTTCAGCACGTCCTCGACCTTCTCGGTGCGCTTGAACTCAAGGTCCTTGATGTGGCACATGGCGTCCTTGCCCGGGGCGATCTCAACGAAAGCGCCGAGGTTGGAGATCACACGCTTGACCTCGCCGTAATACAGCGCGCCCACCTCGGGCTCGAAGACGATGTCCTCGATGGTCTTGCGCGCGGCGCGGCAGGCCTCGATATCGGAGGAGGCGATGAAGATGCTGCCGTCGTCGTTGATGTCGATCTTGCAGCCGGTGTCGGCGGAAGTCGGAGGCCAAGCGGTCTTAGGAAGACAACACTTAGCTACAACT
>JAZQCO010000039.1:0-4547 GCA_045546335.1 Candidatus Limivicinus sp. | reverse complement strand
TGGTGATGCCTTCGGCGACCGCCCAGAGGACGGCGTCGGTGTACCACTGGTCGGCGGCGACGTCTTTGAACGGATTGTCAGCGCCCTCGGGGACCTCGCCGTTGTTGGCGCGGAAGAGGAACGTGACGATCTCGGCACGCGAGCAGGTCTTGTCCGGCGCGAAGACGTCATCGTCAACGCCCTTGGTGACGCCGGTCTCGACCGCCCAGAGGACCGCGTTATAGAAGTAATCGGATTCGCTGACATCCTTGAACGGGTTCTCGGTCGCGGTGACCTCGGGCTCGCCCGCGGCACGATAGAGGAATGTGACCGCCTGGGCGCGCGTGCAGGCGCCCTCGGGATCGAAGTGCGAGGCGTCCTTGCCGTTGGTGACGTTGTTCACGACCGCCCAGTCGATGGCCTCGTGGCTCCAGTGCTTGGGATCGTGGTTGACGTCGACGAAGTCCTTGCTCGGGCAGTTCTCACCGCCGTCGCAGCCCTGCTCGCCGGGCTTGGCTGTCTCGTAGGCCTGATCGGTGAGCTCACCGGCGAAGAGCGTGTTGCTGATGAAGGCGAACTCGTCGCGCTGGTGGAGCTTCTGCGTGAGGGTGTTGGCAAAGAGGGTAACGTTCACGTCGTTGCCATTGACGTCCTTGCCGACATAGGAGAAGGCCTGAATGCCGTCGAGGAAGGCGTCGGTGGCATCGCCGTTGCGGAGGAAGCCCTCGAGCGGGGCCTTGGTGCCGTCGCGCTTGACGAGGATCTGCGCGCCCTCGGGCACGGCGGTGAAGTAGGTGGTGCCGTAGCCATAGAGCACATCGTCGCTCTGGGCGATGTAGGAGGCGTTGGTCAGATTCTCCTCGGGATAGGTGACGTAGCCGAGGCAGTCCATGCTGCCGCGCACGGCGGAGCCGGTGGAGATGCCGTCGAGCAGCTGGGACGCGGTGCGGATGGCGGAGCTGGTATAGCCGATGTAGGTCGCGCCGGACTGGACGGCAGCAAGGGCGCCGGCGTCGAGCGCGGAGGAGCCGATGACCGCGTCGGCCGCGGAGACGTCGACCGTAGTGTCAAAGCTCAGGATGTCCATGGCCCAGCGGTCGTAGTTGAAGCCGCCGGAGGACCAGTTGATGTAGTTCTGGTTCACATAGCCGTAAGAGGCGGGCGCGAGCTTCGCGGCAGCGCCGGAGATGTAAACCACAGGGGACTTGCCGATGACGTAAGCGGTGACGTCGGCGTCCACAACGCCGGTGCCGGTGAGGACATAGTCGCCGCAGACGGACTGCCAGTCGGCATAGGAGACGATGAAGTCGCCCTTGCAGTCACCCTCGGTGATCATGCCGACGGTCTTGCCGCCCTTCAGGAGGGCGTTCACGGCGCAGACGGCGTCCTCGGAGGCGTTGGAGATGATGACGTCGCCGTTGGCTTCGCCGGAGAACTGGCTCTTGGCATTGGCGGCCAGCCACGCGAGCGCACCGTCATAATCGAGCGTCGTGCCGACGGCGGCGGCGATGGTCTTGTAATCGGCGGGCTTGGTGACGACAACCTCGTCGAAGCCGCGCGTGTAGTTGAAGGCGGTGATGCCCTCGGAATAGAGGGTCGTCCAGCCGGTGATGACCGTACCGTCATACAGCGCGCCGTTGGCGACGCTGCGCTTGGCCTGGTACATACTGACCACAGCCGTTCCGGCGGGATAGGTCACGCCGTTCACGGTGACGGCGGCGTTCGTCAGAGAGACCTTGACGTCGTTTCTGGTGAGCCACTCGACCATGTCGTAGGCGGCCTGCAGGTTGACCTGATTGGCAGCATCCAGCGGGATCAGATAGGCCTCGGGGAAGAACTGACCGTTCTCGCCTTCGCCGTCATAGGCGGGACGGAAGATGTCCGCCTCGGCGCCGACGACATCGTGCTCATCGGTGAACCAGGGGCCGACCTCGGCGTCGGAATTGGCGTTGTTCGCGCCGCGCTGATAGATCGTGACCTCGTCGGTGAGGTAGGCGAGCTTTTCAGCCGCAACATAGTCGGACAGGCCCAGCATGCCGAAGGTGGCGGCGGTGCGGGCGGACTCGCTGTAGGCGGGCAGCTCGACCGTGTAGGCCACGCAGCCCTGCAGCATGGCAAACTGCGGGGTGTAGCTGGTGGACATGTCGTCCCAGGGATCGGCCCACCAGGGGTTGCCGTCGTCATCGCTGTAGAGATAATCTCTCTCGGGGATGACATAGGACTGGTAATCTTCGTTGTTCGCGACCGCGGCGGCACCGAAGGCCTCGCCGCCGGTCATGAGGTGGTTTGCGAGAAGGTCATACTCCACGTTCGGCTCGTGCGGCGGATCGCAGGGCTCGACCTGGAAGCCGGTGACCTGTCCGTGCAGCTCCACGTGCGTGACGGGGTTGAACATGCCGATGAAGTGCTGCATGTTCTGGGTCTCCTTGGTGACCTGGAAGGAGTTGTCGCGGTTCAGGTCGAAGCCGTTGGAGCTCTCACGCGTGATGTAGAGACGGCCTTCGACGTTCTCCTCGGGCACGAGGAGGAAGAAGACGTCGTCGAGCAGCTCGTCGACCGTGACGGTGACGTTCTCGCTCTCATAATAGCTGTCAAAATCGGCGACCTTGCCGGACTTCTGGCTGTTGTCGTTCGGCCAGATGGAGCCGAGGAAGGAGGTCTTGTCCTCGATGAGGCTGCTCAGATGCAAGCCCTGCGCGGCGCGCTGGGTCTCCACCTTCTCCTTGCCCGCCTCGGTCAGGGCGGTGAGCTTGGTATAGTCAATGCTCTCCTGCTCGACGAGGAGCTTGGCAAACTCCATGATGCCGTCAACGGCGGCGATCTCGTTGGAGTGGATGTTGGAATAGAGGATCGGAACCTTCACATCGTCGTACTTGCCGGCCTTGATATCGGCGAGCACCTGATCGGGCTGGGTCTCGGCCTGCTCGCAGAGGGCGAGCCACTCGGAGACAGCCTTGCTGTCCTTGGCGACAATCAGATAGGGCATGTTGTAGCCCGCGGTGGAGGTGCCCATGGAGCCCTCGGTGACATAGGGCTTCGCGGTGGCGGCGTCATCATCGCCCTCGGCGGCGAGCGCCGTGATCTCCGCGTAGATCTCCCACATGGTGTGGAAGCTCGCGTAAGGCTTGACGACGACGTTGTCCTTCTCGGCGAGGGGAACGTTGTCGGCCATGCCGGTCAGGGTGAAGGAGCCGGCGATATCCATGTAAGCGCCGCCCTCGCCGTGGATGAGGCTGTTGTTGCCGCTGGAGACGGCGGCCTGCGTCTTGACCGTGAGGACGAGGTTCTGACCGTCGAGCTCCTGCTCGACGCTGGTGACCTTGAACGCGCCGCGGCCGGTGTAGGTCAGATCCTCGAGCGCGATGGACTGCACCTCGTTCGGGAAGAGGGCGGTCTCGCCGTTGACGGGATGGATCTCGCCCGCGTTGGCGTAGGTCTCGTTTCGCGTCAGCGTCCAGGTGATCTCGTCGGCGGCATTATATGCGCCGACCTGCGCCTTGGACAGCGGGAATGTGAGAACAATGGTTTCGGAGGAGTCCATCGAAATGAGCGTGGTCTCTTCCGCGTTGAGCGCGGCTGCCGGGGCCTCAACCTGTGCATCCGTGGCATAAACGCCGATGCTCATGAGCATCGCGATCAGCAGGATCATGGCCAGAAGCCGGCTTGCCTGATGGGTCTTATGCATAAAACATGCCCCTTCCTTGAATAAAATACAATCACAGTTAATCACGATTTCCGGAAAAAGTCAATTAGGAAAGCTCTATTTCGCTGTAATTTCAGCATTTTCCTTGTTCTGAGAAGAAATTCCATTAATTGTTTGTGCATATTTATACACATAAGTCAATGCATAAACATGCGGGTATTTACAAAAAGGCGGAATTTGAGTATAATAACTCAGAATCTATATTTGAATAAGGTGTGTAAAATCCATGCTGATTGAATTTGAGGATTATAAAAACAAGCTAAACGCCCTTTTGCCGAAGCTGGAGGCGCTGGGCGAATCGCTGCAGCTGGACGACGCGCGCAACGAGGTCGAAAAGCTGGAGGAGGAGAGCGCGCAGGAGGGCTTCTGGAACGACACGGAGAACAGCCAGAAGGTGCAAAAGCGCATCAGCGCGCTGAAAAACAAGATCGAGAAATATGAAAAGCTCCGCTCCGGCTGGGACGACATGATGACCATCTGCGAGATGGCCATTGAGGAGGACGACGACTCCATGCTGCCCGAGCTGCAGAGCGAGTACACCGCCTTTGAGGAAAAACTCGAGACAATGCGCCTGCAGACGCTGCTGACGGGGGAATACGACGCGAACAACGCCATTCTCACCTTCCACGCCGGCGCGGGCGGCACCGAGGCGCGGGACTGGACGCAGATGCTCTACCGCATGTACAACATGTGGGCCGAGCAGCACGGCTACACCTGCAAGGTGCTCGATTATCTCGACGGCGACGAGGCCGGCATCAAGAGCGCGACGCTCGCGATCGAGGGCGAGAACGCCTACGGCTTCCTCAAGAGCGAGAACGGCGAAGTCGGAGGGCCAAGCGGTCTTAGGGAAGACAACACTTAGCTA
>JAZQCO010000038.1:0-13765 GCA_045546335.1 Candidatus Limivicinus sp. | reverse complement strand
CCGCTTTCCGCCGGAAAACCAACAAAAGGGAAAGCTCTCCGGAGCTTTCCCTTTTGACAGATTACCGTTTGCGGAATTGTATGCGGTTGCGGGGGAGCCTTATTCGCCGTCGTCGCAAATCAGGCCGTAGCCGCCCTGCTTGCGCTTGTAGACGACCGCAATCGCGCCCTCGGCGTCCATGTTCCGAAACACGAAGAACTCGTGATCGAGCAGGTTCATCTGCAAAATCGCCTCCTCCGCCGACATGGGCTTGATGGAGAAGCGCTTGCTGCGCACGATCTTGAACTCCTCGGCCTCAGCCTCATCCTCAACCGGGAGATAGGCCGGCTCGGCATCACGCTCCAGTGCCCCCTCGCGCAGACGCTTGGCGAGGCGGGTCTTATTACGGCGGATCTGGCGCTCGATCGCGGCGACGCCGGAATCCACAGAGGCGTACATGTCATTCGTAAGTTCGCTTGCCCTGTAATACAGGCCGTTATTGTGGATGGTGATTTCTGCCCGGAAGCGCCCGCGCTCCAGGCTGAAGGTGACAAAGGCCTCCGCCTCGGTCTTGAAAAAGCGATCGAGCTTGCCGATCTTGCGCATCGCATACGCGCGCAGATCCTCGGAGGAATCCATCCTTTTCTCGGTGAAAGTGAACTTCATTAATGCCAACTCCTTTCGTAATCCGTGTGGCCAAAAAGGGCGAGCCCTTTTCTTATCGGTATTCTAACACATACCGCCACAGAAAGGAAGTCTTTTTTTAGTAAATTTCACATGTTTTTCTTGCCCCGTCCCGAGGATGCGCGTATACTGTCAAAGGAACTGGCGCATATCCGCCGTCATCTTCTCCTCGAGGTGGATCAGGCGCTTGGTGATATCCTTCGAGCGCTCGTCGGCCGCCTTGTAGGCGTTGAGATAGTGGTTGAGGGACTTGACGCCCATGTTGCAGCCGTCGGTCATCACATCGGCGATCGTGCGGTCGGATTCGTGGAGCGTGAGCTTGATATCGGTCATCATGTTCGCCATCGTCTTGGCAACGGGATTCGGCGATTTGCCGTCGTCGCCGAAGCGCTGCAATTCATCGCGCACCTCGCGCCCGAGTACGTCGTGCTCGCGGCGGCACTCGCGCAGCGTGTGCGCCAGATCCGGCGCGCCGACAAAGCCGATCACCTCGTCGATGGACGAAATGCCCATGTTGATCCCCGCGTCGCACTCGCGCAGCAGCTTGATGGTATCCTGTTCGATCATTTGGAAGCCTCCTTAAACTGGTGATAGAACCAGTTTGCCCGGATGCTCCGCGTATTATACTTTTTTATAGGGAGATGTTGCTGATGAAGCGCCTGCGCATTCTTGCGCTGCTGCTCACGCTCACGCTGCTTGTCGGCTGCGGGACTGAGCCTGCGCCGATCTCACTCACGCCGCTCTCTGAGCCTCCCGCGTCCACGGACGCCGCGGAGGAGCGCGTCACGATCCGCACGGCGAGCGGCGCGGCCATCCCCGCCGTGCTGCCAAGTCCGAGCCCCACACTCGACCCAAACGAAGCGCGGCTCTATGTGCTCAACGAGAGCTCGAAGCGCTTCCACCTCCCGGAGTGCTCGAGCGTTGGGGACATGAAGCCCTCCAACCGCCGGGACGTGACCGCCTCGCATGATGAGCTGATCGACGCCGGGTACACGCCCTGCGGAAACTGCAAACCATAAAAAGGAGCTGCCCGGTTGGGCAGCTCCTTTGCGTTATGGGGTTTAGCGACCGAACTGGCAGTCGTTGTTGCCGGAGACGGTGGTCCACATCTCGAGCATGTTGATAGGATCGTTGAAGTCAGCGATCCAGCCTTCGCGCGCGAAGTCGAAGTTGCCCTGCTTGCGCTCCTCAAGGAACACGTTCCAGTCCTGCTGAGCGATGGACAGCTCAATGCCGACAGCGGCGAGATCCTGCTGGATGGACTCGGCGATGGCGATGTGGCCGGAGGTGGTGTTGGTCAGGTACTCAAGCTGGATGGGGTTGGAGGCGGCGAGCTTGCCGTCCTCGAACTCATACCCGGCAGCCTCGAGAAGCTGGATGGCCTTCGCCACAGTGGCGTCATAGTCGTTGTTCACAGCATAGGGATCGAAGTAGCCTTCCTCGGTGGCGCTGGTCTTGAAGAAGCCGCCGTTGCCGTCGGCCATGCCGAGAGGAATGAAGGCGTTGGCAGCGACCTGACCGGTCTGGCCGATGTTCTCGCAGATATAGTCGCGGTCGATCAGGATCATGAAGGCCTCACGCATGCAGGCGGCCTGCTCAGGGGTCTTCCCCTCGAAGATGGCGCTCTTGCAGTTGAAGGCGACGTAGTAGGTGCCGAGCTCGTCAACGATGTAGAACTCGGGGTTGTCGAGGAGGGAAGCGACCTCGTCGGTGGGGACGGAGTCGGCGAAGTCGATGTCGCCGGCGTTGTAGGCGGCGAAGATGGCGGTGTCGTCAGCGGAGAGCATGTACTCGAGCTTCTCAACGGTGACGTTCTCGGCATCGTACCAGTACGGGTTCTTCTCGTAGGTCATGGAGACGTCGTGATCCCAGCCGGTGCAGACATACGCGCCGTTGGAGACGAAGCCGGCCTCCTGGCACCAGCCGCCGGGGCTGGTCTGCCAATCGGCATAGGCCTCAACCGCGGACTGCTTGACAGGGAAGAAGGTGGGGAAGGCCATGAGGTCTTCCATGTAGGCGCAGGGGGCGGTCAGGGTGAACTCGAAGGTGCGGTCGTCAACAGCCTTGACAGCCAGGTCGTTGGGGAAGCCGGCGATGCCGTTGAACATATAGGCGTAGTCAGCCGCGGTCTCATCGGCGGCGGCGCGCTTCCAGGAGTACTCGAAGTCGGCGGCAGTCAGATCGGAGCCGTCGGACCACTTCAGACCCTCCTTGAGGGTGACGGTGTAGGTCAGGCCGTCCTCGGAGACGGTGTAGCCCTCGGCGCAGGCGGGAACGGTCACGCCCTCGGCGTTGTAGGTGTACAGGCCGGAGAAGGAGTTCGCCGCGAGGCAGGCGCCGTCAACAGAGCTGTTGAGGGCGGGGTCGAGGTAATCAGGCTCGGAGGAGAGGTTCAGACGCAGGGTGTCGGAACCGTTGTCGAGCTTGGTGTACATGAAGAACTTGGTGGCAAAGGGGTTGGAGTAGATGCCGCTGACATAGTCCTTCTGCAGATAGATGTCGTTGTAGTAGTAGATGGGGATGACGCAGTTGGTGGCCATGAGGATGTCCTCCGCCTGGTGCATCAGCTCGGTGCGCTTGGCGAAGTCGGTCTCGGCCTTGATCTGGGCGATCAGCTCGTCATACTGGGACCACTCGGTCAGGGGGTCGATGAAGGCATCGCTCACGAGATCGGCAGCGTCGTCCGCGTAAGCGATGGCGCCGACAGAGGCCACGGAGAGAACCATGACCACGGCCAGAAGCAGGGTAAACAGCTTTTTCATTTCGTTCGTCCTTTCGACAAAATATTTTCAAAATACGCGAAACCCGCGTATAGTGAATACGTATTTCAAGGGGTGTTTAGCGGTTCCAGCAGGCGACCTGGTGGCCGCCGCCGATATCCCGCAGCGCCGGGCACTCCTTGGCGCACTGCTCGGTGGCGAAGCGGCAGCGGGAGCGGAACGCGCAGCCGCTGGGCATATTGAGGGGGCTCGGCACGTCGCCCTCAAGCAGGATGCGCTGGCGGGCGCGGGTGATCTCCGGATCGGGGATCGGCACCGCGGAGAGCAGCGATTCGGTGTAGGGGTGGACGGGGTGGGCGTTGAGCTCGTCCGCGTCGGCGATCTCGACGATCTTGCCGAGATACATGACGGCGATGCGCTGGGAGATGTGGTGCACCACCAGCAGGTCGTGGGCGATAAAGAGATACGCCACACCCAGCTTCTCCTGCAGCTCCTCGAACATATTGATGACCTGCGCCTGGATCGACACGTCCAGTGCGGAGACCGGCTCGTCGCAGACGATGAACTTCGGATCGACCGCGAGCGCGCGGGCAATGCCGATGCGCTGGCGCTGTCCGCCGGAGAACTCGTGCGCGTAGCGCCGCGCGTGCTCGGCGTTGAGGCCGACGTAGTTCATCAGCTCCAGGATCTTCTCGCGCCGCTCCTTGCGGTTGGAGCAGAGATGGTGGACATCCAGCGGCTCGCCGATGATATCCTCCACCGTCATGCGCGGGTCGAGCGAGGAGTAGGGGTCCTGGAAAACCATCTGCATCTGCTTGCGCATAGGCTGGATGTTCTTTTTCGTGACGGCCTCGCCGTCAAAAAGCACCTCGCCCGCCGTGGGCTCATACAGGTGCAGGATCGAGCGGCCGACCGTGGTCTTGCCGCAGCCGGATTCGCCCACGAGGCCGAGCGTCTCGCCCCGGCCGACCGTGAAGGACACATCGTCCACCGCCTTGAGCGGCACGGTGCGGGTCATGCCGACGCGCACGGGGAAATATTGCTTGAGGTGCCTGACCTCAACAAGATTTTCGCTCATTCGGCACTCTCCCCTTTCTCGATGGCATCCCGGACATTGAGCCAGCAGGCCGCCTTGTGCTCATCGTTGATGGTGAGCTCTGTCGGCACCTCGCTCAGACAAATCTTCATCGCCGCATCGCAGCGCGCGCAGAACGCGCAGCCCTTGGGCATATTGAGCATATTGATCGGCGTGCCGGAGATGGGCACCAGCTTCTTCTTCATGTTGTTCACGTTCGGGATCGAGCGCAGCAGCCCGCGCGTGTACTCATGCTTGGGGTTATAGAAGATTTCGCGCGCGGTGCCGCGCTCGCAGATACGCCCGCCGTACATGACAACGATGTTGTCGCACATATCGGCGATCACGCCGAGATCGTGCGTCACGAGGATGACGGCCATGCCGAGCTTCTTTTGCAGCGACTGCATCAGCTCGAGGATCTGCGCCTGGATCGTCACGTCCAGCGCGGTGGTCGGCTCGTCGGCGATCAGGATGTCCGGCTCGCAGGCGAGCGCCATGGCGATCATCACGCGCTGGCGCATACCGCCGGAGAGCACGAAGGGGTACTGCTTGACGCGCTTTCTCGGCTCGTTGATGCCGACAAGCTCCAGCAGCTCCACGACGCGGTCGTCCGCCTCCTTGCCGCGCTTGTCGGTATGGAGCACGACGGCCTCCTTCATCTGGTTGCCGATCGTGAAGACGGGGTTGAGGCTGGTCATGGGGTCCTGGAAGATGATGGAGCAGCATTTGCCGCGAAAGCCCTGCATCTGCTTTTCGCTCCAGGTGGACAAGTCCTCGCCCTTGTAGAGGATCCTGCCGCCGGTGATGCGCCCGGTGTCGGCGAGGATCTGCATGATGGAGTAGGCGGTGACGGATTTGCCCGAGCCGCTCTCGCCCACGATGCCGAGGATCTCGCCGGGGTCGAGGTTGAAGTTCACGCCGTTGACGGCCTGAACCTCTCCCGCGTCGGTAAAGAAGGAGGTGTGCAGATCCTGCACGCTCAACAGATATTCACTCATGGCGCTCACCTCTTCAGCTTCGGGTCGAACGCATCGCGCAGACCGTCGCCCAGCAGATTCAGGCTCAGCACGATCAGACAGATCATGAGGGCGGGGAAAATGAGCTTGTAGGGGTAGCTCTGCAGGCCGGCGCGCGCGGCGTTGGCGAGAGAGCCGAGGGAGGGCATGGGCGCCTTCACGCCGATGCCGACGAAGCTCAGGAAGCTCTCGGTGAAGATGGCGGAGGGGATTTGCAGCGCCGTGGAGATGATGATGACCGAGAGGCAGTTGGGGATGATGTGCTTGCGGATGATGCGCGCGGGGCTTGCGCCGATGGAGCGCGCGGCGAGGACGTACTCATTCTCCTTGATGGAGAGGATCTGGCCGCGAATCAGACGCGCCATACCGACCCAGTAGAGCAGTCCGAAGACGATAAAGAGGCTCACCATGCTGGTGCCGAGCCTGGCAAGGAAGCTGCCCGCCGGGAATTGCAGCCGCTCGTCGAGCACGACCTTGAGCAGGATGATGATAAGCATATCGGGCAGGGAGTAGATGATATCGACAATGCGCATCATGATGAGATCGACCCGGCCGCCAAGGTAGCCGGAAATGCTGCCGTAGAGCATACCGATGATGAGCACGATGATGCTCGCAAAGAAGCCCACGGTCAGAGAGATGCGCGTGCCGTAGATCACGCGGATGAAATAGTCGCGGCACTGCTCGTCGGTGCCGAAGATATGCGGGAAGCGCGTCCCGCCCTCGTCGATGTACTTCTGCTCCATCTCACTGTAGGTGAAGGGAGCGAGGTTCTTCGCGCCCTTGTCGCGCCTGCCGTTCACGGAGAGGATCTCCTCGTAGCGGTAGGGGACGATCATGGGGGCGATGACGATGGTCAGGATGATGCAGCAGAGCACGATGAGGCTCCCGACCGCCAGGGGGTTTTTGAACAGCTTGCGCATACCGTCCTTGAAGAAGGTGGTGCTCTCGCTCATGACGTCGCTCTGGCGCTTTTCCTCCTCCGTCGCCGGCTCGAACTGCGCGGCGGAGAACTTGCTCAGGTCGATCTGGGTGCTGAGGAGATGCTTCTTCGGCGCGCCCTCGGAAATCTTATACAAAACGTCTCCTCCTCTCAGTCGTACTTGATACGCGGATCGACCAGCTTGTACAGCAGGTCGCAGATCACATTGGCCACGACCATCAGCACGGCGAGGAAGATCGTGGTCGCCATGATAAGGGTGTAGTCGCGGTTGTTGATGGCGCTGACAAACTTGCTGCCGAGGCCGCCCACGGTGAAGATGGTCTCGATGACCATGGAGCCGGTGATGATGTAGGCGATCTGGGGACCGGCATAGGTGATGACCGGGATGAGGGAGTTTCGCAGCGCGTGCTTGAAGATCATCTTGAAGCGGCTCACGCCCTTGGCGCGGGCGGTGCGGATGTAGTCCTGGCTCAGCGCGTCGAGCATACTCGTCTTGGACAGGCGCGTGATGTAGGCCATCGGGTAGGCCGAGAGCGCAATGACGGGCAGCACATAGCTTGGCGTCTTCGGGCTCCAGACCGGCACCCAGCCGAGGCGGATGGAGAACACCAGCAGCAAGAGCGTCGCGAGCACGAAGGACGGGACGGCGGTGAAGAGCGTGGAGAAGAACACGATCACGCGGTCGGGCAGCTTATTGCGCATGAGCGCCGCGGTGCTGCCAAAGACGGTACCCAGCAGCAGCGCCACGATCATCGCCGACACGCCCAGGCGCGCCGAGATCGGAAACGACTCGAGGATGATCGCCGAGATATCGCGCCCGTTTTTCAGCGACACGCCGAAGTCCCCGTGTAAAATGCCCTTCATATACAGCAGAAACTGCACGCCCACCGGCTTATCGAGCCCGTAGCGGGCATTGAGCGCCGCGACAGTCGCCTCGCTCAGCGCCTTCTCCCGGTTGAAGGGGCCGCCGGGGACGGCGTGCATCAGGAAGAAGGTGATCGCGCAGATGATAAAGACGGTCAATACGGCAAGAAGAATGCGCTTTATAACATATTTTCCCACATTCCTCTCTCCTTTCAAACAGAGTCAGTGACAGCGGCCCACCGTCTCGAAGTACCCTTCTCTTTTCCGCAGGAAAAGAGAAAAAGGGAGTACTCCCTTTCGGCGAACCCTCACTTTGCTTTAGCATTATAAAGCATTAAATCGAAAAAAGCAAATAAATATTCGGCGGAAAGAGGAAGTTTGTTAAAAACCGCGAACTTCCCGCCGAATGCGATACTATTTTTATGCAGTTCCGTTAAAAGTCAAATTCCTCTACTTCCAGGTCGATTCCGAGCTCCTTCGGGAGAAAGCGCGGGCAGACGTTTTCGGTCACGGTGATGACGGAGGAGGCCAGGCGCGCGCCGATATCGGCCGCCTCGCGCAGGCTCTTGCCGTAGGTCAGCCCGATCGTGACGCCCGCGCAGAAGGCGTCCCCCGCCCCGGAGGTGTCGCGCACCTGCACGGGACGCGCGGCGCAGTGCCCCTTCTCCCCCGCCATCGAGGCGTAGACCGCGCCGCGGCTGCCCATTGTGACGATCATCGAGGGGATGCGCGCCGAGCTCACCCGCTCCGCGAGCGCCTCCACCATCGCCTCCGGCTCCATCGTCTGCATATAGTCGTCGGCAAAGAGGATGCCCGCCTCCTGAGCGTTGCAGACAAAGCAGTCGATCGACTGCAAAAAGTCCCGCCGCTGTGCGGCGATGGACATGTTCGCGACCACCGCGTACACGCGCTTTTGGTACTTCTCCGCGTAGTGGAAGACGCGCTTGATGATCTCCTTGTCCATGTCGATCTCGAGCACGATGCTGTCCGCGTCGGCGAAGATCTCATCTCCGTGCTGATCGAGCAGCTCGACCATGGCGTCCATCTTCGGGCGCTTGGAGATGGAGGAGACGATATCCCCCGTCGCGTCGTGGATCGCAAGCCAGAGCCCCATGCCGTCCGGCACGGTCGCGACAAAGCGGGTATCGACCTTGTGCTTCTGGAGCTTGCGCAGCACGCCCTCGCCCTGCGCGGTGTCGTCCACCATGCTCACAAAGCGCGGGCGCAGCTCGACATTCGCGATATCCTCCGCGACGTTGCGCCCCACGCCCCCGTGTACGAACTCCACCCACCCGGCGTTGCGCCCGGCGGGGATATACTTGTTGTCGGGAAAGCCCTTGATGTCCACAAATACGTTTCCCACTACGACGATCGGCATAGCGCGTCCTCCTTATTGTCTCTTTTGCATGGCCTCATGCTCGGCGGCCAGCTCCCGGTGCAGCTTCGCTGAGCTCCAGGCGACGTTGTGTTCGGTGACGACGGCCTTGAGCGCCACCGGGGTCTTCCCGCGCCGCAGTCCGTCGAGCAGGGCGTTAAACTGCGCGCGGCTGAGCGCGTGCATCACCAGCATTTCGTCGGGAAAGCGCCCGCCGTCCCCGCCGGGGGCGTAGCCCGCCAGTCCCAGCAGCAGCCCCAGAGGCTGCCCCTGCTCCTCGGGCGCGACCTCGCGCGGCCTCAGCCCCAGCCTGTGGAGCAGCAGCAGGATGCCGAGGCGCTTTTTCTCGTCCCGGATGTTGTACAGCAGCACCGTTCCCATCGTTTCGCCCTCTTTCGTGTTTTCCCCATTGTACACGAAATCCGGAGAGATGGCAAGGAGGAAATCCACTTGACAGACGCGCCGCCGAGGGCTACTATGCCGGCATCCACGTTTGGGAGGTCGCCATGCCGCTGCTGATCGCCGCGCTCTACGCGCTCTTTATCAATTTCTTCTGCTTTCTCGCCTTCGGGCGCGACAAGCGCCTCGCGCGTCTGGGCGGGCGGCGTATCCCGGAGTTTCGGCTGCTGCTCTACGCCTCCCTCGGCGGCGCGGCGGGCGCGTGGCTTGGGATGCGCGTGTTCCGCCACAAGACGAGAAAGCCGCTCTTCCGCATCCTCGTGCCGCTGCTGCTCGTGCTCCAGCTTGCGCTGATTCTTGTGCGTTTCGCACAGCTGTGAATCGGTTTCATAAAAATTTTTGAACTTTGCTTGTGCAACACGCATAAAAACCGCACAATATCTTTGTCTTGTTTACCACTTGTCAAAGGGCGAAAAATCTGGTATCTTATTGCCACAAGGAAAGAGACAGATTTAATATAGATTGGCCGCAGCACGGAGCTTAAATGGGACTTCGGCTCGGTCGTACCCGACAGCAATTGAAACCTCCCACAACAGAAAGTGGTCTCACTTAGAGATGTTGAATGATGAAACTGATTGTATGGTGAACGCTTTCGAGAGCTGCGCGGGCACAAATCTGAAGAAAGAGAGGTAACCAGGATGTTAGATACCAAGAATTCCATGAAATGACCCTTGACCGCATCAGGAAGATGGACTGGTCAAGGGTCATTTCGTTTTTATGGGATAGTGTGTCAGGAGATGCCGCAGGGGCATCTTTTTTTATTGCGTCAGGCGCCGTAGAGAACCAGCCCCGCTGCGCGCGGGACGCCGAGGGCGGCGTTCCCTGCGGGCATCCCGCTAATCTGCGGGAGGGGACAAGCCCCTCCCCTACGGTGAACCCCCAAGATTTCCGCCCTTTATTTCAATCCGTCGCCGCAGGCGACACCATAATTATTCATTATTCATTATTATTTATTATAGCTCCCCCCGCTCCTCGACCCGCACGGCCAGCGGGGTTCGTGCAAATTCACGGGAGGGGCAAGCCCCTCCCCTACGGCCTGTTGTGGGTTTTCCGCCCTTTATTTCAATCCGTCGCCGCAGGCGACACCATAATTATTCATTATTCATTATTCATTATTCATTATTCATTATTATCGCTACCCCCGTTCCTCGACCCGCACGGTCAGCACGGTCATATCGTCGTTGGCGCCGTAGCGCTCCTCCGCCGCGTGCAGCACCGTGCGCGCCAGCCCCTTCATATCCCGCTCCTCGCCGCGCAGCAGCTCGCGCAGCCAGGCGTCGTCCTGCTCGGCGAGCACACCGTCCGAGGCCACGACCGCAAGAGAGCCGGGCTTGAGGCGCATCCGCACCGTGTCCGGCGCGCTCCCCTCGCCGCTCAGAAGCCCCGCCGCGAGGGTCTCGCCCTCGACGCGGCGGATGCTCTCCCCGTCCTTGACGAGAGACGGCGCCGCGCCGTATTTATAGAAGCTGGTCTCCCCGCTGAAGAGATCGACGCACATGAGATCCACCGTGGCGCAGCCCCACTCGTCCCCGCCCGAGAGGAGGAGGACGGAGTTTAAGATCTGCATCGCCACCGCCGGGTCCGCGCCGGAACGCAGGAACTTCTCGAGGATCGCCACGACCCGCGCGCTGTCCGCCGCCGCCTCGCTCCCGGTGCCCATGCCGTCGGAGAGCAGCACACAGAGCACACCCGCGTCGGTCTTGAAGTAGCTGCCCCGGTCGCCGCTCACGCTCTCGCCGCGCTTTTTCAGCGCCGCGATCCCGACCGACACCGCGAGCGGCTCCGCCTCGAGTAGTGTCAGGCGCTCGCTGCCCTCGCGCAGCTCCTCCGGCTGGCACAGCCGCACGCCCACCGCCTGACTGAGCTGCTCGAGATAGTCCTCCTCGCGCAGCAGCGGCGTGAGCCGCCCGCTCTCGAGCACGACATGGACGCGCCCGCTCCCGTCGCGGAACACCGCGCACTCCGCCTCGATATCCAGCGCGCGCAGATAGCGCACGACACGCCGCTCGGCGGCGGGATCGGCGCCGCTGCGGCTGCCCAGCTCGTCCGCGACACCGCCGAGCACCGCCGCGATCTCCCGGTACTGCCCCCAGGCGAGCGCGCGGCTCTCGCCCAGGCGCTCACGCAGCAGCCGCCGATAGCGCCGCGCGCGCAGCTCGCCGTTGACCGCCCCGACAAAGGCGGGCAGGAGCGTGCACTTCTCGCGAAAGTGCGCGGGCAGATCCTCCTCGGCGAGGCTCCCCTTGGCGAGCATCGCCTGCGTCGCGTCGTTCATGGCGGAGAGCGTGTCCATGTACTGGGCGTTCCAGCAGCGGTTCTTGTGCTTGCATTGCACGCAGACCGCGTCCGCCGCGCGGTCGAAGAGCCGGGCGATGTTCTCGTCGTTGACCGGCTCCGTCACGCTCTGCTGCACGATGGCGTAGACCTCGCCGTAGGCCTCGCTGAGTCCGCGCAGCCGCTCGGCCGCGAAGCGCCGCAGCCCTGTCTCCCCGCTGCCCTTCTCCATCGGCTGCAAAAGCAGCCCCGTCCGGCTGAGCCAGGCGCGCGGCAGGATCAGGAAGATCACCGAGGCGCAGAAGGTCTCAAAGAGCGCGCTGAGGTAGACCTCCGTGCTCCACGCGCAGATCACCGCGAGCGCCCCCGCCAGCACGAAGGCGAGCACGAAGATCAGCCGCCCGTGCCGCCCGAACACCCCCGCAAAGAGCCCCGAGAGGGCATAGGCCATCGTGTAAAACGGCGCGCCGAGGCCGGAGGCATCCATCGCAAGGCCGAGCACCGTCCCGACCGCCGCACCCGTGAGCATCCCGCCCTTCATGGCGCAGGCCATCACCAGCAGCAGCGCCGCCACATGGCCGAGTGAGACCGTGTGAAAGAGCACAAGGCGGCTCAGGGCGATCAGCAGGCAGGCCGCGAGGATCACCGCCGATACACCGTGGCGGATCTCCGCGCTCTCCGTGGTGCGCGGCGCGGTGAAGAGCGCCTCACGGAAGAAGTAGCTGCCGCCGAAGGCGAGCGCCGTCTCGAGGAACACCGCCGCGCCCAGCGGCACCCCGCCGCCAAGCGGCGTGAAGCTGCTGAGAAAGCCCGTGAGCGCCATCACCGCCCCCGCCGCGGCGGGCATGAAGAAGCGTGTGTGTGCAAATCGCAGCTCCTGAAAGAGAAAGCCGATCGTATACACCAGCACCGACGCCGCCACATAGCGCACGCCCCACTCGATCCCGCCGCCGGTGAGATAGCCCAGCGCCGCGCCGAGCAGCGCGCACACGCCTGTAAGCCCGGAGCCGGCGCAGGCGACGAAGGCCATCCCGAACGGCGCGCCGCTCTCCCTGACGCGCGAGAGCGAGAGCACAAAGCCCATCGCCGCGTAGAACACGCACCGCCCCATGATCCAGAAGCGGCGCTCCCCCGCTTTTTCCCGCACGACGGCCTGCAGCGCCGCCCTGTTTCCCGCGTTTTCCATAGCCATTCCATCCATCCTCCCCTGATAGAACTAGGTGGGAACAGTATAGGAGCTTCCCTTCAAGAAGCGCGTCACTTGGCGCTGTAAAAATCAGGCTCTTTCCACGGGGGAAAGGCGGGAAAGGGCTCTGTTGCGGCAATCGGTGAGATAACAGCGTTAATTGAAAATATCCCTTGTCGGGGCGGCGGAACTATGGTAGAATAGCAGACAGGCAATCCGCAAAAACGTATTCACATAAGAAAGGGGTATACTATGTACAAAGAAGCCTATGAGCGCTGGCTGGGGCACGATCTGGAGGACCCGGATCTGCTGCCGGAGCTGCTGAAGATCCAGGGGAACGAGGAGGAGATCAAGGATCGCTTCGCCGTGTCGCTGAAGTTCGGCACTGCCGGTCTGCGCGGCACGCTCGGCGCGGGCACCAACCGCATGAACATCTGGGTCGTGCGCCAGGCCACGCAGGGTCTCGCCAACTGGGTGCTGACCCAGGGCGGCACCCAGACGGTCGCCATCTCCTACGACAGCCGCCTCAAGAGCGATGTCTTCTCCAAGGAGGCCGCCGGTGTCCTCGCGGCAAACGGCATCCATGTGCGCATCTATGACGCGCTCATGCCCGTCCCGGCACTGTCCTTCGCCACGCGCTACTATCACTGCAACGCCGGTATCATGGTCACCGCCTCCCACAATCCCGCCAGGTACAACGGCTACAAGGCCTACGGCCCCGACGGCTGCCAGATGACCGACGACGCCGCCGCCATCGTCTACAGCGAGATCCAGAAGACCGATATCCTCACCGGCGCCAAGCGCATCTCCTTCGCCGAGGGCGTGGAGAAGGGGCTCATCCAGTTTGTCGGCGACGACTGCAAGAAAGCCTTCTATGAGGCGGTCGAGGCGCGTCAGGTGCGCCCCGGTCTCGCGGCGAGCTCAGGGCTCAAGCTGGTCTACTCCCCGCTCAACGGCACCGGCCTTGTCCCCGTGACCCATGTGCTCAACGATATGGGCATCACCGATATCACCATCGTCCCCGAGCAGGAGTATCCCAACGGCTACTTCACCACCTGCCCCTACCCCAACCCCGAGATCTTCGAGGCGCTCAAGTACGGTCTGAAGCTCGCCGAGGAGACCGGCGCCGACCTCATGCTCGCCACCGACCCCGATGCCGACCACGTCGGCATCGCCATGCGCTGCCCCGACGG
>JAZQCO010000037.1:0-36376 GCA_045546335.1 Candidatus Limivicinus sp. | reverse complement strand
GCGACAAGCGGGAGAGCTGTGTATATAAAAGAGGGCGCTGCCCAGTCATGTGCGGCTTCGGGGGAGTTCAGAGCGGCGCTTCCCTCTGATTTGCCGCCTCGGAGGGCGGCAAACAAAATCAAATCCGCTTTTGAGGCAGCTTTGCCGCTTCAAAAACACCTTGAGCGAGCTATGCAAAAAGAGAGGGGAAGAGCTGTGGACTATACTGAGCTGCTGATTCTCGACGGGGCGATGGGCACGATGCTCCAGCGCACGGGGCTGCGCGCCGGGGAACTGCCAGAGCTCTGGAACCTGACGCACCCCGAGGCTGTGACTGCCGTTCACCGCAGCTATGTGGAGGCGGGCAGCCGTGTGCTGTATACCAACACCTTCGGCGCGAACCGCCTCAAGCTCAGCCGCAGCGGGCAGAGCGCGCGGGAGCTCTGCGCTGCCGGTGTGCGCTGCGCCCGCGCGGCGGGCGGAGAGGGGACGCTTGTCGCGCTCGATATCGGCCCGACGAGGCGCCTGCTCGCGCCGCTGGGCGATCTGCGCTTCGAGGAGGCCTACGACGCCTTTGCCGAGATGGTGGAGGCGGGGCGCGACGCCGGGGCGGACGTGATCGTGATCGAGACGATGAGCGATCTGCGCGAGGTCAAGGCCGCTGTGCTCGCGGCCAAGGAGCACAGCGATCTCCCCGTCTGGGTCACGATGACCTTTGAACAGACGGGCAGGAGCTTTCTCGGCGTCACGGTCTCCGCGATGGCGCTGACGCTCTCGGGGCTTGGTGTGGACGCGATGGGCTTCAATTGCAGCCTCGGGCCGAAAGAACTGCTGCCGCTCGTGCGCGAGGCGCGGGAGTGGACGGCGCTCCCGCTGATCCTCAAGCCCAACGCCGGGCTGCCCGATCCAGCAACCGGCGAGTACGACGTGAAACCGGAGGACTTCGCCGCCGCGCTGCGCGAGGCGAGCGCACTCGGCGTGTGTCTGCTCGGCGGCTGCTGCGGCACCACGCCGGACTATATCCGCGCGCTCTGCGCCGCGACAGCCGGGCAGGTTCCGAACCGCCGCCCTGTGAAGCTGCGCGAGGGGCTGTGCTCTTCCACAGTGACAGCGGAGCTCGGGCGCGTGTGCGTGATCGGCGAGCGTATCAACCCCACCGGCAAGCCCCGCTTCCAGCAGGCGCTGCGGGAGGGGGACATCGACTATATCGTCGCGCGCGCCATGGAGCAGCAGGAGGCGGGCGCGGACGTTCTGGATATCAACGTCGGGCTCCCCGGCCTCGACGAAGTCGCGCTGATGCGCCGCGCGGTCGAGGCGGTGCAGGCGGCGGTCGATCTGCCCGTGCAGCTTGACTCCTCCAACCCCGCCGCACTCGAGGCGGGGCTGCGCGCGGTCAGCGGCAAGGCGATCGTGAACTCGGTGAACGGCAAGCGGGAGGTGCTCGAGAGCATCCTGCCGCTCTGCAAGCGCTACGGCGCGGCGGTGGTCGGGCTGTGCCTCGATGAAAACGGCATCCCGCCCACCTGGGACGGGCGCGTCGCCATCGCGCGGCGCATCCGCGACGCGGCGCGGGACTGGGAGATCCCGGAGAGCGACGTGTATATTGACTGCCTGACGCTCACGGTCGCGGCGCAGCAGGAGCAGGCAAGGGAGACCCTGCACGCCCTGCGCTATGTGAGACAGGAGCTTGGACTGCACACGGTACTGGGCGTGAGCAACATCTCCTTCGGTATGCCCTCGCGCGAGACGCTGACGGCGGGCTTTCTCGCCCAGGCGCTCGCGGCAGGGCTGGAGCTGCCGATCCTGAACCCGAACAGCCGCCCGATCATGGACGCGGTCGCGGCCTTCCGGGTGCTCTCGGGCGAGGACGCGGGCGGCGCGGACTATATTCGCCGCTTCGCCTCCGCGCAGCAGGAGAAGCCGCCCACGCAGCCGACCGGGCTGAGCCTTGCCGACGCGGTGCTGCGCGGGCTCAAAAAGGAGACCGCCGCCCTGACCGCCGAGGCACTGGGGCGCATGAGCGAGCTGGAGGTCGTCAACACCCTGCTGATCCCGGCACTTGACCGGGTGGGGGAGCGCTATGAGCGGCAGGAGCTGTTTCTCCCGCAGCTTATGAGCGCGGCGGGCGCGGCCTGCGAGGGCTTTGAGCTTGTCAAGCGCTGCATCGCCCGGCGCGGCGGGCCAAGCGTCTCGAAGGGGAAGATCGTCCTCGCCACCGTGCGCGGGGATATCCACGATATCGGGAAGAACATCGTGCGCGTCGTGCTGGAAAACTACGGGTATACCGTGCTTGACCTCGGCAAGGACGTGCCGCCGGAGCGCATCGTGGAGACGGCGGTGCGCGAGCAGGCGGGGCTGGTCGGGCTCTCGGCACTGATGACCACGACCGTCGGGAGTATGCGCGAGACGATCACCCTGCTGCGTGAGAGCGGCTGGCCGGGGAAGGTCATGGTGGGCGGCGCGGTGCTCACGGCGGACTATGCCGCCGAGATCGGCGCGGACTATTACGCGAAGGACGCGAAGGCCGGTGCGGATATTGCAAAGCAGGTGCTCGGATGAAGGAGATCAGAGACTATATCCGTGAGCGCGGCGTGCTGCTCTTTGACGGCGGCATGGGCACCTACTACGCCCAGCGCAACCGCACCAGCCACCGCGACTGCGAGTGGGCAAACCTCACGGCGCCCGGCGAGATCGAGGCGATCCACAACGCCTATCTCGCGGCGGGCTGCACGGCGATCAAAACCAACACCTATGGCGCGAACCGACAGAACTTCCCTGAGCAGGACTGCCTCGCCATGCTGCGCGAGGGCTGGCAGATCGCGCGGCGTGCGGCGGGGGAGAGCGCGTACGTCTTTGCGGACATCGGCCCGCTTGACGCGCGGGACGACGGCGAGCTGCTGGGGGAATATCTCTTCCTCGCAGAGAGCTTTCTCGCCCTGGGGGCGCGGCACTTCCTGTTTGAGACGATGGGGAGCGAGCAATGCCTGCGCGAGACGGCGCGCTATATCAAGCTCGCCGCGCCCGACGCCTTCGTGCTCGTCTCCTTTGCCGCGCAGCCGGACGGCTTCACGCGCGACGGGCGGCTGATCGGGGAGCTCTGCCGCGCGGCGGCGGAGGATGAGAACATCGACGCCGTGGGGCTCAACTGCGTCTCCGGCGCACGCCAGATGGTGGAGCTCAAGCGCCGTATCGGCGAGATCGGCGGGCTTTTTTCCGCCATGCCGAACGCGGGCTATCCCACCGTGCGCGGCAATCGCACCTACTACGACGGCGACCCCGGCTACTTCGCCGCGCAGCTCGCCGCGCTGCACGCCCTCGGCGCGCAGATCGTGGGCGGCTGCTGCGGCACCACGCCGGAGCATATCGCCGCCGCGGACGCGGCGCTGCGCGCAAAGTCCCCGACGCTCGCGGCGTATCCCGCCGCGCCGCGCGAGCGCGAGAAGCCGCCCCGGCGCGCCGATCCCTTCTGGGAGGCGCTGTGCGACCCGGCTCGCCGCCCCTTCGCCGTGGAGCTCGACCCGCCCACCGGGGCGGATGTGAGCCGTTTTATGGCCGGGGCGCGGGAGCTGCGCGACAGCGGGGCGGATATCCTCACCGTGGCGGACTGCCCGGTCGCGCGGGCGCGGATGGACTCGAGCCTCATGGCCTGCAAGCTGCGCCGCGAGCTCGGGATGCCCGCCATCCCGCACCTGACCTGCCGCGACCGGAACCTCAACGCCACCCAGGCGCTGCTGCTCGGACTGAGCGCCGAGGGCATAGGCAGCGTGCTGCTCGTGACGGGCGACCCCGTCCCCGCCGCGAGCCGCGACGAGGTCAAGAGCGTCTATAACTTCAACTCCCGCAAGCTGATCCGCTTTGTCTCGAGCCTCAACCGCTCGATGCTCCCCGAGCCCTTTCATATCTTCGCGGCGCTGAACGTCAATGTCCGCAACTTCTCCGTGCAGCTCGACATTGCGCGCGAGAAGGAGGAGAACGGGGCGGAGGGCTTTCTCACCCAGCCGGTGCTGACGGAACGGGGACTGGAGAACCTGATGCTTGCGCGCGAGCAGCTCCACGGCAAGCTCCTCGGCGGCCTCATGCCCATCGTGAGCGAGCGCAACGCCCTCTTTCTGAGCAGTGAGATCGCAGGCATCGAGGTCAGCCCCGAGACCATCGCGCGCTATCACGGCGCAGACCGCGCTCAGGGCGAGGCGCTGGCACTCGAGATCTCCACAGACATGGCGCGGCGGATGCGCCCGTATGTGGACGGCTACTACCTGATCACGCCCTTCGGCCGCACGGGCCTCGTCGCGCGCATCATGGAGGAGATTCGCAAAGAATAAACGCAACAAGCCGCCCTTTCGGGCGGCTTGTGTTTTTATATAGGGTGGGATCAGATCTTCATTGCCACGTCCCACGCGCGCCAGATGGCGGTGCGGAGGTTTCCGATGGCGACGCAGTCGCCCACGCGGTGGATGTGCGGCCCCTTGCCGCCGACCGGCGTCGGGACAAAGCCGATGCCGTTGACGATGTTGTCATACTCGACCTCGGTCACGGTCTTGCCATCCTTGGAGCGGATGGTGACGGTCTTGTCGCCGATCTCGGTGATCGTGCTCTCGAGGTAGACGGGCACCTTCTTGTAGGCCATCATGTCGCGCAGGAAAGAGGCGTTGGAGAGGCAGACGTTCTGCGCGGGCACGAGATCCTTCGCGTACTCGACGATGATCGGGTGCTTGCCCTGCAAAATCATCTCATAGGCCGCCTCGCAGGAGGATTGACCGCCGCCGAAGAAGACGACCTTGTCGCCCACGGGAACCTTCTCACGCAGGAGCTGGCGGAAGGTCAGGCACTTGTCAAAGCCCTTGACGGCGGGCATGGTGCGGGGCACGGAGCCGGTCGCAACCACGATCTCGTCAAAGCCGCGCAGCGTCCCGAGATCGCTCACCTCGGTGTTGAAGCGGATGTCGAGACCCTGCTCCTTGACCTCGCGCTCATACCAGCGCAGCAGCTCCTTGTCGTTCTCCTTGAAGGACATGGCGGAGGCCGTCAGGAACAGACCGCCCAGACTGTCGCTCTTTTCAAAGACGACGGGGTTGTGCCCGCGCTTTTTGAGCACCAGCGCCGTCTCCAGACCGCCGATGCCGGCGCCGATGACGGCGACCTTCTTCGGCTTTTTGGTCGGGACGATCTTGTAGCGGTTCGTCTGCATCGTGGGCGGGTAGAGGGCGCAGCGGCCGAGATGCAGGGAGTCGGGCAGCGCCTGGATGTTTGCGGTGCCCTTATACTTGGCAAAGTTGAAGCAGCCGTTGTGGCAGCGGATACAGGGCTTGATCTTGTCCTCCTCGCCGCGCAGGATCTTGGTGATCCAGTCGGGATCGCAGAGGTTCTGGCGGGCTATGGCCAGCGCGTCGAGACGGCCGGCGGCGATCTCCTCGGCGGCCTTGACCGGGTCCATACGCCCGGCACAGGCGACGGGGATGGTCACAAACTGACGGACGTGCTCTACGTCCTCGAGGTTGCAGTTATCGGGCATATACTGAGGCGGATGCGCCCAGTACCAGGCGTCGTAGGTGCCGTTGTCGGCGTTGAGCATATCGTAGCCCGCGTCCTGCAGGTACTTGACGGCACGCTCGGACTCCGCCATATCGCGCCCGAACTCCTCAAACTCCTCGCCGGGCATGGCGCCGTGCCCCCAGGTCTTGGTCTTGGAGACGACGGAGTAGCGCAGCGAGACGGGGAAGTCCGCCCCGGCCTGGCGCTTGATCTCCTGCACGATCTCCACGGGGAAGCGGAAGCGGTTCTCGAAGGAGCCGCCGTACTGGTCGGTACGGCTGTTCCAGTTCTTGATCGTGAACTGGTCGAGCAGGTAGCCCTCGTGCACGGCGTGGATCTCCACGCCGTCCACGCCCGCCTCGCGCAGGAGCTTGGCGGTCTGACCGAAGGCGTAGACCATCTCATGGATCTCCTCCACAGTCATGGGGCGGGAGAGCATATCCTCCTGCCAGCGGTTGGGCGTGGCGGAGGCGGAGGCGCAGGAGAAGGACACGTCCACAAAGGGACTGGCGAGCTTGCCGAGCAGGGGGCGCTTGTTCAGCTCGACCATCCAGGGGGTGACGGCCATCGAGCGGCCAAAGCCCGCGGCAAGCTGGATGAACAGCTTCGCCCCGGTCTTGTGAAACTCCGGCATCCAGGCTGCGAGCTCGCGGAACATGGGCTTGTTCTGATAGAGCCAGCGGCAGCCCATCGTATCGCGCACGCACTGCATACCGGGCAGAACCAGGCCGACGCCGTCCTGCGCGCGCTGCAGCAGGAAGTTTGCGGCCTCCTTATCGAAGTGGCAGGGCTCCAGCCAGCCGAAGAGCGAGGTGCCGCCCATGGAGCACTGGACAATGCGGTTTTTGATCTCCACATTGCCGACCTTGAACGGGGTAAATAAAGGAGCGTATTTTTCGTTCATAGCTTGTTCCTCTTTCCTTATTACTTAAAGAAGCTCTTGACGTAGTTGAACGGCCACACGATCAGATCGCCCAGCAGGCGCAGGATATCGCGCACCTTGAACTGGAGATCGTCGTCAAACAGAAACGGACACACCTTTTCCAGAAAAGCCCGAACCTTATCCAACATGGTTTTCCCTCCCGTATAGAGATTTGGGCGGCGCCGACAGGCGGCGCGACCCCTTCAGCCCGCACGGCGCGGGTGCGAGTGCATAGATAGTAATCTTATTATACATGAATTTCCGCCTTCCCGTCAACAGTACAGATCGACTTTTTTTGTATAAGAGACGGAAACGCAGACAAAAATCACCGCCAATTTTTGTGCAAAAAAACTACTCCCCAGCAGGTGGGGAGTAGGGAAGAGTTTATTTCTTGAAGCTGTCCTTGAGGCTGACGGAGCGGTTAAAGACCAGATGACCGGGCTTTGCGTCGCGGTTATCCAGGCAGAAGTAGCCCTGACGCATGAACTGGAAGCCCTCGGCGTCCTGGATGGGATCGGGCATGGCGGCCTCGGCCAGGCAGTGCTCCACCTTGCAGCCGGTCAGCACCTCGAGGCTGTTCGGGTCGATGTGCTCGAGGAAGTCGTCTCCGAAGGCGCCCGGATCGGGGTCGTTGAAGAGGTAGCTGTACAGCCGCACCTCCGCGTCCTCGGCGGTGGCGGCATCGACCCAGTGGATCGTCGCACCCTTGACCTTGCGCCCGTCGGCGGGGTCGCCGCCGCGGCTCTGCGGGTCGTACTCGCAGAGGATCTCGGTGACGTTGCCGTTTTCATCCTTCACGCAGCCGGTGCATGTCACGAGATACGCGCCCTTGAGGCGCACCTCAAAGCCGGGGTGCAGGCGCTTGTACTTGGGCACGGGCACCTCCATGAAGTCGTCCGCCTCGATCCAGAGGTGGCGGGAGAAGGAGACCTGCCGCGTCCCGTCCTCGGGGCGCAGGGGGTTGTTCTCGATCTCAAGCAGCTCGCTCTGTCCCTCGGGGTAGTTGGTCACAGTGAGCTTCACCGGATGCAGCACCGCCATCACGCGGCGGGCGTTCTGGTTGAGGTCGTCGCGCAGGCAGCTCTCGAGCACCGCCCAATCGACGATGGAGTCCACCTTGCTCACGCCGATGCGGTCGCAAAACTCCCGGATCGAGCGGTGGGTATAGCCGCGGCGGCGCAGGCCGCAGAGGGTCGGCATCCGCGGATCGTCCCAGCCGGAGACGGTGCCGCCTTCGACCATGGCGCGCAGCTTGCGCTTGGACATGACGGTGTAGTTGATGCCGAGGCGCGCAAACTCGATCTGCCGGGGCTTGACGCCGGGGATATCGGCGTTCGACACGACCCAGTCATACAGCGGGCGGTGCGCCTCGTACTCCAGCGAGCAGAGGGAGTGGGTGATGCCCTCCAGCGCGTCCTGGATCGGGTGGGCGAAGTCGTACATCGGGAAGATGCACCACTTGTCCCCCTGACGGTGGTGATGGATGTAGCGGATGCGGTAGAGCACGGGGTCGCGCATATTGAAGTTGCCGCTCGCAAGATCGAGCTTGGCGCGCAGGGTGTAGCGCCCCTCCTCAAACTCGCCCGCGCGCATCCGCTGGAAGAGGTCGAGGCTCTCCTCGATCGGGCGGTCACGCCAGGGGCTCACGGCGGGGTGGGTGGTGTCGCCGCGGTACTCCTTGAACTGCTCGGGCGTCAGCTCGCAGACATAGGCCAGCCCCTTCTTGATAAACTGCAGGGCGATCTCGTAGGTCTGCTCGAAGTAGTCCGAGCCGTAGAAGAGCCTGTCGCCCCAGTCAAAGCCCAGCCAGTGGATATCGTCCATGATGGCGTTGACGTACTCGGTATCCTCCTTGGCGGGGTTGGTGTCGTCAAAACGCAGGTTGCAGATGCCGCCGAAGCGCTCGGCGGTGCTGAAATCTATGGTGAGCGCCTTGCAGTGCCCGATGTGCAGGTAGCCGTTGGGCTCGGGCGGGAAGCGGGTGTGGATCTGCATCCCCTCGCAGCGCTGCCCCTCGGACAGATCCTCCCGGACAAAGGCCTCGATAAAGTTTCTGGTTTCGTCCATGTGCGTCTCTCCTGTATCAAAAGATTGCACACATTATATACGATAAGAGAGAAAAAGACAAGCCTGAATGAAAAAGAATAACAAGAGCCTGCTTCAAAAAGGAAACGGGCTCTTGCAATTTTTCCGCAAGTCCTGTACAATACCCTGCACTACACAGCAAGAGAGGGAAAAACCGTGTTCAAACGCTACATCGGGGACAGAGCCTTTTACAGCAAGCTCTTTGCGGTGCTGATCCCCATTTTTGTCCAAAACCTCATCACAAACTTCGTAAACCTCCTCGATAACGTCATGGTCGGCCAGGTGGGCACCGAGCCCATGTCCGGCGTGGCCATCGTCAATCAGCTTCTCTTCGTCTTCAACCTCTGCGTCTTCGGCGGCCTTGCCGGGGCGGGGATCTTCACCGCCCAGTACTACGGCAAGAACGATCAGGAGGGCGTGCGGCAGACCATGCGGCTGAAGGTCTGGATCGCCGGGGTGATCGTGCTCGTCTTCGGCGGGGCGCTGCTGCTCTTCGGCGGGGGACTGATCGGGCTGTTCCTGCACGAGGGGCAGGAGGCGCTCGATCTCGCGGCGACGCTCGGCTTCGGCGAGAGCTATCTGCACGTCATGCTGCTGCAAATCGTGCCCTTCGCCGTGACGCAGATCTACGCCAGCACCCTGCGCGGCACGGGTGAGACGCTGCTGCCCATGCGCGCCGGGATCGCCGCCGTGCTCGTGAACCTCGTGTTCAACTATATCCTGATCTTCGGAAAGCTCGGCTTCCCGGCGCTCGGCGTGGTCGGCGCTGCGGCGGCGACGGTGCTCGCGCGCTTTGTCGAGTGCGCCATCGTGGTCGTCTGGGCGCATCGGCACACGGAGAGACTGCCCTATATGCGCGCACTCTACCGGAGCCTGCGCGTCCCCGCCGCGCTCACGCGCAAGGTGCTGGTGCTCGGCGCGCCGCTGCTGCTCAATGAGCTGCTCTGGTCGGGCGGCATGACGATGCTCAACCAGTGCTACTCCCTGCGCGGGCTCGAGGTCGTCTCCGCCTTCAATATCTCCTCCACGGTCGGGAACCTCTTCTTCGGCGCGTTTATCTCGATCGGCGACGCGATCTCGATCCTGATCGGGCAGCTCCTCGGCGCGGGCGAGCTGGAGCGCGCGGTGGAGGATGACCGGAAGCTGGTGGCCTTCTCCGTCGCGGTGAGCCTGCTGATTGCGGGGCTGATGGCGCTCGCCTCGCCCTATGTGCCGCTTTTGTATAACACGACAGGGACGGTGCGCGCGCTCGCCTCGCGCCTGCTGCTGATCACGGCGCTGCTCATGCCCGCCCACGCCTTCGCAAACGCCTGCTATTTCACGATCCGCTCCGGCGGCAAGACGCTCATCACCTTCGTGTTCGACTCGCTGTTCGTCTGGGTGCTGCAGATCCCGCTTGCCTTCGCGCTCTCGCGCTATACCGGCCTGCCCATCCTGCCCATGTACGCGCTGGTCGAGGGCATGAACCTCGTCAAATGTGTGATCGGCCTTATCATGCTGCGCAGCCGCAAGTGGGTCGTCAATCTGGTGAAGGAATAAAGAAAGCTGCTCAGCCCCTCCGCGAATGAGAGACTGAGCAGTTTTTTACACCTCCATGCGCCGCAGCATCTCGCGCCGGAGACGTTCGATGATGCGCTTCTCCAGACGGCTGATGTAGCTCTGGGAGATGCCCATGCTGTCGGCGACCTCCTTCTGCGTGTACTCGCGCCCGTGGGGCAGACCGAAGCGCATGAGGATGATGTTCTGCTCCCGCTCGGAGAGCATGGCGATGGATTCGCGCAGCATTTGGCGGTCGGCGTCGTCCTCCATCGGACGCGAGACCTCGTCCTCGTCCGTGCCGAGTATGTCCGAGAGCAGCAGCTCGTTGCCGTCCCAGTCGGTGTTCAGCGGCTCGTCGAAGCTGACCTCCGCCCGCTGCGCCCCGACCTTGCGCAGGTGCATGAGGATCTCATTCTCGATGCAGCGGGAGGCATAGGTGGCGAGCTTGATGTTCTTGCCGCTGTTGAAGGTGTTCACCGCCTTAATGAGCCCGATCGTGCCGATGGAGATGAGATCCTCGAGGTTGATGCCGGTGTTCTCAAAGCGCTTGGCGATAAACACCACGAGGCGCAGATTATGCTCGATCAGGCTCTGTCGAGCCGCCTCCTCCCCGCGCTCCAGGGCGGTCAGCGCCGCTTCCTCCTCGTCCTTCGAGAGAGGGGCGGGCAGGGTCTCGCTGCCGCCGATGTAAAAAACCGGCGGCGGCTCGAGACCGAGGATCTGGAGAAGCTGCTCGCGGAGGAAGAATACTTGTGGTTTACATAACATATAAACGCTCCTTTCATGACAGCGAAAAGTGAAAAGATAAAAGTGAAAAATTAAAAGCTATGGTGTCGCCTTTGGCGACGAATTACAATCCGTCCGCGCAGCGGACACAATAATTTTTTTATTTTTCTCTGTTCGTTTTTCATTTTTTAGATGATTCCCTCAAAGTCCTCGCCCTGGGCGTGCGGGGAGAGGCCGAGCAGGAGACCGGGACACGCGCGCCCGTCGAGCAGGATCTTCTCGGGACGGAGAACGGGCAGCAGCCCGCCGCCGCCGAGGGCGGCGTAGGGCAGCAGACGCAGCGCGCCGAGGTCTCCGAGCTGTCCGCTCAGCGCCTGGAGGGAGAGCGGGTCGAGCGTCTCGAAGAGCGCCGCAAACTCCCCGAGGATCGGCGCGAGAGCCTTCGGTGAGGCGACGAGCACCCGCGCGCCGCTCACCGGGTCGCGCAGACTGTTGCCGGTGTCCCGCAGCGCTGAAAACCGCGCCGAGCGCCCCCGGTGACAAACCTCGACCGCGACGAGCCGCCGCCCCTGGAACAGCCCCTGCACACGAAAGAGCAGCGCGCCGACGCCGTAGCAGAGCAGAAAGCTCGCAAGCAGCGCGCGCAGCGTCCCGCCTCCGGCGGAGAGCGCCGTGAGCGCGCCGCCGAAGCTCGCAGATACCGCGAAAAACAGCAGCACACATCGAAGCGGCCGCCGCTCACGGCCAAAGGCGATCAGCCCCATCCCGACCCCGCAGAGGAGCCGCCAGAGCGGCCGCGCGAGAAAGCCGAGACCGGGCAGCCACGCGGCGCAGGCGTAGAGCGCGCCGAGCAGCGCCGCGAGCGCGTAGCGCCGCCGCCGCAGCACCAGCCCCGCCGCGCGTGCCGTCAGCAGACACAGCAGATAGTCGCACAGCGCGTTGAGCCCAAACCAGAGATCGAGATACATCACGTCCATGCCGGGAGTATACCCCAGAGCGGGGCGGGAAGTCTGGTGAAACGGGCATGGGAGCGCAGAACTCTTTTTTTCGGCTATTGTCAAAAGGGCGGGGCTGTGGTAATATTATCTCCTGTAAACAAAAAGAAAGGACTTCCTTCATCGGACGGGGAGAAACGGAAAACGGGAAAATGTGGTTTTGGTTTGCGCTTGTTGCGCTGCTCTGCTGGAGCGGCTCAGATCTGTTCTCAAAAATCGGTTGTCAGGACGCAAAGGATAAGTACAGTCACCTGAAAATGGTCATGGCCGTCGGCGTGGTGATGGGGCTTCATGCGGCGTATGAAGTCTTCATCGGCGGCGTGGAGATCTCCTGGCAGGTCATCTGGACGTATCTCCCGGTCTCGATGCTCTATATCGTCTCCATGGCCATCGGCTATCTGGGACTGCGGTACATCGAGCTCTCGATCTCCTCCCCTATCTGCAACAGCTCCGGCGCGATCGTCGCGGTGCTGACGCTCCTGACCGCCGGGATCAGCGAGGATCTGCCTCCCATCGCCCTGGTCGCCGTGGCGCTGGTCTGCGTGGGCGTGATCCTGCTGGGCGTGACCGAGTCGAACGAGGATGAGGAGCTCAGACGGGCGCGGCAGGAGGAATCGAACCACCATTACGCCAAAAGCTGGATCGCCCTCGCGATCCCCGTGGTCTACTGTCTGCTCGACGCGCTGGGCACCTTCGCCGATTCCCGCGTGCTCGAGGTGCTCGACGAGGACTCCGCGAACGTCGCCTATGAGCTGACCTTCCTGCTTGTCGGCGCAGTCTGCGCTGTCTATGTCCTTGGCGTCAAGAAGCAGAAGCTGATTGCCCGCGAGGAGGCGCCCAAGTACACCGGCGCAGTCTTTGAGACCATCGGACAGTTCTTCTACATCTACGCGCTGGCGGATGAGGAGCACGTCGCCTTCTCCGCGCCCATCATCTCCTCCTACTGCGTGGCCTCGGTGCTCTGGAGCCGCCTCTTCCTCAAGGAGAAGCTCTCCTGGAAGCACTATGCCTCTATCGCCATCGTCGTGGTCGGCATCGTGATCCTCGGCGTACTGGACATATAATCTGTTAAAAAGTGAAAAGATAAAAGTGAAAAATTAAAAAATATGGTGTCGCCTTCGGCGACGAATTACAATCCGTCCGCGCAGCGGACACCTCAGTTTTTCACTTTTCACTTTACATTTTTATCTAATTCTGGAGGTGTTCCCCATGACCTACAAACGGGTACTTATCAAGATCAGCGGCGAGGCGCTGGCTGCGGACAAGCACACCGGCTTCGACTTCGCCTTTGTCACGCGCGTCTGCGAGGCGGTGAAGGCCGCGTCCGACGCCGGGGCGCAGATGGGCATCGTCATTGGCGGCGGCAACTTCTGGCGCGGTGTGAAGGACGGCGCGGGCAAGGTCGAGCGCGTGAGTGCCGACCGCATGGGTATGCTCGCCACGGCCATGAACTGCCTGGCTGTGTGCGACGTGTTCCGTCAGCTCGGTGCGGATGCGCGCATTATGACCGCCTTCGATATCCAGGGCGTGGGCGAGCGCTTCGACGCGCGCAAGGCCGTGGAATACCTCGAGCGCGGCACGATCGTGCTCTTTGCCTGCGGCAGCGGCGCGCCCTTCTTCTCCACCGACACGGCGGCGGTGCTGCGCGCGGCGGAGATCGGCGCGGAGGCGATCCTGCTTGCTAAGAACATCGACGGCGTCTACTCCGACGACCCGCGCAAGAATCCTGAGGCCGTGCGCTTCGACGCCATTGGCTATGACGAGGTGCTCGCGCGCCACCTCGCGGTGATGGATACCACCGCCACCAGCCTCGCCATGGATAACAGCATCCCTGTCATCGTCTTCGCGCTGGCGGAGCCGGAGAACATCGGCCGCGTCCTCGCGGGCGAGAAGCTGGGAACGATCGTACAGTAATACACCTATAATAATCTATTATCAAGGAGGGTTCATCATGTCCGACTACGCGCAGTTTGAAAGCAAAATGAAGAAGACCTGCGAGGCGCTCAACGCGCAGCTCGCAACCATCCGCGCCGGCCGTGCCAACGCCGGTGTGCTCGATCAGGTTCAGGTGGACTACTACGGCGTGCCCACGCCCATCCAGCAGGTGGCCTCCGTCGCCTCGCCCGATCCGCGCTCGCTGCTGATCACCCCCTGGGACAAGTCCGTGCTCAAGGCGATCGAGAAGGCGATCCTGGTCTCCGACCTCGGCATCAACCCCCAGAACGACGGGCACAGCATCCGTCTCGTCTTCCCGCCGCTGACCGAGGAGCGCCGCCGCGACCTCGTCAAGCTCACCAAAAAGTACGGCGAGGAGAGCAAGGTCGCCATCCGCAACATCCGCCGCGACGCGGTGGAGCGCTTCAAGAAGCAGCAGAAGGCGTCTGAGATCACCGAGGACGACTACAAGATCGCTGAGAAGGATATCCAGAAGCTCACCGACGACTTCATCAAGGAGATCGACAAGATCAGCGAGCGCAAGGAAAAAGAGCTGACGGAGATCTGAGGAAAGAGTACATGGCTGACAACAATAGGGCGGGGGAGCGGGAGCAATCCGGCGTTCCCCGCCATATTGCCATCATTTTGGATGGCAACGGCCGCTGGGCCAAAAAGCGCGGTCTGCCCCGCACGGCGGGTCACGCCGCGGGGGCGGAGAACTTCCGCAAAATCGCGACCTACTGCAAGGATATCGGCGTGCAGTACCTCACGGTCTACGCCTTCTCGACCGAGAACTGGCGGCGGCCGGAGGGCGAGGTCTCCACGATCATGAAGCTGCTGGGGCGCTATCTGCATGAGGCCATCGACACCATGGAGCGCGACCACATCCGCATGAAGGTCTTCGGCGATGTGGAAGGGCTCTCACCCGAGCTGCGCGCGCTGGTCGATAAGACCGACGAGATCTCCACGCGCTACGATGGCTTTCAGGCGAATATCTGCCTCAACTACGGCGGGCGCGACGAGATCGTACACGCCGCGCGCCGCTACGCCGAGGACTACGCCGCCGGGAAAGCCGGTGAGCTCGACGAGGCCGCCTTTGGCGGCTATCTCTACTCCGCCGGCATCCCCGACCCCGATCTGCTGATCCGCCCGGGCGGAGAGCAGCGGCTCTCGAACTTTCTGCTCTGGCAGTGCGCCTACGCGGAGTTTTATTTCACGGACGTGCTCTGGCCGGACTTCTCGCCCGCCGAGCTCGACAAGGCGATCGCCGTCTTTCGCAGCCGCGACAGGCGTTACGGCGGGGTGAAGAACCCGTGACAGCCATACAGGAGCGGCTGCTTGCGCTGGGCGACGAGAAAAACGCCGATTTCGCGGCGCGGCTCATCCCAAACGTCAGGCGCGAGAGCATCCTCGGCGCGCGCGTCCCCGCGCTGCGCGCACTCGCGAGAGAGCTGGACGGGACGGCGGAGGCGGAAGCCTTTCTCAAGGCTCTGCCGCATGAGTACCACGAGGAAAACCTGCTGCACGGCCTGCTGCTTGAGCGCATCCGGGACTATGACGCCTGCGTCGCGGCGCTCGATGTCTTCCTCCCCTGTGTGGACAACTGGGCGGTCTGCGATACCGTGAGCCCGCGCTGCTTTCGGAAAAACCGCGCGCTGCTGATCGGGGATATCCGCCGCTGGCTTGACAGCGGCGCGCTGTACACCCAGCGCTTTGGCCTCAGGATGCTGATGAACCACTTTCTCGACACGGATTTCCGTCCGGAATATCTCGCCTGGGCGGCTTCGATCGAGACCGAGGCATACTACCTGCGTATGATGCAGGCGTGGTTCTTCGCGACCGCGCTCGCAAAGCAATACGACGCGGCGCTGCCCGTGCTCGAGCAGGGGCGGCTGGAGCCGTGGACACAGTACAAGACGATCCAGAAAGCGGCAGAGAGCTTTCGCATAAGCGAGGAACAAAAAGCGTATCTTAAGGAATTGAAGAGATAGAAGGGATAGCCATGGTAAACGCCATTTCGATACTCGGCTGCACCGGCTCCATCGGCCGGCAGACAGCCGCCATTGCCGCACATACGGGGCTGCGCGTCGCAGCGCTCACGGCAAACAGAAAGATAGACCTCCTCGAGGAGCAGACGCGGCAGTTCATGCCGGAGTTCGTCGCCGTCTACGAGGAGGAGGCGGCAAAGCGGTTTCGGCTCGCCGTGCGCGATCTCCCCGTGCGCGTCGGCGTGGGGATGGAGGGACTGATCGAGGCCTCGACGCTCGACGGGAGCGACTGCGTGGTCACGGCGGTCTCCGGCTCTGTCGGCCTCAGACCGACGCTCGCCGCCATTGACGCGAAAAAGCGCATCGCCCTGGCCAATAAAGAGACGCTGGTGTGCGCGGGGGAGCTGGTCATGGCGCGCGCAAAGGAGAAGGGCGCGGAGATCGTGCCCGTGGACAGCGAGCACTCCGCCATCTTCCAGTGCCTGATGGGGCGCAGGGAAGGGGAGCTGCACAAGATCCTGCTCACCGGCTCCGGCGGCCCCTTCCGCGGCAGAAAGCGCGGAGAGCTGGAGGACATCACGCCCGCCCAGGCCGTCGCCCACCCGAACTGGAGCATGGGGGCGAAGATTTCCGTTGACAGCTCCACGCTCATGAACAAGGGGCTGGAGTTCATCGAGGCGATGCACCTCTTTGCCGTGACGCCGGACGATATCACGGTGGTCATCCACCCGCAGAGCGTCATCCACTCCATGGTGGAGCTGATCGACGGCACGGTTATCGCCCAGCTCGGCGTGCCGGACATGGGGCTTCCGATCCAGCTTGCGCTGACATACCCGGAGAGGCGGGAGTCGATGTTCAAGCACCTCGACTTCTGGACGCTGCGGGATCTGAGCTTCGAGGCGCCCGATCTCGAGAACTTCCCCTGCCTCGCGCTGGCGATGGACTGCGCGCGCCGCGGCGGCACCGCAGCGTGCGTGATGAGCGCGGCGAACGAGGTTGCGGTACACAAGTTCCTGCACGGCGAGCTCGGCTATAACCGCATCTATGACGCGGCGGCGGGGGCTGTCGAGGCGCTCGGCGTGCAGGCGGTCGATTCGCTGGAAACCGTGCTGGAGGCGGACAGCGCCGCACGCAGGTATGTAAACGAAAAGTTCTGATTATCCGGGTTTGGAGAAGCCAATATGACCATTTTGTACATTATTTTAGCAATTTTTATCTTTGGCGTGCTCATTGCGATCCACGAGCTGGGGCACTTCCTCGCGGCGAAGGCCTGCGGCGTGCGCGTGGAGGAATTTGCCGTCGGCATGGGGCCGGTGCTCTGGAAGAAGCAGAAGGGGGAGACGCTCTACTCCCTGCGCCTCGTGCCGATGGGCGGCTTTTGCGCGATGGCGGGCGAGGACGTGGCGATGGACGATCCCCGCGCCTTCACAAGCCAGCCGGCGTGGAAGCGCATCATCATCCTCGTCGCAGGAGCCTTTATGAACTTCGTGCTCGGCTTGCTGATCGTGGCGGTGCTCTATTCGAGCGCGAGCGCGTTCCGCGCTCCCATCATCGAGGGCTTCATGGACGGCTGCCCCTACCAGGGCGAGGACGCCTTACAGGCCGGCGACCGCTTCTGGAAGATCGACGGGCACCGCATCTATCAGTATTATGACGTGTCCGACTTCCTCTCCCGCAGCAGCGGCCAGGTGGATCTCGTGATGCTGCGCGACGGGAAGAAGGTCGTGCTCGACGATTTCCCTATGGTGCCGGTGGAATACGAGGGGCAGGCGCAGAAGATGTACGGCTTCTACTTCGGCATTGAGGAGGCCACGCTGGGCGTGAAGCTGCGCAACACCTGGTACACGGCGCTCGAGTTCGGGCGGATGGTCTGGATGGGTCTCGAACAGCTTCTGACCGGGCAGGTCGGGGTGAAGGATCTCTCCGGCCCCGTCGGCATCGTGGATATGATGGCGGAGACCGGCGAGCAGGCGCAGTCCACCGCCGACGCGCTCTACGACATCTTCTACCTCGCCGCCTTTGTGGCGGTGAACCTCGCCATCATGAACCTGCTGCCGATCCCGGCGCTCGATGGCGGGCGGGTGTTTTTGCTGCTGGTGACGGTGGTGATCGAGCGCCTGACGCGCCGCAAGCTCGACCCGAAGTACGAAGGCTATGTCCACGCGGCCGGTATGCTGCTGCTGCTCGGCCTGATGGGCTTTGTGATGATTAACGACGTTGTGAGGATCATAAAAGGATGACTACGAGAAACGAGACGAGACAGATTCACGTCGGCTCCCTCGCGGTGGGGGGCGGCGCGCCGGTGACGGTGCAGTCGATGTGCTGCACCAAGACCTGGGATGTGGAGGCGACCGTCGCGCAGATCAAGGCGCTGCGCACGGCGGGCTGCGAGATCGTGCGCCTTGCGATCCCCGACGAGAGAGCCGCCGAGGCGATCCCTGCCATCAAGGAGCAGGTCGATCTGCCGCTGGTGGCGGATATCCATTTTGACTACCGTCTCGCGCTGATGGTCGCCGAGCGCGGCATCGACAAGATCCGCATCAATCCCGGCAACATCGGGGGCGAGGAGAACGTGCAGAAGGTCGCGGCGGCCTGCAAGGCGCGGCACATCCCCATCCGCATCGGCGTGAACGCGGGCAGCCTCGAGAAGCGGCTGCTCGAGAAGTACGGCCACCCCTGCCCGGAGGCCATGGTCGAGAGCGCGCGCGGCCACATCGAGCTGCTGACACGCTTTGGCTTTGAGGACATCTGCCTCTCGCTCAAATCCTCCACCGTGCCGCTCACCATCGCCGCCTATCGCCTCGCGGCGGAGGAATTTCCCTATCCGCTGCACCTCGGCGTGACCGAGACCGGGACGGAATGGAACGGCACCATCCAGTCCGCCGTCGGGATCGGGACGCTGCTGAGCGAGGGGATCGGCGACACGATCCGCGTCTCCCTCACGGCTGACCCTGTGAAGGAGGTCAGCGCGGGCATCGCCATCCTCAAGGCGGCGGGACTGCGCCCGGGCGGAGTGAAGTTCGTCTCCTGTCCGACCTGCGGGCGCACGGAGATCGACCTGATCGGCCTGGCCACGAAGGTGGAGCAGGCTGTGCGCGATCTCGAGCGCGACATCACCGTCGCGGTGATGGGCTGTGTTGTGAACGGCCCGGGCGAGGCGCGCGAGGCCGACTACGGCATCGCCGGGGGCAAGGACAAGGGACTGCTGTTCAAGAAGGGGCAGGTGCTCGGCACCTATCCCTATGAGCAGCTCTGCGAGGCGCTGCTTGACCTCATCCGGGAGGATCAGGGGCTATGAGTGCAGAGCACACCCCCTTTCTCACGCTCTTCCCCGAGTGCGCGGATTTCCCCCGCGCGGGCGGCGGCCTCGAGCGCGCGTATGTGACGGATGTGCTGATCGACGGGCGCGAGCGCAGCATGACCGTGAGCGCCTGGTTCCCCGCTATGCCCTCGATGGTGGATGTGCAGCAGCTCAGCGGGCGCATCAAGCAGGTGTTCGACCTCAGCGGCATCTCCCTGCTGCCGGACTACCCCCAGCCAAAGCCCGCCTCCACCGCCCAGGGCGGCGGTGTGAAGGTGAGCGCCGCGGGCGGAGCACCGTCGGGCGAGGTGCTCTACGGTCACGCGATCCGGATGCACCCGGTCCCGATGAACACGCTCTCGCTCGAATCCGGGCGCGTGTGCGTGGAGGGCGACGTGCTCGCCGTGACGAGCCGCAAGCTCCAAAAGCGCGGCGGCGCGGTGCTGTGCTTTGACATCACCGACAACACAAACTCCGTGCGCATCTCGCGCTTTCTCCGCCCCGACGACGACCAGCGCATCATCGACCTCGTGAACGTCGGCGACCACCTTTTCATCCAGGGGCAGATGCTCTACTCCAAATACGACGACGACGTGGTGCTCGAGCCGCGCAATATCATGAAGGGCAAGCGCTCGATCCGCCCGGACAACGCGCCGGAGAAGCGGGTGGAGCTGCATATGCACACGCGCTTTTCCGCCATGGACGCGCTCACCAAGCCCGAGGCGATCGTAGAGCGCGCCGCCTATTGGGGCATGCCCGCCATCGCCGTGACGGATCACGGCGTTTTGCAGGCCTTTCCCGATATGTGGAAGGCGGGGAAGAAGCGCGGCGTCAAGATCATCTACGGGTGCGAAATCTACTTTCTCAACGACATGGACGGCAACGCCGCCGTCATCGGCAAATCGAAGCTGCCGCTGGACACGGAGTTTATCGCCTTCGATATCGAGACGACCGGCCTCAACGCCCAGAACGACCGCATGACCGAGATCGGCGCGATCCGCTTCCGCGGCGGGGAGATATTGGAGACCTTCAACACCTTCGTCAATCCCGAGCGGCACATCCCCGCCGAGATCACGCAGCTCACCGGCATCCGCGACGCGGACGTGGCGGGGGCGCCCTCCGAGGAGGAGGCGCTCAGGCAGTTTATCGAATTTGCTGGGGATCGGCCGCTGATCGCCCACAACGCGCACTTTGACGTGGGCTTTATGACCGCGACGGCGCTGCGGCACGGCATCCGCTTTGCGCCGGTGTTCCTCGACACCCTTGCGCTCTCCCAGGCGCTGCTGCCGGAGCTTAAGCGCTTCAAGCTCGATATCGTCTCCAACCACCTCAAGCTCCCACAGTTCAACCACCACCGCGCGACGGACGACGCGATGGTCGTGGCGCGCATTATGGAGAAGTTCCTGCCCATGCTCCAGCAGCAGGGGGCGAAGACGCTCGATGATATCGAGCGCATCTATCACAGCCTGCGGCGCACCGACCTCGGGAAGACGCACCACATGATCTTATTGGTGCTCAACCGCAAGGGGCTCAAGAACCTCTACGAGATGGTCTCCCAGTCCTATCTCAAGTACTTCCACCGCAACCCCGTCGTGCCAAAGAGCCTCCTCAACCAGCACCGCGAGGGCATCCTTGTCGGCTCGGCCTGCGGGATGGGCGAGCTCTACGGCGCGGTGATGAAGGGCGCGAGCCAGCAGGAGCTGGAGAAGATCGCCTCGTATTACGACTATCTGGAGATCCAGCCGATCTGCAATAACGGCTTCCTCGTCGATAACGGCACAGTGAGCGATGTCAGCGTCCTGCAGGAGTATAACCGCACGATCCTCGCGCTTGGGCATAAGCTGGGAAAGCCCGTCATTGCGGCGAGCGACGTGCATTTTCTCGACCCCGAGGACGAGCAGTTCCGCAAGATCCTCCAGGCCGCCAAGCAGTTTTCCGACGCCGACCGCGACTGCCCGATCTTCTTCCGCACGACGGAGGAGATGCTTCAGGAGTTTGCCTATCTCGGCGAGGAGACGGCGAAGGAGGTCGTCATCACCAACACCCGCGCGATTGCCGACATGGTGGAGGAGATCGAGCTGCTGCCAAAAGACCTCTTCCCGCCGAAAATCGAAAACTCCGCCCAGCAGCTCACTGACCTTGTCTATGAGAAGATGCACCGCATCTACGGCGAGCATCCGCCCGAGATCGTGCAGAGCCGCGTGGACGTGGAGCTCAAAACCATCCTCGACCACAACTACGACGTGATCTACATGTCCGCCCAGAAGCTGGTGCAAAACTCCCTCGAGCACGGCTATCTCGTCGGCAGCCGAGGCAGTGTCGGCTCCTCGCTCGTGGCGTATATGTCCGGTATCACCGAAGTCAACTCCCTGCCCCCGCACTACGTCTGCCCCAAATGCTGTCACTCGGAGTTCATCACGGACGGCAGCTTCGGCTGCGGGGCGGATATGCCCGAGAAGGACTGCCCGGACTGCGGCACGCGCATGAGCCGGGAGGGCTTCGATATCCCGTTTGAGACCTTCCTGGGCTTTCCCGGCAACGAGAAGACGCCCGATATCGACCTCAACTTCTCCGGCGAGTACCAGGGCAAGGCGCATAAGTACACCGAGACGCTCTTCGGCTCGGATCACGTTTTCCGCGCCGGAACCATCGGCACGCTCGCCGAGAAGACCGCCTACGGCTATGTCAAGAAGTACCTTGAGGAGCGCGGCATCAAGGCCAACAAGGCCGAGGAGAACCGCCTCGCGCAGGGGCTTGTCGGCATCAAGCGCACGACCGGGCAGCACCCGGGCGGCCTTGTCATCATCCCGCAGGATATGGACGTGACGGATTTCTGCCCCGTGCAGCACCCGGCGGACGATCCCAACAGCGATATCATCACCACGCACTTTGAATACCACTGCATGGAGGCCAACCTCCTCAAGCTCGACGAGCTGGGGCACGATGACCCGACCATGATCCGCATGATGGAGGACATGACGGGGGTCGATGCCAAGACCATCTCGCTCTCCGACCCCGAGACCATGTCCATCTTCACCAGTCCCTCCGCCCTGGGGCTTCCCGACGACGACCCGATCATCGGCAAGACCGGCTCGATCGGCGTGCCGGAATTCGGCACCCCCTTCACGCGCCAGATGCTGGTGGACACGCAGCCCAAGGCCTTTGATACGCTCATCCGCCTCTCGGGCTTCTCCCACGGCACGGACGTGTGGGCCGGGAACATCCACGACCTGATCGTAAACGGCGTGGCCGACGTCAACCAGACCATCGGCTGCCGCGACGATATCATGATCTACCTGATCCAGAAGGGGATGCAGCCCGCCCTCGCCTTCAAGACGATGGAGGCGGTGCGCAAGGGCAAGGTCAAGAAGTCCGGCTCCTTCCCGGGCGACGCCGAGGAGCAGATGAAGACGATGGGCGTGCCGGAGTGGTGGATCGAGTCGGCGCGCAAGATCGCCTACCTCTTCCCGAAGGCGCACGCGGTGGCCTATGTGATGATGGCCTTCCGCATCGCCTGGTTCAAGGTTCATGAGCCGCTGGCCTTCTACAGCGCCTACTTCTACCGCCGCAGCCAGAAGGGCGGCTTCGATGCCGAGCTCATGTGCGTCGGCACCGAGGGCGTGCGCCGCAAGATCCGCGAGATGCAGCGCCGGAAGGATCTGAGCGCGAACGAGGAGGATCTGCTGGTCACGATGGAGGCGGTGTATGAGTTCAACATGCGCGGCTTCGAGTTCGCGCCGATCGACCTGTATGAGTCCGACGCGATCAAGTTCAAGATCACCGAAGACGGGCGGCTGCGCCCGCCGTTCGTGTCCATCTCCGGCCTCGGCGATTCCGCGGCGCAGGATCTCGCTGCGTGCAGGGAAGGCGGGCGGCGCTTCATCTCCGTGCAGGAGCTGAGCCGCGCCTGCCCCAAGGCGAGCCAGACCCACCTGGAGACCCTCAAACGGCTCGGCGCTCTCGGCGAGATGCCGGAGACGAGCCAGATTACCCTTTTTGACTAAGGAGACGACTATGTCCTTCAAACGCGCCCTTCCTGTCTTTTTTGTCCTTGCCTGCCTGCTGCTTGCCGGCTGCGGGCAGGGGATCGTGGCGCCTGAGCCGACCCTCGAGCCGACTCCGGAGCCGGAGAGTTTGCCCACCGTGCGCTTCAGCGAGGTGCAGAGCAGCAACCAGGCCACCCTCGCGCTCGATGACGGCAGCTTTCCCGACTGGGTGGAAGTGCGAAACGAGGGCGGCGAGGCGGCTGATCTCACGGGCTTTACGCTGCGCTGCGGGGATACGGACTGGCTGATCGGCGCGCTCACGCTCGAGCCGGGGGAGCTGCGGCTGCTCTGGTGTGACGGCGGCGAGGGGGCGGATCACGCGCCGTTTGCGATCTCCAAGTCCGGGGAGACGCTGACGCTGCTCTCCCCGCGCGGTACGGAAGTGGACAGCGTCACGGCGCCCGCGCTGGAGGCGGATGTGAGCTTTGCGCGCACGGCGGAGGGCTTTGCCGTCACCACCCTGCCGACCCCCGGATACGCAAACGACGAGGACGGCTACCGCGCCTTTCAGGACTTCGGGCGCACGGCCACGGGGCTCGTGATCGGCGAGGCGATGGTCTATAACGCCTGGTACCTGCCCGTGGACGGGGAATACTATGACTGGGTGGAGCTGACGAACACCTCCGCGCAGCCGATCGAGCTCGGCGGCTACTGCCTGTCCGACAAGGGCAAGCAGCGCCTTCTCTATCCGCTGCCCGAGGGGACGCTGCAGCCCGGCGAGAGCCGCGTGATCTTCTGCGAGAAGGACGACGAGCGCGAGGGCTTTGCCCCCTTCGGCCTCTCGAGCGGCGGCGAGACGCTCTATCTCAGCCGCGCCGACGGCACGCTCTGCGACTATGTGTGCCTGCGGGATATCCCCCTCGGGTGCAGCCTGGGGCGGGAAGAGGGCAGGGGAGGCTTCTTCTACTTCTCGGCGCCCACGCCCGGTGCGGGCAATTCGGGCGGCTGCCGCTTCACCGGTACCGCGCCGACAGCGCTCACGCCCGATGGGGTCTATGAGGATGTCGATTCCGTCAGGGTAGAGCTTGCGGGCGAGGGGGAGATTCACGTCACCTTCGACGGGAGCCTGCCCACCGCCGACTCCCCGATTTACGACGGGGCGATCACCCTCACCGAGACCGGCGTTGTGCGCGCGGTGAGCTTCCGGGAGGATTGCCTGCCGAGTGAGGCACTGAGCCTGAGCTATATCCTGAACGAGGGGCACAGCCTGCCCGTGGCGAGCCTTGTGGGCGACCCGGCGGATCTCTTTGGCGGCAACGGCCTGTACGATAACCCCGCCGAGAGCTGGGAGCGCCCAGGCTGCCTGATGCTCTATGAAAACGGCGAGAGCCTCCGACTTGACTGCGGCGTGAAGCTGCACGGCGCGACCTCGCGCTTCGCGCAGGAGAAGAAGTCGCTCAAGCTGCTCTTCCGCGACCGCTACGCAGGCCCGCTGGAGGCCGATCTGTTCGATAACGGCGTGACGGAGTTTGACTCCATCCTGCTGCGCGCGGCGCAGGAGGCCGACCAGTCCACCTGGATGCGCGACACGCTGATGCACCAGCTCTCGCTTGCGGCCTTCCCCGAGCTGCCCGCGCAGGACTACCACTATACGATCCTCTATATCAACGGCGTCTACTGGGGCATCTACAACATCCGCGAGGCGCACAGCGCGGGGCACTACGCCCGGCACTATGGCTACGACGTGGACACGGTCTCCCAGTGGCAGGATAGCTGGCCGCGCCACTCTCTGCCCGAGGAGGTGTATCAGTTCGCCCTCACGCACGATCTGAGCGAGGAGGAGAACTACGCCTACGTCGCCTCGCACATCGACGAGAAGAGCGTGGCTGCCTGGTGCATCATGCAGACCTACAGCGGCAACTTCGACTTCAACAGCCCGAATATGCGCTTTTACTACTCCACGGAGGACGAGGTGCTGCGCTATGCGCTGGTCGATCTCGATCTCGGGATGTTCGACTACGGCAGCTTCTCCAAGCTCTTCGCCTGGGGCTACAGCTACACCGAGCTTGCGCGCATGATGATGCGCAACGCGGACTTCCGCATGCTGCTGCTCGACGAGCTCAAGCGCGCCGTCGAGGGGCCGCTCTCGGATGAAAACGCCCTTGCCCTGATCGACAGCCTCGCCGACGAGCTGCGCCCCGAGATCGCGCGCGACCGCGAGCGCTGGGGTGTCGGCAGCTTCGAGGACTGGGAGCGCATGGTCGAGCACCTGCGGGAGTATATCGAGATGAACCAGGGGCGCGCGGCGAACACCGTACAGCTCCTGCGCGAGAGCGGCTTTGTCCACGGCGGCGAGATGGACGCGGTCTTCCCCCGGCATTGAATCCAGGAATATCCAAAGAGCGAACCCGCCCGGGTTCGCTCTTTTTTGATGCGCGGCGGAGGGGGTGTTCTTATCTCAGTCGCTGCGCGACAGCTTCCCTTTGCCTCCGAATCACAGCACGTTACTGCTTTTCCAGCCCCTGCATGAAGCCGTCGAGGGCGGTGCTGTGGATATCTCCGGCGATCAGCTCCCTGCCCTGGATGTAGAGCGTGACGAGGACGGTCTGCGTCTCGTCGGGGTAATTGAGGACGGTGTAGCTGTACTGCTCGCAGCGCTCGCCGACGTGCGCCTCCAGATCGCGCCCCTCGCTGCGCTGCAATTCGTTGTACTCCGCGAGCACGCCCTCGAGCTTCGCGGGGATGCGCACGGTCTTGTGCTCTTCACTCTCCATGTCGATCTCCCAGCCGAGCTGCGCGAGATAGCGCTGCCGCCCCTCCGCCTCGCGCAAATCGGGACCGGAGGCAAAGACACTGTGGAGCATCAGCACCGCCAGCACCAGCAGCACCGCCGCCGCCAGCAGCCAGATCAGGCTCTTTCTCCGAAACCTTTGGTCAAATTGCGTCATTTTCGATCACCTCGCCGTATGATATGCGCCGTATGGCCGCCCTATGTCGGAGGAAGAAAACAAAAAAGAGAAAAATAGTTGCAAAATGGTTAAAGAAATGCTATACTGTTCCCAAACCTGAGGATCGGAGGGCTGCGGCTATGGCGGCGGAGCGTCTGGATAAACTGCTGACAGAGCTGGGGCTGGCTTCCCGCAAGGACGGGAAGGCGATCATCCGCGCCGGGCGTGTCGCCATCGACGGCGTGGTGTGCAGGAAGCCGGAGCAGAAGGCCGATCCCGCTGTGCAGAGCGTGACGCTCGACGGCAAGGCGCTCGCAGCGCCAAGGCCGCGGGTGTTTATGATGGACAAGCCCCTCGGCGTTGTGACCGCGACGGAGGATCGGGAGCAGAAAACCGTGCTCGACCTCCTGCCGCCGGAGCTGAGACGGCTCGGGCTCTTCCCTGTGGGGCGGCTCGATAAGGACACGAGCGGGCTTTTATTGCTCACAAACGACGGCGATCTCGCCCATCGGGTCATTTCGCCAAAATCCTGTGTGGAAAAACGGTATTATGCCGGTATCGAGGGCGAAGCGGGGGAGGCGGAGGTTTCCGCGTTCGCCCGGGGGCTGACCCTCGGGGACGGGACGCGCTGCCTCCCGGCGACACTCGAGCCGCTCGGGCGCGGCGAATGCCTCGTGACCGTGCGCGAGGGGAAGTACCATCAGGTGCGCCGGATGCTCGCCTCGGTCGGAAAACCGGTCAAAACCCTGCGCCGCGTCGCCATCGGCACGCTCACGCTCGGTGACGAGCTCGGAGCCGGCGGCGTGCGGGAACTGGACGAAAACGATTTGTGCAAGTTGTTCAGCACGGATGTTGGGGAAAATTAGTCAAAAAATTTCATTTGTTTTCCCAGATTTTGAGCGGATAAAACACAATGCGAAAAAACTTAACAAATTTTCCGCAGAAAAACTATTGAAAATCACAGAAGTTCGCTGTATTATGTTGGAAGAATATTGCGGGAGATTTGTCATATTGCCAAGTAGTCTTTCGCTGCAACAGGAGGCATGAATCATGTCCAGTAGAATATTCCAGAACGTGATTATCCAGCTCAAGGAAACTGTTGACAGAACCGTCGGTGTCGTAGATGAGCAGGGCTTCGTCGTGGCGAGCAGCGAGCTTGCCATGATCGGCTCCCGCCTGGATGATTTCCACGCCAGTGAGCTTGACGGCGCGGAGAAAACGAACACGACAGCCACGCGCTGCTACCGTGCGCTTGCCAGCGAGAGCGGCAGGATCGACTATGCGGCCTTTGTCGAGGGGACGGATTCCACGTCCCGGATGCTCTGCGCCGTGAGCGCTGTGGCCTATAACGAGGCCAAGAGCGGCTATGAGGAGAAGCACAACAAGGCCGCCTTCGTCAAGAACATCATTTCCGACAACATTTTGCCCGGCGATGTGTATGTGCGCGCCAAGGAGCTGCACTTTGTCACCGATGAGCCGCGCAGTGTCCTGCTCGTGCGCCAGACCGCCAGCGCCGATGTCGCCGCGATGGAGACCATCCAGCGCATCTTCCCCGACCGCCAGCGCGACTTCGTCATCAACATCAACGAGACGGATATCGTCGTCGTCAAGGCGCTCTCCTCTGCCGAAGCGGGGGAGGAGGCGGTCAAGGCCGCCCGCAGCGTCGAGACCGCGCTGCATGACGAGCTCGGGCTCAAGTGCGTCATCGGCGTCAGCACCGTCGCCAACCACCTGCGCGAGCTTGCCGACCGCTATAAGGAGGCACAGGTCGCCATCGAGGTAGGCCGCGTCTTTGAAGCGGACAAGTTTATCATCAACTATGAAAACCTCGGCCTGGGCCGCATCATCTATCAGCTTCCCACAAGGCTGTGCGAGATGTTCCTCAATGAGGTTTTCAAGAAGAATCCCATCGAAACGCTTGACGAGGACACGCTCGAGACCATCAACCGCTTCTTCGAGAACAACCTCAACGTCTCCGAGACCTCCCGCAAGCTCTACGTCCACCGCAACACCCTGGTCTACCGCCTGGAGAAGATCAAAAAGCTCACCGGGCTTGACCTGCGCGAGTTCGATCACGCCATCGTCTTCAAGGTGGCGATGATGGTCAAGATGTATCTCGACTCTCTCAACGCCTCGCGCACCTGATTCTGCTTCCCCGGAAGGGGAACCCTATGGAGGATAGTCTATGATCAAAATGCGTAATGTCACCGAGGTCTATGACAGCAGCGGCACCGTCGCGCTCGACGGGATCACGCTGGATATAGACGCGGGTGAGTTCGTTTTTCTGGTCGGCTCCAACGGTTCGGGCAAGACCACGCTGATGAAGCTCATCACCGGTGAGGTACGTCCCACCAGCGGCAGTGTCATCGTCAATGACTTCGACATGACGCACATCCGCCGCCGCAAGCTGCCAAAGATGCGCCGCACGCTCGGCGTGGTGTTCCAGGATTACCGGCTGCTTGAGAATATGACGGTGTATGACAACGTCGCCTTCGCCATGCGCGTCGTCGGCGCGCGGCAGCGGGATATCAAAAAGCGCGTGCGCTATGTGCTGGAGCTTGTCGGCCTCGACGGCTATGAGAACCGTCTGCCGCATGAGCTCTCCGGCGGTGAGCAGCAGCGCATCGCCATCGCCCGCGCCCTGGTCAACAATCCCCGGATGCTCGTCGCCGACGGGCCTACCGGCAACCTTGACCCCGGCCGCAGCCTGGAGCTTATGCTTCTGTTTGAGAAGATCAACGAGATGGGCACCACCGTGCTCGTCGTGACCCATGAGCGGGAGCTTGTGCGCGAGATGCAAAAGCGCGTTATCACCATCGAGGACGGGCACGTCGTCCACGACACCCGCGATGAGGAGGACTACGATGAGAATTAGCAGCATCCTCTACCTGGTGCGCGAGGGCTTCCGCAGCATCAAGACGCACCGGGTCATGTCCATCGCCTCAGTCACGATCATCATGGCCTGCCTGATCATCATGGGCAGCGTCACCCTGCTTGCCATCAATATCGACGCGCTGATCCACGGCCTGGAGAACCAGAACGAGATCGTCGCTTTCGTGGACGACACGATCGAGAACCCCGCCGAGGCACAGGCGCTGCAAGGCGCGCTCGAGGGCGTCGGAAACGTGCATGACGCGCAGTTTGTCTCCCGAGAGAACGCGATGAGCTCCTTTATGAGCAAGTACGACTCCGCGCTCATGGAGGGCATCGACGCGAGCGTGTTCCGCCACCGCTTTATCATCCATCTGGAGGACATTGCCCTCATGGAGCAGACCAAGGCCGCTATGGAGGCCATCCCCGGTATCGCCTGGGTCAACGCCCATGTGGAGTACGCGAAGGCCTTCATCACGCTGCGCAATATCGTGAGCGCCGTCTCCCTGATCCTGATCCTGATCCTTGCGGCGGTCTCGGTCTTCATCATGTCCAACACCATCAAGCTCACCACCTTCGGGCGGCGCGAGGAGATCGCCATTATGAAGATGGTCGGCGCGAACAACAGCTTCATCCGCCTGCCCTTCGAGGTCGAGGGGCTGGTGCTGGGGATCCTGGGCGGCGGTCTCGCCTTCCTCGCCGAGTGGGGGCTGTACAGCCTTGTCACCGGGCGCATCATGGGCACCGTCACCAACAGCATCCTCGCGCAGAACCTCTTCCAGCTCGTCCCGTTCCAGCAGCTTGCGCTGCCGGTGCTGGTGTTCTACATGGCGGTCGGCGTGTTCGTCGGCGCGGTCGGCGGCGCGTTTGCGATCCGCAACTATCTCAAGGTCTGAGTCAGGAGCAATTCTATGAAACGCAAAAAAGCAGTATCCCTGCTCTGCCTGATCCTCGCGGTGCTCATGGTGCTCTCGCTGGTCATCAGCGTTTTGCCCGTGCGTGCCTACGCGGTCAGCCAGAGCGATATCGACGCGCTGAAGGAGAAGAAGAACCAGATCACTCAGCGCGTGACCGAGGCCAAGGACAGCCTGGAGCGCTACCAGGCTGAGGAGGCCGATGTGATGCACCAGAAGGGCGCGCTCGAGGAGAAAAACGCCGCCGCGCAGGAGGCGCTCGAGGTCGTCAACGAGGAGATCGCCCTGTATAACGAGCTGATCGCCCAGAAGGAGCAGGAGCTTCAGAAGGCGATCACCCGCGAGCAGGATCAGCTCTCCCGCTACCGCACACGCATCCGCGCGATGGAGGAGAGCGGCGGCTACAATCTGATGGGCATTCTGATCCACTCCGGCAGCTTCTCCGAGCTGCTGACCGCCCTGGACGACATGGGCAACATCATGGAGAGCGACAAGGCGCTCGAGCATGAGTACCGCGAGGCCAGGGAGGACGTGGAGCGCGTCAAGGCCGACTACGAGCAGACGCGCGCCGAGAGCGAGGAGCGAAAGGCCGAGCTTGAGGAGGAAAAGGCCGGGATCGAGGCGGAGATCGCCGAGACCGAGGCCATGCTCGAGGCGCTGGCCGACCGGATCGCCGAGGCCGAGGCGCTTTACGATCAGGAGCTCGCCGCGGAGGCCGAGGCGTCCCGCGAGGTCGAGGCGCTGATCGCCAAGTACAACGAGGAGCAGGCGCGTATCCGCGCCGCTGCGGAGGCTGAGGCGCGTCGGCGCGCCGAGGAGGCCGCGCGCAACGCCGCCCAGCAGGGCGGAAATACCGGCGGCGGTTCCAACGGCGGTTCCGGCGGTGGCGGCGGAGAGAGCGTCTCCGACGGCAGCGGCTCCACCGGCGGCAGCGTGTCGGAGGGGGGAAGCTCCTCCGGCGGCGGAGAGAGCGTCTCCGGCGGCGGCTCGTCCGGCGGTGGCGGCGGCGGAAGCTACGGCATCACCACCTGGCCCGCCCCGACCTGGAACGGCTGGATCACCGGCCGCTACGGCGAGAGCCGCCCCGGCCACTTCCACGCCGGCATCGACATCGACGGCTACGGCTGCGACGGCGCGGCCATCGTGGCGGCGGGCTCCGGTACGGTCATCTTCTCCGGCTACAGCAGCGGCTACGGCAACTATGTGATGATCGACCACGGCGGCGGCTATGTGACGCTCTACGCGCATATGTCCGGCAACGCCGTCTCCGAGGGACAGTGGGTGAGCGCCGGGCAGTGCGTCGGCTATATGGGCGCGACCGGCAACGCCTCGGGCACGCATCTGCACTTCGAGATCCGCATCAACGGCTCGACCGTCGATCCTGCCGGCTGGTTCCCCGGTTACATGAAGTATTACAACTGCTGATCCCCTCCGGATCGGACGGAAAAGCGCATACCGGCTTCTTGCCGGGCAGCCTGAGGCTGTCCGGCAATAGCCCTGTTTACGGTGTGCGCGACAGAGAGACATTTCTAGGAGGAATACTGTGGGCAAACTATTACAGCGCCATCTTGAGCGCGTCTGGTTCTTCATCACGGGCGTGCTGAATATCGGCATTTCCCTCAAGGCTGTGCTGCTGCTGTTGGCGATTGCCATTGGCGGCACCTACGCCTGGGTGCATTCGGATATGCTCAAGGCTATGGGCGGCAAGGAGGACTACGAGGAGGCCAGGCGCTATATCGAGATCAAGGATCTGCTGGATGCGCGCTATATCGACGAGGTGGATCGAACGGCGATGGGGGATAACGCCTCAGCCGCCATGGTCGCGGGACTTGGCGACGGTTGGAGCTACTTCATGACCGCCGACGAGTACAACACCTACCAGCTTTCCTCCTCCAACGACTACTCCGATATCGGCATCTCCCTCGTCAAGGACAATGCCACCGGCGGCTTTCAGGTCATCTCTCTCTACCCGAGCTCGCCCGCCGCGCGCGGCGGGGTGCAGGTCGGCATGATCATCACCTCTGTGGACGGCACGAATCTCGCCGGCTACACCACCGATCAGGTGCGCACGCTCATTCGCGGCAAGCTCACCGGCATCTTCGTGCTGGGGCTCTCCAACGGTCAGAGCAGCGAGGTGGACTGCACCAACGCAAACTCCGAGGCCGTGACCTACCGCCTGGAGAAAACCGGCGCCGGGTATGTGCAGATTCAGAACTTCGAGGCCGGCAGCGGACAGGCGGCTGTGGATGCCATCGAATACCTGATGAACCAGGGCGCGGTGTCCTTCGTGCTCGATCTGCGCAACAATCCGGGCGGACTGAGCGACGAGCTGCGCATTCTGCTCGACTTCCTGCTGCCGAGCGGTACCATCTTCTCTGAGATCGACAAGAGCGGCGAGCGCGTCGTCACGACCTCGGACGGGATGTGCGTGAGCTACCCGATGGCGGTACTCGTCAACACCGGCACCTACCGTGAGGCGGAGCTGTGTGCGGCGGTGCTCAAGGAGTTCCAGTGGGCGACCATCGTCGGCCAGCCAACCACCGGCAACACCCGTTCGCAGGAGACCATCGCCCTTGCCGACGGCAGCGCGATCCGCCTCTCCACGCGCAGTTACCGCACCTCGATGGATGTGGACATCTCCCGCAGCGGCGGCGTGATCCCTGACTCCATCGTCTATAACAGCGACGAGTCCGCCACCGGCACCACCGCCGGCACCACCGGCGGGCAGGACGGCACGGCGAGTATCTCCAACGACGAGCAGCTTATGGCGGCGCTGCGGCTGCTGAGCTGAGAAAAAGACGAAAATCGCCTTGACATTGCCGCGCACTTTGCGTACAATACCCCTGTTGTTTTGCATTTTTACAAGTTTGCTATAGTTAAGGAGACTGATTCAGAATGTCCAATTCCAACCGCTTCAAAATGAGCCAGGAGCGCCTCGACGCCCTGAAGGAAGAGCTGAACTATCTTGAGACCGTCCGCGAGAAGGAAGTCGCGGAGCAGATCAAGGAGGCGCGCAGCTTCGGCGACCTGTCCGAGAACAGCGAGTACGACGAGGCCAAGACCGAGCAGGGCAAGCTCTATTCCAAGATCGCCGAGCTCAAGGTGCTCATCGAGAACGCCGAGATCGTCGATAACATCGACCACGACGCGCCGAAGGATACCGTCACGCTCTCGAGCATCGTGCGCGTGCGCGACGTGGAGGACGACTTTGAGGAGACCTATGAGATCGTCGGCTCCCAGGAGGCCAACCCCAACGAGGGGCGCATTTCCGACGACTCGCCCCTCGGTCAGGGGCTGATCGGCCACCGCGCCGGGGAGACCGTCACGGTTCACGCCCCCGCGGGCGACCTCAAGTTCGAGATCCTCTCCGTGGAGAACAACTGAGCGGAGGGAGAGCATGAGCGAGATCAAGTTCCAGAGCGAGCAGCCGCAGGAGCTCTCCGAGATCCTGCGTATCCGCCGCGAAAAGCTCTCTGCGCTGCAGGACGAGGGGCGCGACCCTTTCCAGCGCACACGCTTTGCGCGCAGCAACTGGTCGAATGAGATCACCGGCGACTTCGAGAAGTACGAGAACCAGACCGTGTCTGTCGCCGGGCGCATCATGTCCAAGCGCGGCATGGGCAAGGCCATCTTCTGCCATATCAAGGACGACCGGGGGCAGATTCAGCTCTATATTCGCTCCGATGCGGTGAGCGAGCAGGAGTTCAAGGACTTCCGCAAATACGATATCGGCGATATCATCGGCGTGAGCGGCTTCGTGTTCCAGACCAAGACGGGGGAGACCTCCGTGCACGTCCAGAGCGTGACGCTGCTTGCCAAATCCCTGCGCCCCCTGCCCGAGAAGTTCCACGGCATGACCAATACTGAGCTCAAGTACCGCCAGCGCTACCTCGACCTCATTATGAGCGACGAGAGCCGCCGGAACTTTGAGATTCGCAGCCGCTTCATCTCCTTCGTCCGCCGCTATCTTGACGCGCGCGGGTACATGGAGGTCGAGACCCCGGTGCTCAATACCATCGCAGGCGGCGCGGCGGCACGTCCCTTCATCACCCACCACAACACGCTGGATATTGATATGTATATGCGCATCGCCACGGAGCTGCCCCTCAAGCGGCTCATCATCGGCGGCATCGAGCGCGTGTACGAGATCGGCCGTATCTTCCGCAACGAGGGCATGGACACCCGCCACAACCCGGAGTTCACCACCATCGAGCTGTATGAGGCGTATCCCGACGTCCACGGCATGATGGATATTGCCGAAGGGCTGATTTCCGGCGCGGCGCAGGAGATCCTCGGCACCTACGAGGTGGAGTGGATGGGCAACACCATCGACCTCAGCCCCGGCTGGAAGCGGATGACCATGATCGAGGCCGTGCGTGAGTACGTCGGTGTGGACTTCGACGCGATCTCCGACGACGCGGAGGCGGTCGCCGCGGCGAAGGCCGTTGGCGTCGAGCTCGCGGACGCCGCGGAGAAGACCTGGGGCAACGCCCTGTACGCCTGCTTTGACCAGCGCGTGGAGGAGCATCTGATCCAGCCGACCTTCATCACCATGTACCCGGTGGAGGTCTCGCCGCTCACGAAGCGCAGCCCCGCCGATCCCCGCCTCACCGAGCGCTTTGAGTTCTTCATCAACGCCAGCGAGATGGGCAACGCCTACTCCGAGCTCAACGATCCCATCGACCAGCGCCGCCGCTTCGAGGCGCAGCTCGCGCAGCGCGAGCGCGGCGACGACGAGACCGAAATGCTCGACGAGGACTTCCTCACCGCCATGGAGTATGGTATGCCTCCCACGGGCGGCATGGGCATCGGCATCGACCGCGCGGCTATGCTCCTCACCGGCAGCAGCTCCATCCGCGATGTGATCCTCTTTCCGACCATGAAGCCCATGGATACACCAAAGGACAAGGATGGTGTACAGAAATCTGAGGAGGCTGCAGCAGTAGAAAACGCATCCGAAGAGGCTCCGGCGGTGAATGCGAACGATCCTTCCCTGCCGATCTTTGATGCGAAAAAGCCTGACTTTGCAAGCCTCGTGATCGAGCCGCTGTTTGAGGATCTCGTCGATTTCGAGACCTTCTCCAAGTCCGATTTCCGTGCCGTGAAGGTCAAGGACTGCGTCGCCGTTCCCAAGAGCAAGAAGCTCCTTCAGTTCACTATGGACGACGGAACCGGCACAGATCGCACCATCTTAAGCGGTATTCACGCCTATTATGAGCCGGAAGAGCTGGTCGGAAAGACCTGCATCGCCATCACGAATCTTCCGCCCAGAAAGATGATGGGCATTGATTCCTGCGGTATGCTGATCAGCGCCGTTCACAAAGAGGGCGAAGAAGAAAAGCTGCATCTACTGATGGTCGATCCGAGCATCCCGGCCGGCGCAAAGCTGTACTAATACGTACACCATGGCATGTACTCTCTTGTCGGAAAAACGATATGTCCTACATTGCCGCTTTTTGCCGTAATTCACACAAATAAACCATAAGTACACCAAAGTGGCTGCAAGTCGCCATAAGTCGCTGGAATTCACACATTTTTCCTAAGAGCTCCGATTCAATTCGGGGCTCTTGTCAATCCAGCAGCTATGTATTGCCGGTCGGAAATTGATGTAGGTACAATAGAAACGACAAATATGGATTTGTTGAACCAGACAATGATGTCTATTCGATGGGATGCGGCATTTTCTCGCTTTGTGTCGTGTCCAAATGATTAGACTGGCGTTAAACTGACTGCGAAAGGAGGAAAACCCGGTGGATCAGCTTAAGATCGGCGCGTTCCTGAAAACACTCAGGAAGGAAAAGAATTTGACACAGGAGCAAGCAGCGGAACAGTTAGGCGTTTCCAATCGGACGGTGTCCCGTTGGGAGACAGGGGATTCATTTAGTTAAGGATACAAATAACCAGAACCCACGCTTACGATACTTCCAAATATGATTTTGGAGGTATATCCAATGAAAACGCAAAAAACTTTTTCGAGCAGAACGGCGGCACTTATACTTGTGTTGGCGATGTTCTTCTTCCCAACCTTTTCATTGGTGAGGTGGAGAAGAAATCCATAGGCAAATATGGCCGGATGCGGAAACGCTATCGGAAAGAACAGCAGCCCATACTCTATTCGGAACTCTTGCTGTCCGGGAAAATGTATTCGCACCTTCTGGAGATCGACGAAGCATGCGAGGGGCGCATGGAATTTTTCACCCAACAGATGGCAAAGCAAGAGGGTGTGACCGAAGCGCTCAAGGCCGCCGATCAGATGGAGTGGGTGCGCCGCATGAACAGCATCCGCAGCCGGGCGGAAGAGATCGTATTGCAGGAAATGATCTATTTGGACTGACATGTAAAATACAGGGCGCAGGCTTTTGAAAGCCTGCGCCCACTTCTTATATATTCTCACCTATTGCAAATTCAACACAGGATGCTTTTCCGACCGGTCGATCGTAAAGAATCAACGATTCTTCTCCACGTCCTGCCAGTTTGCGTTGTGGAGGATCTCCGCGTTTTCCCCGAGGAAGACATTCCTCGCCTCCTCATCGCCTGTGAGCTGATACAGCATCCAGGCGGTCATGTATCCGTCCGAGCGCATCAGCATCTGCTCATGCTCGGCCCCGGCAGCTCGTGCCCGGACCTTTGGCACGTCGTCCGCGATGCTGTCATA
>JAZQCO010000036.1:0-9508 GCA_045546335.1 Candidatus Limivicinus sp. | reverse complement strand
AGCCATGTCGTTCTGTGAGCCAAGGAGTTGTAGCTAAGTGTTGTCTTCCTAAGACCGCTTGGCCTCCGACTTCATTTTTAAGTTTTCAGTCTTCAGTATTCATTTTTTACTCCCACTCTTCCTTCGGCTCCACATAGCCGGGAATATAGGGCTTGCATTTGCCGAAGAGCGCCGGGGGCACGACGGCCTCGACGCGCATGCCCGTGTCGGTGTACTCGGTGCTGAGTACCGCCGCCTCGCGGTTGAGGGTGTCGAGCAGCGCACCGGCGGAGTAGGGCAGCTCGAGAAAGAGATGCTGCCGCCCCGTGTCGAGCAGGGAGGAGAGCTTCTCCACCAGCATATCCGCGCCCTCGCCGGTTCTCGCCGAGAGGCAGACCACGTCCTCCCCGTGCGGGAGGATGCCGAAGAAGCAGTCGCACTTGTTGAACACCCGCAGGCAGGGCGTCGCCTCCGCGCCGAGCTGTCGGATCAGCTCCTCCACGACGCGCGCCTGCTCCTCCCACTCGGGGTTCGCTATGTCGATGACGTGCAGCAGCACGTCGGCGTATTTGAGCTCCTCGAGCGTCGCCTTGAACGCCTCGATCAGATGGGTCGGGAGCTTGCGGATGAAGCCCACGGTGTCGCTCAGCAGCACCTCGGTGCTCTCGTCGATGCGAAGGCGGCGGGTCGTGGTGTCGAGTGTGTCGAAAAGGCGGTCGTTCGCCGGAATGTCCGAGCCGGTCAGGCGGTTTAAGAGCGTGGACTTGCCCGCGTTCGTGTAGCCCACGAGCGCCACGACGGGCATCGCGTTCTTCTCACGCCGCCGCCGCTGCGTCGAGCGCACGCGCCGCACCTCCGCGAGCTCCGCCTCGAGCTTCTGGATCTTGCGGCGGATGTGGCGGCGGTCGGTCTCAAGCTGCGTCTCGCCCGGACCGCGCGTGCCGATCGGCGAGGAGCCGCCCGAGGCGGTCTGACGCACCAGATGCGTCCACATACCCGTCAGGCGCGGCAGCAGGTACTGATACTGCGCGAGCTCCACCTGCAATTGCCCCTCGCGGGTCTGCGCGCGCTGCGCGAAGATATCGAGGATCAGCCCCGAGCGGTCGAGCACCCGCACACCCAGCTCCTCGCTCAGTACGCGGTGCTGCGAGGGGGAGAGCTCGTTGTCAAAAACCGCGAGGTCGCAGTCGTTGATCTCGAGGAGCACCTTGAGCTCCTTGACCTTCCCGTCGCCGAGGAAGCTGCGCGGATCGGGCGTCGGGCGGTTTTGCAGCAGCACGGCGACGGCCTCGCCCCCGGCGGTCTCCACCAGGGCGGCCAGCTCCTCCATGGAGACCTCCGTGGAGCGCTCGTGCTCGTCCATGCTCTGCGCGGCGAGCCCCGCCAGTACGGCGCGCTCGCGTTTTTCGTGAATGTCCTGCATAGTACCTCTCTTGCTGTTTTGAGTTGGATTATTCGTCCTGTTGGCTGCCGCGCCCGTAGATCGCCTTGACAAGCTGGCGAACCATCCAGACAAAGAACAGCACGACGGCGACGGGGATCACGCAGTCTGTCACCAGCAGGATCGTCACGGCCTCGATGCTGTGGTTCACGGCGGCCTTGCCCTGCTCCATCGCATTCCCCACGCCGCTCACGACGCTCTGCGCTGCGCCCGTGATCGTATCCCACAGCCCCTGCTCCTCCTGCGCCTCGTCCTCGAGCTGCTCGGAGACCTCCGTCACCGCGTCGATGCTCTGCTGGATGGACTCGTGGAAGGTGCGGTCGATGGCGTTGGAGACCGCCACGCTCGCCGGGACGACCAGTACGCCCGCGATGCCGACGACCAGCAGCGTCAGCGCGAGGCGCTTCTTCCAGCCGCTGCCGGGGCGCAGCTCATGGGCGATGGAGAGCAGGCTGGACGCCGGAACCAGGATCACCGAGCTCACAAAGCCCAGGATCGTCAGCAGGTACTTCTCCAGATACAGCGCGCCGAGCACGACGATGAAATACTCGCTCAGCTCCGTGATCTGCTGCGCAATGGGCGTGCCCACGTCGCCGGGCAGCAGCGTGATCGCCGCCGACACGGCGGTGGAGGCGGTGATCAGTCCGAACACCGTCGTGCGCTTGCTGTCCAGCGCCTCGATGATGCCGCGGTAGCTGTCCACCGAGCACAGAAAACGGCGCAGCAGCAGCGCCGACAGCAGCCCCACCGCAAGCCAGAAGACGATACGCAGGGCTTTGTCCAGGCGGGTCCTCTCTCTCAGTCCGGTTTCCATGTCCGTTTCACTCCTTCTTCCTCTCTGGTGATCTGGCGGAGGCTCTTCTCAAATTTCACGCGCGGCCCCATGACGACGTGACCGCAGCCGCAGCAGCGCAGCTTGAAGTCCGCGCCGATGCGAAGCGTCTCCCAATCCCGGCTGCCGCAGGGGTGCGCCTTTTTCAGTGTGAGGATGTCCCCGATGCGAATGTCCATTAGTCTTTGATTGCCTCCCAATAACGCTTGGCGGCCTGTTCGGTCTTGTTGTCGCCGTATTCGTAGTACTGCGCGTCCCGCAGGGCGTCCGGCAGATACTGCTGCCTGACCCAGTGGCCGGGGTAGTCGTGCGGGTAGAGATAGCCCTGCTCGCGCTCGAAGCCCGTGCCGTCGGCGTGGACGTTTTGCAGCTCCCGCGGCGGCGCGCCGCTCTTCCCGGCGCGCAGATCGGCAATCGCCCGGTCGATGGCGACACAGGCGCTGTTCGATTTCGGCGCGGTCGCGAGCACGATCGCCGCCTCCGCCAGCGGCAGCCGCGCCTCTGGCAGACCGAGCTGTAAGGCGGAATCCACACACGCCTTCACGATCGGCACCGCCTGCGGCCAGGCCAGCCCGATATCCTCACTCGCCGAGCACAGCAGCCTCCGGCACGCGCCGAGCAGATCCCCGGCCTCGAGCAGCCGCGCGAGATAGTGCACGGCCGCGTCGGGATCGGAGCCGCGCAGCGACTTCATCAGCGCCGAGAGCGCGTCGAAGTGCTCGTCCCCGTCCCGGTCGTAGCGCATGGCGCTGCGCTGCGAGACGGCGAGCGCGTCGGCGAGCGTGACGATCCCGCTCACGGGCGCGGCGGAGAAAAGCAGCTCCACCGCGTTGATCGCCTTGCGCACGTCCCCGCCGCAGGCGGAGGCGATGCGCGGAACGACCCCCTCCTCGAGCGTGAGGGGCGCGGCCAGGCGCGCGTTCATCAGGCGCACCGCGCGCTCCACGGCGCCTTCCACGTCCTTTGCCTCCACGCTCTTGAACTCGAACACCGTCGAGCGGCTCAAAATCGCGTTGAAGACGGTGAAATAGGGGTTCTCGGTGGTGGAGGCAATGAGCGTGATGCGCCCATCCTCGATAAATTCCAGCAGGGATTGCTGCTGCTTCTTATTAAAATATTGAATCTCATCGAGATACAGCAGCACACCGCCCGGCGCGAGCAGGGTGTCGAGCTCCTCGATGATGCGCTTGATGTCGGCGATCCCGGCGGTGGTGGCGTTGAGCTTGCGCAGCGTCCGGTTCGTGCGCTCGGCGATGATGCGCGCCACCGTCGTTTTGCCCGTGCCGGAGGGGCCGTAGAAGATCATGTTCGGGATCTGCCCGCTCTCGATGATGCGCCGCAGCAGCCCGCCGGGGCCGAGGATATGCCGCTGGCCGACCACGTCGTCCAGGCTCGTCGGGCGGATCTCATCCGCCAGGGGTTTGTAGCTCATGTCGTATCCTTTTTCCTTACTGTCCCCCCCGGAAAGGGGAGGTGAGGGTGGAGGCTCCCCCCTTCAGGAGAGCTGCGTGACCGCCCTCTCGCACAAACGGGGCGAGCCTCAGCCCGCCCCGCGCGTATTCGTCAGCGTTTACTCGTTGTCGCCAAGGTCAAATTCCAGCGTCTCGCCGCAGCTCGGGCAACTGATCTGCCCCTGCTCCAGCGTCTCCTCCTCGATGGTGACGGTCTCGCCGCAGTTCGGGCACGTCACGTCATAGAGCACACCGTCATACGCCAGCTCCTCGTCGCCGGGCTGAAGCGTGTCCTCCTCGCCGTCCTCATCCTCCTCGCCCTCGTAGAGCCGGAGAGAGGGGGTGTAGAGCGCGTCCTCGTCGTCCTCGACCTCTTCGTCGTCCATCCAATCGCCCCAGCTCTCGCCGGTGGCGGCGAACTCCTGCACCTCGATCAACTGCTCGTAGATGCTGTCGATCGCTTCCTCATGCGCGTCGTTGTCCTCCTCCAGCGCCTCGAGCTTGTGGGCCATGTCGCTGAGCAGCTCGTTGAGCGCAGCCCAGAGGCGCGCGTCCCGGGAGTCGGCTTCCAGCCCCAGCCCGGCGGTCAGACCCTTCAGATAGGCGGCTTTTTCCACGATCGTCATACAGAAAACCTCCCTGACATGAATTGTGTGTCACACTGTCGATGGGCACGGACGAAAGAAGCGAGCAAAACGGGAACTCCGGTTTGACCCTGCATCCTCGCTCTGCTCGCTTTCCTTCCGCCGTCAGCTTACGCTCTGGACAGATACTCGCCCGTGCGGGTGTCCACGCGGATCTTCTCGCCGCGGTCGATGAACAGCGGCACCTTGATCTCCGCACCGGTCTCGAGCGTGGCGGGCTTGGTGGCGTTGGTCGCGGTGTTGCCGGCGAAGCCCGGATCGGTCTCCGTGACCTCGAGCTCCACGAAGAACGGCGGCTCGACGTTGAAGACCTTGCCCTTATAGGAATAGATCGTGCACTCCATGTTCTCCTTGACGAACTTGAAGTTGTCGCCCAGAACGCTGCCGTCCACAGGCTCCTGCTCGTAGGTCTCGGGGTTCATGAAATAATAGAGGTTGCCGTCGGCATAGAGATACTCCATGGTGACGCGGTCAACAGTGGCGTTCTCAAACTTGGCGGTGGGGTTGAAGGAAGTCTCGGTCACAGCGCCGGTGATGACATTCTTCATCTTGGTGCGGACAAAGGCCGCGCCCTTGCCGGGCTTGACGTGCTGGAACTCGACGACCTGCATAACCTGACCGTCCATCTCAAAGGTAACGCCGTTTCTGAAATCGCCTGCAGTAATCATCAGGGGATCCTCCCAATCAAATCTAGAATATCAGCTACATTATTTTACAGTATCTTCCCGCATTTTGCAAGAGCGAATTGCACGAATATGACATTTCTTGGCTTGAAAAATGTGCCGCCTGTAAAAAAGACGCTTTTCGCACATACTGAATTTTGCATCAAGGAAGCGCTGCAATCAAATCAGCGCTTTCCAAGTATGCGCGGGAAGGGAGACGAATATGAAAAAAACAGCAATATCGGCGCTGCTGGCGCTCTCGCTGTGCCTGACGTTCCCGGCGGCGGCCTGGGCGCAGGAGCTCGCGGTCGGCGGGCAGATCGTGGGCATACAGCTCCGCACGCGCGGGGTGATGGTCGCCGGGGTCTCCGCCGTCCCCACCGCCGAGGGCAAGCGTTCCCCGGCGGCGGAGGCCGGCATCCGGGCGGGCGACTTCGTCACGCAGGTGGACGGCGCGGCGGTGGAGAACGCCACGGCGCTCATCGACGCGGTCGGCGCGCGCGCCGGTGAGACGCTCGAGCTCACGCTGCTGCGCGACGGTCGGGAGAAGCAGGTGAGCATCACGCCCGCGCTCTCGCAGGAGCAGCAGTGGATGCTCGGGATGTGGCTGCGCGACGGCATCTCCGGCATAGGCACCGTGACCTTCATCGACCCGAGCACCGGGCGCTTCGGCGCGCTGGGGCACAGCGTAAGCGATGAGGAGAGCGGGCAGCTCCTGCCGCTGAGCGGCGGCACGATCACCGAGGCGGAGATCGTGGATGTGATCCCCGGCGCGGCGGGCGCACCCGGCGAGCTCTCCGGCTGCACCGACGCGGGGCGCGTGCTCGGGCAGGTGGAGCAGAACACCGAGCACGGCATCTTCGGGCGCACGAACGCCTCGCTCGGCGGGCCGCTGGTGGAGACCGGCGAGCTTCAGCCCGGCCCCGCCACGATCCTCTCGACCGTGAGCGGGCACGAGACGCGCGAGTATCAGGCGCAGATCGGGCGGCTCTACCGCGAGGACGGCTGCCGCCACGCGGTCATCACGATCACCGACCCCGAGCTGCGCGCGCGAACCGGCGGCATCGTCCAGGGCATGAGCGGCAGCCCGATCCTCCAGGATGGCAAGCTCGTCGGCGCGGTGACGCATGTGTTTGTATCCGATCCGACGCGGGGCTATGCGATCAGCATACAGGATATGCTCGACGACGCGGCGGTCGAGGATATGGCGGCGTGAGAGAACGACCCGGCGGCGCAGGCCGTCGGGTCGTTTTGCGCGCCGCGCGCAAAAAAAACGACGCCGACGCCTATGCAGCGCGGGTCGTTTCCCGAACGGTTGAACTTCGTACCTCTCAATCGCACTCGGGCATCAGCTCATCGGAGATGACACCGAGTATCTCATCAAATTTGGCCAGATCCTCCGGCGGGAAACGCTGCTCGATCCGCCCGATCACGGTATGCTCGTAGGAGGTGAGCAGCGCCTCGTAGCGGTAGTACTTCTCGGAGAGCACCAGATGGTACTCGCGCCGGTCGGTGGAGGAATTCTGCCGCTCGAGGTAGCCTTTCTTGATGAGACTGTTGACCTTGTAGGTGGCGTTGGACTGTGAGATCTTCAGGAAATCCGCGAACTGCCCCACGGTGGGGGTGTCCAGCATCCGGATGACCTCCAGGGAAAACGCCTCCATCGCGCTCAGCGAGCCGTCTCGCTCCCGCACCTGGTCAAAAATTCTGCGGAAGAATTGCAGCTCAAACTTACTGAAAATGTCTGTAAAGTTTTTCTCTATCATGCTGTGATCCCCCCTATTACTCTATATTTTACAAGGTTTTTTGTGCTTTGTAAACAAAGATTAAATATAATAATGTGAACAAAGTGTGAATTTGTTGAAAATGTGGAAAATATTGGGCGACGCGGCGGGGAAAACCGCTTCGTGAATGATCTGTGAATTTTCCCCGCCCCGCGGCGAAAGCTATTGACAAAGGCGCGGGGCGGTGCTATATTAGCACTCGAAAGAAGAGAGTGCCAAGGCACCGGGCGAAACGGCGCAGGCGCTTGACGGCGGGACTCAGTGAGGAAGCTATGGCGATCAGTGAGCGTAAAAAGAGAATACTGGCCGCTGTGGTGGACGAATACATCCGCACGGCTGAGCCGGTCGGGAGCAAGGCCATCGCCCAGAGCGGCTGCCTCAACTGCTCCTCCGCCACGATCCGCAACGAGCTGGCGGAGCTGGTGAACCTCGGCTATCTCGAGCAGCCGCACACCTCCGCCGGGCGCGTCCCGACACCGATGGGCTACCGGATGTACGTCAACGAGCTCATGGAGAAGCAGAAGCTCTCCCTGGAGGAGACCGAGGCGATCAACGAGCGGCTCAACAAGAAACTCAAGGAGCTCGACGACAAGATCAGCGACGTGGGGCGGCTCGCCTCGCAGCTCACCGATTATCCGGCGCTCGCCATTACGGCACAGAGCGCGGTCACGGTGCGGCGCTTCGATCTGATCTATGTGGACGCCAACACCTTCATCATCGTCCTGACGCTCTCGAGCGCTATCGCCAAGAGCAAGCTCGTCAAGCTCCCCGTCTCCGTGGATCAGGAGCTGGTGCAGCGGCTCTCGAGCCTGTTCAACGCGAGCTTCACCGGCATCACGGAGGAGGCGGTCACGCCGACGCTGCTGCACGCCACCGAGCGCGCGGCGGACGATACGCTGGGGCTCACGGCGGTGATCGCGGCCTTCCTGCTCGAGACACTGCACGAGGCGAACACCCCCACCGCCTTTGTCACCGGCGAGAACCGCCTGCTCAGCCAGCCGGAATTTCGCGACCCCGACAAGGCGCACCGCCTGATGAGCTACCTCTCCGGCGGCGGGCGCATCCTGCCCCCGAGCGAGGGGCTGGCGGGCAGCGACGAGGTGCGGGTGCTGATCGGGCCGGAGAACGTCGCCGAGGAGCTCAAGGACTCGAGCGTCGTGATTGCAAGCTACGACGCCGGGGACAACACGAGGGGGCTGATCGGTGTGGTCGGCCCGACGCGCATGGACTACTCCGCCGTCGCGGCGAAGCTGAGCTTCCTCGCCGCGTCGCTCTCCCGCCGCTTGGGCGGGGGTGAGGCGCCGCCGGAGGGTATGCACAATAAGTTAATCATCAAGGGAGAAGACTCCAATGAACGAAGATAAGAAGCAGGACACGCCCCTCGAGGAAACCGAGGAGAGCAAGGAAGAAGTCAAGGCGGAGGAAACCACCGCCGAGGAGCCGAAAAAGGAAGAAAAGAAAGAGAAAAAGTTCGGAAAAAAGAAGGACGAGGAACGTCTCGCGGCGCTCGAGAGCGAGAAGGCGGCGCTCAATGACAAGTACCTGCGCCTCGCCGCCGAGTACGACAACTACCGCCGCCGCAGCCAGAAGGAGCGCGACGCGCTCTATGGCGAGGTCAAGGCGGACACGGTGCAGAAGTTCCTGCCCGTCTACGATAACCTCGAGCGCGCGCTGAAGCAGGGCACCGAGGACGAGGCGTACCGCAAGGGCGTGGAGCTCATCATGGCGCAGCTCAACACGACGCTCGAAAAGCTCGGCGTCACGGTGATCGAGAGCCTCGGGCAGACCTTCGACCCCGCGCTGCACAACGCCGTCATGCACGTTGACGACGAGGAAAAGGGTGAGAACGAGATCGTCGAGGTCTTCCAGCAGGGCTTCAAGCTCGGCGACAAGGTGATACGGTTCGCGATGGTAAAGGTTGCGAACTGAGGAAAATCAATGAATAAGTAATAATGAATAATGAATAATTATGGTGCCGCTTCGCGGCGGATTAAAAATTCAATATCGTCCCCGTAGGGGACACCGCAATTATTCATTATTCATTCTTCATTATTAATTAGTATAAAAATATTAGGAGGATATAACAATGAGCAAGATTATCGGTATCGATCTGGGTACAACCAATAGCTGCGTCGCCGTCATGGAGGGCGGCGAGGCCGTCGTCATCGCCAACGCCGAGGGCGCGCGCACCACGCCGTCCGTCGTCGCCTTCTCCAAGACCGGCGAGCGCATGGTCGGCCAGGTCGCCAAGCGCCAGGCTGTTACCAACGCAGACCGCACCATCGCTTCCATCAAGCGCCACATGGGCGAAAACTACAAGGTAGAAATCGACGGCAAGGGCTACACCCCCCAGGAGATCAGCGCTATGGTGCTGCAGAAGCTGAAGGCTGATGCGGAAAGCTATCTGGGCCAGCCCGTCACCGAGGCTGTCATCACCGTTCCCGCTTACTTCAGCGATGCACAGCGTCAGGCTACCAAGGACGCAGGCAAGATCGCCGGCCTGGAAGTCAAGCGTATCATCAACGAGCCTACCGCAGCTGCTCTGGCCTACGGCCTGGACAAGGAAACCGAGCAGAAGATCATGGTCTATGACCTGGGCGGCGGCACCTTCGACGTTTCCATTCTGGAAATCGGCGACGGCATCGTGGAAGTTCTGGCTACCGCAGGCGACACCCGCCTGGGCGGCGACGATTTCGACCAGCGCATCATGGACTA
>JAZQCO010000035.1:0-12777 GCA_045546335.1 Candidatus Limivicinus sp. | reverse complement strand
CCAGACCGAGGCCATGACCATGGCCGACCGCATCGTCGTCATGAAGGACGGCTATGTCCAGCAGGTCGGCACGCCGCGCGAGCTGTACTTCAACCCCGTCAAGTCGGATCGTAGCCATGTCGTTCTGTGAGCCAAGGAGTTGTAGCTAAGTGTTGTCTTCCTAAGACCGCTTGGCCTCCGACTTCCAGACCGAGGCCATGACCATGGCCGACCGCATCGTCGTCATGAAGGACGGCTATGTCCAGCAGGTCGGCACGCCGCGCGAGCTGTACTTCAACCCCGTCAACGTCTTCGTCGCGGGGTTCATCGGCGAGCCGCCGATGAACTTCGTGCGCGGCAAGGTCAAGGGCGGCAAGTTCCTCGTCGGCAGCCAGTGGCTCGATCTGAGCAGGAAGCTCGGCCAGAAGCTCGCCCAGTACGAGGGCAAGGAGCTCGTCTTCGGCTTCCGTCCCGAGTCGATCCGCCTCGGCGAGCAGAAGGACGCTTACGTTCTGAATGCCGGGGTCGAGCTGACCGAGATGCTCGGCGACAACACCAACGTCTACATCAAGATGGAGGACGTGTCCTCCATCCTCAAGGTCGATCCGCACGACACCCCCGAGGTGGACAGCCAGATCACCTTCTCCATCCCCTACGAGAACGTCTACCTCTTCGACGGCACGACCGAGTTCGTGATCGAGTAAGAGGCACGAAGCGCGCCAAGCCCGTAGGGGAGGGGCTTGCAACTAATGAATAATGAATAATGAATAATGAATAATTATTGTGTCCGCTGCGCGGACGGATTGAAATACGTCGCCGAAGGCGACACCGCAATTATTAATTATTAATTATTAATTATTAGTTATTGTACGCTGCGCGGCAGTAGTAGTTGAGCATCCGCTCGCGCTCGAGGGTCGTGGGGTCCATGTGGCCGGGGTAGACCTCAAAGTCGCCGGGGAGGGAACAGAGCTTTTTGAGGCTGCGAAGCTCCTCATCCATGTCCCCGCCCGGGAGATCGACGCGCCCGCAGCTCCCCTTGAAGAGCGTGTCGCCCGTGAAGAGCGCCTCGCCGCAGCGAAACGACAGCCCGCCGGGGGTGTGGCCGGGGGTGCCGATCACGTCGAAGCGCAGCTTTCCCACCTCCACGCTGTCGCCGTCGGCGAGATACTCCCCGTCCTCGGGCAGCGTGAAGGGGAAGTGGTAGTCGCGCCGCGTCTTCTGCTCGTCGGCGCGGTGCATATACACGGTCGCGCCCGTCTCCTCGCGCACGGCCTCGACCGCGCCGACGTGGTCATAGTGCCCGTGCGTGAGCAGGATCGCCCGACAGCGCAGGCGGTTGTCCTCGAGGTAGTCGAGGATGGTGTTCGATTCATCGCCCGGGTCGATCACGGCGCACTCGAGCGTCTCCTCGTCGGTGACGATGTAGCAGTTCGTCTCAAGCTGCCCGACGGGCAGAGTTTTTATCAGCATAATAACAGCTCCTGAAAAAAGAAAAAGTAAAAGTGAACAATTGCGGTGAATGGAATCCGTCGCGAAGCGACACAATAATTATTAATTATTAGTTATTAATTATCTTTACAGCTTCCTGGTGTCGAGGATCAGCGTCACGGGGCCGTCATTCTGGCTCAGCACCTGCATATCCGCGCCGAAGACGCCGGTTTGCACGGTGAAGCCCTGCTCGCGGCAGAGCGCGATGACCAGTTCATACAGCGGGATAGCCTGCTCCGGCCGCGCGGCGTGGGAGAAGCCGGGGCGGCGGGAGCGGCAGTCGGCAAAGAGCGTGAACTGGCTGATGATCAGCAGCTCCGCCCCGGCGTCGCGGGGGTTGACGTTCATCTTGCCGTTTTCGTCCTCAAAGACGCGCAGCCCTATGATCTTATCGGCGATCTTGCGTGCCTCGGCCTCGGTATCCGTCTCATGGACGCCGAGCAGCACAAGAAAGCCCTGGCCGATGGCGGCGGGCTCGCGCCCCTCGATCAGGACGGAGGCGTTCTTCACACGGGTGACGACAGCGCGCATAGAAATCTCCTTTTCTCAGTTCTGCTCTTTTTTATCGCCGGCGCGCTGCACCTCGCTCACGCCGGGGATGGCGAGCAGCCGGTTCATGATATAGCGCAGCTCGCCCGCGCTCTTGACCTCAAGGGAGATGCTGGTGAGCGCAAGGCCGCCGGGCAGCGACCGGGAGGTCAGCGTGCGCACCTTGGCGTTGAGGGAGTTGAGCACGGTCGCGATATCCATGACGAGGCCGTTTCGATCCTTCGAGGCGATGGTGACGCCGGTGACGTAGCTCTCGGTGATCTCCCGCGCCCAGCTCACGCGGATCCAGCGTCCCTCGCTCTCCGGGTCGCGGCGGCGCTGGACGTAGTTGGGGCAGTCCTTGCGGTGGATGGACACGCCCTGTCCGCGCGTGATGAAGCCGATGATCTCATCGCCCGGCACCGGGGTGCAGCAGCGCGAGAACTTGATCAGGCAGTTGTCCAGCCCCTCCACGAGCACGCCCTGGACGGGCTTCGGCTCCTTCTTCGCGGCCTGCTCGCGCCGATCCGCCGCGGCGTTGACCTTGTCGAGCACGGTCTTCTTCTCGGCGCGCTCCTGGCGGGCGCGGTACTCGTCCTTGAGGCGGTTGGCGGCGCGGGTCACGGCGATGCCGTTGTAGCCGATCGCGGCGCACAGATCGTCCAGCGTCGCGTAGCACAGGCGCTTGAGCACCGGGGCGATCAGCTCCTCGTCGAGCAGCTCCTCGAGCGGGAAGCCGAGGTGCTTGAGCTCGTCCTCGAGCATCTCGCGCCCGCGGAAGATGTTCTCCTCCCGCCGCTCCTTCTTGTACCACTGCTTGATCTTTGTGCGCGCCGAGCCGCTTTTGACGATGTTGAGCCAGTCGCGGCTCGGGCCGGGGGCGGATTTGGAGGTGCGGATCTCCACGATATCGCCGTTTTGCAGCGCCGTGTCGAAGGGCACGATGCGCCCGTTGACCTTCGCCCCGACCATGTGGTTGCCGACGTCGGAGTGGATCATGTACGCAAAGTCGATGGGGGTCGCCCCGGCGGGGAGGTTGATGACATCGCCCTTCGGGGAGAAGACAAAGACCTCATCGGCGAACATGTCGATTTTGAGGTCGTGGAAGAAGTCCTGCGCGTCGGACTCCTGCTGGTTCTCCAGCAGCATACGCACCCACGCGAACTTCTCCTCGTCACCGCCGCGCAGCGCGGCGCCGCCGTCGCCCATCTTGTACTTCCAGTGCGCGGCGATGCCGTACTCGGCCGTATGGTGCATCTCCCAGGTGCGGATCTGCACCTCGAAGGGGATGCCCTCAGTGCCGATGACGGTGGTGTGTACGCTCTGGTACATATTGGGCTTGGGCGTGGAGATGTAGTCCTTGAAGCGCCCGGGGACGGGCTTGAACATGTAGTGGATCAGTCCGAGGACGTTATAGCAGTCCGGGATCGTGTCCACGATCACGCGAAAGGCGCAGAGGTCGAAGATACCGGAGATGTTGAGCTTTTGCGCGTACATCTTGCGGTAGATGCTGTAGATATGCTTGATGCGGTAGTAGACCGTGGCCTCGACACCCTCGGCGCGCAGACGGCTCTGGATCTGCTCCTCCATCTTTTTCATGAAGGCCTCCAGCTCCGGCATACGATCCTTGAGCGTGTCGGCGATCTCCTTGTACCCGGCGGGGTCGAGGTAGCGCAGGGAGAGATCCTCCAGCTCCCACTTCGCCTTCTGGATGCCGAGGCGGTGGGCGATGGGGGCGTAAATCTCCATCGTTTCAAGGGACTTGGAGCGCTGCTTCTCCGGGGTCTGGTAGTCCATCGTGCGCATATTGTGCAGACGGTCGGCGATCTTGATGAGGATGACGCGGATATCCTTCGCCATCGCCATGAGCATCTTGCGCAGATTTTCCATCTGCTCGTCTTCCTTGCTCGTGTACTGCACGCGCGTGAGCTTGGTCACGCCCTCCACGATATCGGCGACCGCCGTGCCGAACTGCCGGGCGATATCCGCGTGGGTGAGCGAGGTGTCCTCGATCACGTCATGCAGCAGCGCCGCGACGATCGAGTCCTCGTCCAGCCCCATATCGACCGAGATATCCGCCGCCGCGACGCAGTGCGTCACATAGGGCGAGCCGTCCTTGCGCTTTTGCTCCTTGTGCGCCTCGCGCGCGGTCTCGTAGGCGGCGCGGACGCGGGCGAGATCGACGCCGTGGCTGTTCGCGGCGATCTTCTGCTCGAGCGCGGCGAACATCGCATCGGGGTCGAGCGGTTCATGAACCGTTTTCAGCTCCTCATTCATCGCCATCCACCTCCCTTAGAAATGAAAAATTAAAAATGAAAAAGTAAAGATTACGGTGTGCCCTTCGGGCACGGATTGTAATTCGTCGGCGAAGCCGACACTATAATTTTTCGTTTTTCGCTTTTCGTTTTTAGTTTTTCGTTTTTCAGTAGAAATGAAAAATTAAAAATGAAAAAGTAAAAATTACGGTGTGCCCTTCGGGCACGGATTGTAATTCGTCGGCGAAGCCGACACCATAATTTTTCGCTTTTCGTTTTTCACTTTATAGTTTATTGGTATTTTCTCAGCGTTTTCAGCAATTGCGTCGCCTCGAGATCGGCCTTTTTCTCCAAAACGGCGCTGCGCGCGCCGTAGATGCGCCCGTCGGCGCTTTGCAGCAGCCCGCACTCGAGCAGCGTCATCAGACACAGACAGTAGCGCTCGGGCGCCATGAAGGGCGGGCAGGCGCGCAGGATCGCCTCCGCGCTATCGGGCAGACTGAGCGCGGCGCCGCCGCTGCGCCAGAGGCGGACGAAGTCGCCGCGCTCGGGGCAGTAGGGTGCGGCCGCCCAGAGCGCATCCGGCTCGCCGTCGAGGATTTTTTCACACAGCGCGGCGCTGTCGTGCTCTCGCAGCCCGCTCAAAAGAAGCTGCACCGAGACGTGGCCGCGAAATTCGTTGATCTGCGGGGTAAAGGCGGCGTCCACCCGCCCCCCGGCGTGAACGCCCAGCTCCTGGGCGGTGTGGCCGAAGAAGATGCCCTCGAGGTGGCTGCGCCCGACGCGCAGACGCACGCGCAGGTGCCGCCCGGAGCCGACCGCGTCGGCGCTCTCGAGCAGCACGTCGGTGAAGCAGAAGACGGGCTTGGGGTTGCCGTTGCCGAAGGGCTCGAGCCGTTCGAGCTCGCGCACGTTCTCGATCGAGAGCGCCTCGCCCTCGCGCAGCAGCAGATCGCAGCTCACCTCGGGCTGCGGCGCGGGGAGGTTGTCCCGGTAGTAGGCGGCGAGCGCGTCGCGGAAGGCGTCCACCTGCTCGCGCCGCACGGTCAGCCCCGCGGCGAGGGCGTGACCGCCGAAGCCGAGAAGGTGCCCGGAACAGGCGGAGAGCGCCTCGAAGAGGTTGAAGCCCCCGTAGCTGCGGCAGGAGCCCTTGCCCTGCTCGCCGTTAATGCAGATCATGACCGCCGGAAGCGAGAACTGCTCGGCGAGGCGGGAGGCGGCAATGCCGATCACGCCCTGGTGCCAGCGGTCGCTCGCGAGGACGATGGGGCCGTCCGGCCTGTGCCCGGCGAGCATCGTCTGCGCGTCCTGCCAGATCTCCGTCTCGATGCTCTGGCGCTTGCGGTTGAGCTCGCAGAGCTCGGCGGCGAGGGCGGCGGCGCGCGCGGGATCGGTACACATCAGCAGCTCGCTTGCGCGGGTGGCCTGACCGAGCCGCCCGGCGGCGTTGAGGCGCGGGGCGAGGGAGAAGCCCACGGTCGAGGCGGTGAGGCGCTGCCCGTCCACCCCGGCCTCGCGCAGCATGGCGGCGAAGCCGGGCAGGGGGTCGCGCTCGAGCTTTTCCAGCCCCGCGCGGACGAGATAGCGGTTCTCGCCGACAAGCGGCATCACGTCCGCCACGGTGCCGACCGCGACAAGATCGGCGTAGCGCGCGAGCATCTGCGCGCTCTCGCCCTCCACCGCGCACACCAGCTTGAAGGCGACGCCCACACCCGCGAGGCTGGGGTTGGGGTATCGGTCGTCGGGCTGCTTGCAGTCGATGACCGCGATGGCGTCGGGCAGCTCCCCGTCCTTGCACTCGTGGTGGTCGGTGATGATCACATCCATCCCGAGCTCCCGCCCGCACTCGCTCTCGCGCAGCGCGGTGATGCCGCAGTCCACGGTGATGAGCAGCGTCACGCCCTGGCTGTGCAGCGATTCGAGCGCCGCGCAGTTGAGGCCGTAGCCCTCCTCGCTGCGGTCGGGGATGTAGGGCAGCACGCGCAGACCGCGCCGCTGCAGGTAGTCGGTCACGAGGCAGGTCGCGGTGATGCCGTCCACGTCGTAGTCGCCGTAGACCGCCACGGTCTCCCCGAGCGCGATCGCCTGACGCACGCGGTCGCGCGCCACGTCCATCCCGAGCATCAAAAGCGGGTCGTGAAGCTGCTCGGGGCCGCCCTCGAGCAGCGCGGCGGCCTCGGCGGGGCTGGTGACGCCGCGCAGCGCCAGCACCGCGCTCAGCAGCGGGCCGTACCCCGCCGCGCGCAGCGCCGCGTCAGGCTGCGGCGGCGCGTAGGGAATTTTCCACTCCTTTGATTTCATGTCAGCTCTCTCGTTTTTCTTTATATTTATAATAAGCTATTCTACCAAATCCCGCCCTGCATTGCAAGGGGCGGGAGAAAAAATGAAAAACGAAAAACTAAAAGTGAAAAATTGAGGTGTCCCCTTCGGGGACGATTGAAAAATGAAAAGCGAAAAATGAAAAGTGAAAAATTGAGGTGTCCGCTGCGCGGACGGATTAAAAAAAGGGGCGGAAACCTTACGGGTTCACCGTAGGGGAGGGGCTTGCCCCTCCCGGGATACGCACAACCTCCCGGCAACACCGTAGGGGCGGCTATTAGCCGCCCGCGCACGGGAACGGGGTGCGGGATGGGAAAAAACGGTTGACAAAGGCTGTCGGGTTATAATAGAATAATAATCCCCAACAGGGGACGGCGAAGAGTTGAACATTCACACGCAGGCGGTTAGATCCATCTCTCCCGAAAGGGGGTGATGCGTATGCGTCTTACCTTTCACATACGGAAGTGGACTGTGACGATTATCGTCCGGAGAACTTCCAGAAAAGCAAAGGCACAGAACGCAAAAAAATCTGCCGCCACTCCGGTAAAGTGACGGCAGTTTTTGTGGTTTTACCACAGAATACAGGTAGTACTTTGAGGAGCTAACCGTGTGCGTGGTTCGGCTCTTCACTGTTATTATAAGCCGTGGCAGCGGGTTTGTCAACCGCTGCATGAAAGTCAGATTTCCGCCCGTAGGGGACGCGGCCTCCGCGTCCCGCAGATTTGCACAACCTCACGGCAACACCGTAGGGGAGGGGCTTGCCCCTCCCGCGGATTTGCACAATCTTACGGCACGATCGTAGGGGACGCCGCCCTCGGCGTCCCGTCACAGAAATGCCCGTTCCCCGCCCTCGCCCATGCGAATACGCGAAACGTACATTTCTCTGCCGGGAGGGGCAAGCCCCTCCCCTACGGCAAACCGTGAATCTGTGCGAATCCGCGGGCGGCTGATAGCCGCCCCTACGGCAACGGGGTCGCAACGCGGGGAAGGTGACAAAATGCGCGATATGCGTTGACATTCGGGCGGGGGTATGCTATTTTTAATAAGTACATCCATTTTAATGCAAAGGGGATACACAATATGGCTAAAATGTTGAAGCCCGAAGCGGAGATCACCCGGTTCGGGGGGGGGTATTGACGTAATCGCCACCAGCGGTGAAGGCGGCGGTCCTGTCGCATTAACTGCTAATATATGGTATGCTACTCTCGGACAGGAAGCTTATGACGGTGGCATAGTGCCATGGAACGCGGGGAAGAGTCAATTCGGAGTCAAACGTGTAGGGGACAGCTATAGTGGGGGTGTTTGGACAGGCATCCCGAGCAGTGAGAGAGTGTCCGATCATGCAAACACTCCCTACGCTTGGTATGATTACGGTAGGGGAGGCTGGCTGACAAATAATCAACCCCGCACTGGCAAGGAAGAACCTAACAACAACAAGTAGCCCTAAGGCGTACCCCTTTCTTTATTATAGTAAACGAATTTGAAAATATATTGCCGTGTTTTTCGCCTTGCCCCGTCAGGGGCGGGAAAAACGGTTTTGATCTGATTATAGTAAACGCAAATTTTTTTGCGTTTACTATAATAATTTCCACACCACAACGGGGTCGAAACGCGGGGAAAGTGACAAAATGCGCGATATTCGTTGACATTCGGGCGGGGGTATGCTATTATTATAGGTACATCCATTTTAATGCAAAGGAGACACGCAATATGGCTAAAATGATGAAGCCCGAAGCGGAAATCATTCGCTTTGGGGGTATTGATGTAATCGCCACGAGCGGTAACTTCTATGCGCTTGGTTCCGAGGTTAAGCAGGCCACCGGTTCCGGAGAAGTAGGGCAGTGGTACTCTGCCCCAACTAAGGATGGTACTTTCAGTAAGGTTTCAGGCGGCTTTAACAATGTTAACCCGGAAGGCTTCTACGTCTGGTACGATGAGGAGTTCACAAAACAGTGGGTCGATGAATATGTTCACATTTCCTTCCTTTATGATGATGAATTGGGTTACTACCAGTTCAAAGTTAACGCGCACACATACCATGATGAGCACGTCGAGGGGTAATGATAACCCATCCCCCGCGACAGCCTTACACTATACAACACACCCCTCCCCCGCCTGGCGGCGAGGGAGGCTTTTTAACAGCCTATGAACTACACCTCCTTTAACAAGTACATACAGTCCGACGCGCTCCAGGCGCTGCTGGACAAGCGCTCGGACGGGACGTTCCGGGAGTTTATCGACGACTGGAAGTGGATCTTCTCCTTCTCCGCGCGCTACAAGGGGATCATCGTCTTCTATACGCTGCTGGGGCTGGTCGGCTCGTCGCTCTCGCTCGTGTCGGCGTGGCTCTCGCGCCTGCTCATCAACATCGTTGTCGGGCAGGAGCGCGAAAAGCTCGGGCTGCTCATCGGCCTGATGCTCGGCTCCACGGTCTTTAACCTGCTGCTCGGCTCGGTGTCCTCGCGCATCAATACGAAGATATCCATCTACGTCAATAACGATATCCAGAGCCATATCTTCGAGCATATCCTCGACGCGCGCTGGAAGGAGCTTTCCCAATACCCCTCCGGCGACCTGCTCAACCGCTTCAACAACGACGTGGGGACGATCGCCGGCAACGCCATCGGCTGGATCCCGAACCTCGTCATCAACATCTACAGCTTTATCATCACCTTCGTCGTGCTCTTTCGCCTCGACCCCGTGATGGCGTGGATCGCCATCCTCTCCGCGCCCTTCCTGCTCGCCATGAGCCGCCGCATCATGCGCAGGCAGAAGGAGTACCGCAAGCGCATCCTGGAGCTCAACTCCGGCATGATGAGCTTTGAGGTCGAGACCTTCTTCAACTTCGACATGATCAAGTCCTTCGGCGTCTTCGGCTACTACGGGCAGAAGCTCAGACAGTGGCAAAAGAAGTACAAGGAATACAGCCTCGACTACAACCTCTTCCACATCCGCACGAACATCCTGCTCACCGCCGTGGGCACGGCGGTGTCGATGGCCGCCTTCGGCTACTGCCTCTTCCGCCTCTGGACGGGGCAGATCCTCTACGGCGACATGACCTTCTTCCTCCAGCAGCGCGGCAGCCTCTCGAGCCGCTTCAACAGCCTCGTCGGCACGATCCCCGGCATGCTCAACAGCGCCATCTCCGCCCACCGCATCCGCGAACTCATGGATCTCCCGCGCGAGCGGCACGATCCGGAGAGCTACGAGCAGATGAAGTCCTACGCTGACGAGGGGCTGGCCGTGTCCTTCAAGGAGCTCTCCTTCTCCTACCACGGCGGCGGGGACGAGCAGGACGCGAATGTGTACGAGGACGCCTCCTTCTCCGCCGCGCCCGGCGAGATCGTCGCGATCCTCGCCCCCTCCGGCGGCGGCAAGACCACCTTCATGCGCCTGCTGCTCGGGATGCTCGAGCCGGACAGGGGCGCGGTCGTGCTGCGCACGCGCGAGGGCGCGGAAAAACCCGTGAACGCCGATCTGCGCCTGTTCTTCTCCTACGTCCCGCAGGGCAACACCGTGCTCTCCGGCACGGTCGCGGAGAATATGCGCATGGTGCGCGAGGACGTGACGGACGAGGAGATCGTCGCCGCGCTCAAAACCGCCTGCGCCTGGGAGTTCGTCGAGAAGACCGGGATCGAGGCGAAGCTCGGCGAGCACGGCCGCGGCATCTCCGAGGGACAGGCGCAGCGCCTCGCCATCGCCCGCGCGCTCGTGCGCCGCTCTCCGATCCTGCTGCTCGACGAGGCCACCAGCGCCCTCGATATCGACACCGAGGAGCGCGTGCTGTCCAATATCATCCGCTCAGACCCCAATAAGGTCATCATCGTCTCCACCCACCGCCCGAGCGTGCTCAAGCTGTGCGACCGCGTCTACCGCATCCGCGACGGCAAGATCGAGCAGACCGCGCTCGAGGATATCCGCCGCGACGAGCTGCAAACACCCGAGCGCAAGCCCATCCGCGTCGAGGCCACGATCCCCGACCTCTCGGAGGGCGCCGCGCCGCATAGCCCCGATCTCTGGGGGCTGTAAAGGAGAAATCACCATGGAAAGCGAACAAATCACCGAACAGATCACCGAACAGATCACCGAACAAACCACCGAACAAATCACCGAACAAACCCCCGTTAACGACAGGCCGCGCCTGCCCTATCTCCCCGCCGCCGACGCGCTCAAGTTCTGGCTCATGCCCTTCGTGTGCTTCTTGTGCTTCGGCTTTCCGAGCCGCTATGGCGGGAATATCGCCGCGCTCTCGGGCTTCGCGCCGCTGTGCTTCTATATCCTCTGCGGCTTCTTCACCCTCACAGGCGAGAGCGACGAGCGGCACCGCCTGAAAAAAGGCATCCGCCGCAGCGGCAAAACCTTCGCCATCCTGTTTGCCGTCTGCCTCGCCGTCAACGCCCTCATGTATATCCTGCGCGGGGTTCCCCCGCTCGCGCTCTTCAAGGCGCTCACGACCAGGCGGCAGCTCTTCAACTTCTTTGTGCTCAGCGCCTGGCCGTTCGCCATGGGGGAGAGCATCTGGTTCATCCAGAGCCTGCTGTACGCCTATCTCTTCCTCTGGCTGCTCGACGTGCTGCACCTGCGCCGCCTGCGCTGGGTGCTGCTCGCGCTGTGTACCGCGCTCATGCTCGCAAGCGGGGAGCTCGCGGTGCTCGTGCGCTTTCACTTCCTCGGCGCGCCCTATCTGCCGCCCAACGTCTTTACCCGCGCCCTGCCGTATCTGCTCCTCGGCGCGCTGCTGCGCAGGAACAGGGAGCGGCTGCGCGCCGTCAAGGCGTGGGTCTACCTGCTCATGGTGCCCGCCGGTCTCGCCCTCGCCTTCGGGGAGTTTGAGCTGCTCGCGCGCTATAACCTGCTCATCACCACCAGCCACGCCGTCGGCCTCGGCCTCGCCGCCTTCGGGCTGTGCGCCTGGGTGCTGCTGTTCCTTGATATCGACGCGCCGGGCTTCTTCTGCATCGCGGGCAGACCCGCCGCCAGAGGCGTGTATCTGCTCAGCCAGCCCGTCGCGTTCCTGATGATCGTACCGCTCGCCTCGCTCGCGCCCGGCCTTGCGATGTATGTGCAGGCGCTCGGCGGTATCGCCGTCTATCCGGTGTGCCTCGCGCTCGCGCTGCTGCTCGACACCGTCATTGCCAACGAAAAGCAAATCGAAAGAATGGGGAGGACAAGCAAGTGAAGCTCAGATATGAATTTGTTACTATGGATATGGGCGGCGAGTTCGTCGCCGTCCCCGTCGGGGACGACAGCTTCCGCGGCATCGTGAAGCTCAACGGCGTCGGCGCGGAGATCCTGGAGCTGCTCAAGGAGGACACCACGCCCGAGGCGGTACACCGCTGCCTCAAGGAGCGCTATCCTGAGAGCAGCGACAAGGAGATCGGTGAAGCCCTCACCGCGTTCCTCAACCAACTCCTGCGCGAGGGTCTTTTGATCGGCCCCTGACGCAACTATGCCGCCTCTCCCGAAAGGGGGAGGCGGATTTGTATATATGCGGAAATGAATAATGAATAATGAATAATGAATAATTGAGGTGTCCGCTGCGCGGACGGATTAAAATAAGGGGCGGAAACCTTACGGGGTCACCGTAGGGGAGGGGGTTGCCCCTCCCGCGGATTTGCACAATCTTACGGCACGATCGTAGGGGAGGGGCTTGCCCCTCCCGGGATACGCGCAACCTCACGGCAACACCGTGAGATATCCTTGAATCCATGCCAGTATGTGGATTCTTTTTTCTTTCCCCTTGTTTTTCTCCGCTTTTTCGCGTATTATACAAATTGAACTATTGCCCGGAGGAGAACTGTACATGTTCGGAAATAAATTTCAGCTAAACAGTCAAAACCTCGAGGTCATCGAAGAGATCGGCAAGCACATGCCCGGTGGCTTCTTTATTTATAAGGCGGCGGCGCCGGGTGAGCTGCTGTATGCCAATCACGCGGTCTACCAGATCTTCGGCTGCAAGGACGGGGAGGAGTTTGGTACCCTGACGGGCAACACCTTCCGGGGAATGCTGCATCCCGACGACTATGAGACGGTTACCAAATCCATTGAGGAGCAGATCGAGGGCGACGAGGTGCAGATGGACTACACCGAGTACCGCATCATCCGCCGTGACGGCGCGGTGCGCTGGGTGGAGGACTACGGCCACTACACCCATACCGGCGCCTACGGCGGCATCTACTTCGTCATTATCCTCGATATCACCGAAAGG
>JAZQCO010000034.1:0-2889 GCA_045546335.1 Candidatus Limivicinus sp. | reverse complement strand
CACCCGCGTTGACGCAAACTATGTCACCGTTCGCTATGACGCCGGTGACAGCAAGGATTACAAGCTCATCAAGTTCGCCCGTTCGGACCAGGGCACCTGCATCAACCAGCGTCCGATCGTCGCTGTCGGCGACCGCGTGGCTGAGGGCGACGTCCTCGCCGGCGGCCCGTCCACCAGCCCGGGGGAGGTCCCGCTGGGCAAGAATATCCTGGTCGGCTATATGAACTGGGAAGGCTACAACTACGAAGACGCCGTTCTGCTCAACGAGCGTCTCGTGATGGAGGATGTGTTTACCTCCATCCATATCGAAGAGTACGAGTGCGATGCGCGCGACACCAAGCTCGGACCCGAGGAGATCACCCGTGATATCCCCGGTGTGGGCGAGGATGCGGTGAAGTATCTCGAGGAGCGCGGCATCATCATGGTCGGCGCGGAGGTCACGGCGGGGGATATCCTGGTCGGCAAGGTCACGCCGAAGGGCGAGACCGATCTGACCGCTGAGGAGAGACTGCTGCGCGCGATCTTCGGCGAGAAGGCCAGAGAGGTGCGCGACACCTCGCTCAAGGTGCCCCACGGCGAGAGCGGCATCATCGTGGACGTGAAGGTCTTTACCCGCGAAGCCGGCGACGAGATGAACCCCGGCGTCAACCAGGTCGTGCGCGTCTACATTGCCCAGAAGCGCAAGATCTCCGTTGGCGATAAGATGGCCGGTCGCCACGGCAACAAGGGCGTCGTCTCCCGCATCCTGCCGCGCGAGGATATGCCCTATCTGCCCGACGGCACCCCGCTCGACATTGTTCTGAACCCCCTGGGCGTGCCTTCCCGTATGAACATCGGGCAGGTCCTGGAGGTCCACCTCGGCTACGCCGCCCAGGCGCTGGGCTGGAAGGTCGCGACGCCCGTCTTCAACGGCGCCAACGAGAGCACCATCCGCGAGACGCTGCGCCAGGCGGGTCTGCGCGAGGACGGCAAGAGCACCATGTACGACGGCCGCACGGGCGAGAAGTTTGATAACGATGTCACGGTCGGCTGGGTCTACTTCCTCAAGCTCCACCACCTGGTCGATGATAAGATCCACGCCCGTTCCACCGGCCCCTACAGCCTGGTCACTCAGCAGCCTCTGGGCGGCAAGGCGCAGTTTGGCGGCCAGCGCTTCGGCGAAATGGAGGTCTGGGCGCTCGAGGCCTACGGCGCGGCTTACACGCTGCAGGAGATCCTGACCGTCAAGTCCGACGACGTGACGGGGCGTGTCAAGACCTACGAGGCCATTGTCAAGGGCAACAACATCCCGCAGCCCGGCGTGCCCGAGTCCTTCAAGGTGCTGGTCAAGGAGCTGCAGTCGCTCTGCCTTGACGTGCGTGTGCTCGACAAGGACGGCAGCGAGATCGAGCTCAAGGAGGACGACGAGGACGATTTCGTCCCCGATATGAAGGATGAGTTCTACACCGCCGACGACGCGGAGCTGGAGGCCGAGGGCTATTCCATCGAGGATGTGCCCGAGGACGAGCTCGGCGCGGACTTAGGCGCGGACGAGTATGACACTGAGGAGGAATAAGTATGAGCTATACTCCCTTTGACGCCATTCAGATCGGCATTGCCTCCCCGGAAATGATCCTGAGCTGGTCCTACGGCGAGGTCAAGAAGCCGGAGACCATCAACTACCGCACGCTCAAGCCCGAGCGCGACGGCCTGTTCTGCGAGCGCATTTTCGGACCCACCAAGGACTGGGAGTGCCACTGCGGCAAATATAAGAAGATCCGCTACAAGGGCAAGATCTGCGACCGCTGCGGCGTCGAGGTCACCAAGAGCAAGGTGCGCCGTGAGCGCATGGGTCACATCGAGCTCGCCGCGCCCGTGAGCCATATCTGGTACTTCAAGGGCATCCCGAGCCGCATGGGTCTCATGCTCGACCTGACCCCGCGCACGCTTGAGAAGGTGCTGTACTTTGCCAACTACATCGTCACCGATCCCGGCACGGTCACGGAGCTGAAGAAGTGCCAGATCCTCACCGAGAGCGAGTACCGCCACTACCGCGAGTACTACGAGGATGACTTCAAGGCCGGTATGGGCGCCGAGGCCATCAAGGAGCTGCTGCAGCAGATCGACTGCACGGAGCTCGCGACGCAGCTTCGCGAGGAGCTGCGCAATGCCAGCGGCCAGAAGAAGGCGAAGATCGTCAAGCGCCTCGAGGTGGTCGAGGCCTTCCGCCAGAGCGGCAACCGCCCCGAGTGGATGGTCATTGACATCCTCCCCGTGATCCCGCCCGAGATCCGCCCGATGGTACAGCTTGACGGCGGCCGCTTCGCGACCTCCGACCTCAACGACCTGTACCGCCGCGTCATCAACCGCAACAACCGCTTAAAGCGCATGCAGGAGCTGGGCACGCCCGATATCATCGTGCGCAACGAAAAGCGTATGCTGCAGGAGGCGGTCGACGCCCTGTTTGACAACGGCCGCCGCGGCCGCGCCGTGACCGGCCCGGGCAACCGCCCCTTAAAGAGCCTGTCCGACCTGCTGCGCGGCAAGCAGGGCCGCTTCCGCCAGAACCTGCTGGGCAAGCGCGTGGACTATTCCGGCCGCTCCGTCATCGTGGTCGGCCCGTCCCTCAAGCTGTACCAGTGCGGCCTGCCCAAGGAGATGGCGCTGGAGCTGTTCAAGCCCTTCGTCATGCAGAAGCTGGTCGAGAAGGACCTGGTGCACAACATCAAGTCGGCCAAGCGTTATGTCGAGCGCGTCAAGCCCGAGGTGTGGGACGTCCTCGAAGAGGTCATCCGCGAGCATCCGGTTCTGCTGAACCGCGCGGCTACGCTGCACCGTCTGGGCATTCAGGCGTTCGAGCCCATCCTGGTAGAGGGCAAGGCGCTCAGACTCCACCCGCTGGTATGTACC
>JAZQCO010000033.1:0-13757 GCA_045546335.1 Candidatus Limivicinus sp. | reverse complement strand
AAGTGGGATCGTAGATAACTGCGACCCCACTTTTTCTTTCCCCTTTTTCGTATTCCTAAGTGAAAGAGAGCGGGCCGCACACAGTAAGGTGGTGACCCGAAATGACCGAAGCCATGAACCGATTGGCAATGGCTGCCGCATTCGATGAACGGAAGCGGGAAGAGCTGATCCGCGGCCATGAACAAACGATCCTGCGCACGGCTTCATCGGCCTGCCACAGGTATGTGAATAAGAGCGACGATGAGTGGTCGATAGCACTGTGCGCCTTCTCTAAAGCGGTTGATGGATATACGGCTGAGAAGGGCGATTTTCTTCCCTTTGCCCAGATGCTCATCAAGCGGGATCTGATCGACTACTACCGTTCGCAGAAGAACAGCCTCCGGGAAGTGACCGTCGCGCCCCATGTGCTGGAGGGCGGCGGCGAGCCGGAGGAGGATACCGAAGGGGTGTATCTGGCTGTTGTCAAAAGCAGCCGGGAGGCAAGCGACCATAGCCTGCGAGAGGAGATCCTTGCGGCGAACGAACTGCTCTCCACCTATGGATTCCGCTTCTTTGACCTGACAGAGTGCTCCCCGCAACAGGATAAGACGCGGAAGGAATGTGCCGTGGCGATTCGCACCGTGCTGACGGACTCCGCCCTCTTCGCCGACTTAGGGAAGACCCGCAAGCTGCCAATCAAGGCACTGGCCGCGGCCTCCGGGGTGAGCCGGAAAACGCTGGATCGCTATCGGAAGTATATCATCATGGCTGTCCTGATCCTGGACGGCGACTACCCGCAGCTTGCGGAATATTTGAGGTTTGTAAAGGAGGCGCAGGGATGAACGCCGTGATCGTGGAACTCCGCAGAAAGCAGGCGGCGGCGCTGGACGAATCCGGCCGTGTCGTGCGAATCCCAAACGCGAATTATGAAATCGGCCAGACAATCGAGCTGCATGAAGTCAAGCCTGTCCGTGCACCGACGATGCTCAGACGCCTCAGCACCGGCGTGGCGGCGGCTGTCCTTGTCGCCATGATCGGTACGGGCACCGCTTACGCCATGCCATACGGTACGGTTACACTGGATGGCGACACCTCCGTTGCGTACACCATCAACTGCTTTGACTATGTGCTGGAGGTGCAGGCAGTGAGCGAGGAGGGCGAGTCCCTGCTCACCGAAATGGATACCCGACAGCTCCGCCACCATCGGATAGACACAGCTATAGGAACTACTATCGAGCAGATAGAACAGCGTAAGCCCCGCGAAGAGGGGAGACCGCAAGTGCAGATCCAGATGGAGCTGCCCAGCGAAGGACATTCCGAGCGCCTGCGGCAGGAGCTCGCTCTGTTCATGGAGCGGAGGGAACCCCAGCCGGAGCCGACAGAGGGCGCAGACTTCAGCGAAGAGCCTTCGGCATTCCCAGAGCAAGCTGGAGGGCTCGACACGGGGAGCGCGTACACACCGGCGCCTTCTGAGACAGCCTGGCAGGACGCCGGTGCGCAAATGCAGGGGCCGCGTGATGGACAGCCGCCTGAAAGCGTAGAAGAACAGCGGGTGGGCTCCGACCCATTTTCCGCAGAAAACAACAGGAACAGCCCCAGCGGAGAGCGGGAAGGCTCTCAGCGGGGCGGCTTCGCAGAGGATCCGGGAGGGAAACCATGAAAAAAGTTCAGAAGATGTATTCCATTGTATTCACCCTTTGTCTGATGGCGTTTACCGCCTATGCGCTGCTGGACACTTTTGTCATTCCCCGCGTCTATGAAACCGTAGAGCCGAATGTCCAGACGCAGTCCGCGGATACAGCAAGCACAGAGAGCGGGAGCCATGCGCTGACAGTGAGAAACGCGGGCGGTCACGACTATAGGAAAAAGAACAGTTCGGCACAGCGCCAAAGCGTAGCGGAAAACACAGCGAATGCCGCTTCTTCGGAGAACGGGGATACCGGCAGCGAGAGCGCGCAGATAGAGCTCACGGAATACCGCGTCAGCAACACGACGGTTTATGTCGCAGATGTGGAGCTCACGTCCTCCTCTCAGCTCAAGACAGCCTTTTCCCAGAACAGCTACGGTCGCAACGTCACAGCGGACACCTCGGACACGGCGGCCATAGTGGGAGCGACGCTGGCCATTAACGGTGACAACTACGGTTCCCGCGAGAAGGGCTATGTGATCCGAAACGGCGTGCTCTATCGGGATACCGCCGCCGGGGATCAGGAGGATCTGGTGATCTGGGCGGACGGCAGCTTTTCCGTCGTCAACGAATCCGAAATCACAGCGCAGGAGCTGATCGACAATGGCGCGGTGCAGGTCTTTTCCTTTGGACCGGGGCTGGTGGAAGACGGCAGCGTCATCGTGGATACTTCCGATGAGGTGGATCGCGCCAAGGCCAGCAATCCCCGAACCGCAGTCGGCATCCTCGGCGAGAACCACTATGTATTCGTGGTCTCCGACGGACGCACCGAGGAGAGCGAAGGGCTGACCCTGTACGAGTTGGCGGAGTTTATGCAGAGCCTCGGTGTTCAGACGGCCTACAACCTGGACGGCGGCGGCTCGTCCACCATGGTCTATCAGAGCGAAGTCGTAAACAATCCTACCAGCGGCCGCAGCATCGACGAGCGGGCTGTAACGGATATTCTGTACATCTGACGGAGGAATGTGTATGTCTGGTATGATTTGCGAGAGAAACCGCTACGCTGCGGCGGTGATCGGAACCCTTCTGTTTGCGGCGGTATACGAGTGCTTCAGCCATCAGGTCTACTCCCGGTTTATGCTTCTTGCTTTTCTGTTCCCGCTTCTCGGCGGGTTACTTCCCTGTACGATTCTGATGAAAACCTCTCTTTGGAGGCACATCGGCATCTTTGGACGCAGCCTCTATCATTCCGGGATCGCCGCATGGACGGTCGGGAGCCTCTTTCAAGGGATTTTGGAGATCTACGGGACGACGAGCCGCCTGAGCGCGGTCTACTGGATCACGGGAGCGGGGCTCCTGCTGGCGGGTCTGCTGTGCTGCATCATGGATGCCCTCAGACCTCGGAGAGAAGCCCGACGGGTGGGGATCAGCCCGGAGGAATAAGGCTGTAATCCTCACGTTCTGCCCGTGTTGGCATCCGCTATCATTGATGCGCCAAACGAATCTTGAATCATGACGCAGCCCTTCGCCATCTGGCAGTTGAGCATCGGCAAAAGCGATCATCTGCTTGGCATTGGAATAATAAACGACGGCGGTTTTCATGGGGTTTCCTCTGCCATTCCCTAACCCGCACGTTCCGTAAAATACACGGCTCTACGCCGGGCGAATACCGGAGGTCTCTGAAGCGAACATGATGGCGCGGCTTTTCCACCTTGACAAGCGCGGCGCAAGGCTCCATAATATGGATATCCTGAATCAGAAAGAAGGCAATGCTATGACCTATACAGAAATCCTGAACGCGGCGCGCACGGAGGTCGGCCCCTACTGCAAGGCCTGCCCGGTCTGCAACGGCCGCGCCTGCGCCAATTCCGTCCCCGGCCCCGGCTGCAAGTACCCCGGCAACGTCGCCGCGCGCAACTTCGACAAGTGGCAGGAAATCTGCGTGAACATGGACACGCTCTGCCCGAACACCGAGCCCGATACCCGCTTCACGCTCTTTGGGCGCGAGTTCAAAGCGCCGATCTTTGTCGCCCCCCTCGGCGCGATCGACCTGCACTACGGCCCAAAGTACAAGGATCAGGGTTATAACAGCATCGTCATCAAGGCAGCTTACGACTACGGCCTCGCCGCCTTCTCCGGCGACGGGGTCGATCCCGCGGTGATGAAGAGCGCCGTGCAGGATATGATCCGGGTCGAGGGCGTGGGTATGCCGACGATCAAGCCCTGGAACAAGGAGGCCGTGTTTGAAAAGCTCGATATCCTCAAGGCAAACCGTATCTTCTGCGCCGCGATGGACGTGGACGGCGCGGGGCTGCCCTTCCTCAAGGCGATGAACCCGAACGCGGGCAGTAAGAGCGTCGAGGAGCTGCGCGAGATCATCGAGTACGCCGAAATGCCCTTCATCGTCAAGGGGATCATGACCCCGGCGGGTGCACGCAAGGCGGTCGAGGCGGGCGCGGCGGCGATCGTCGTGTCCAACCACGGCGGGCGCGTGCAGGGCGGCGTCCCGTCCACGGCGGAGGTGCTGCCCTCGATCGTCGAGGCAGTCAAGGGGCAGCTCACGATCTTCGTTGACGGCGGCATCCGCTCGGGCGTGGACGTGTTCCGCGCGCTCGCGCTCGGCGCGGGCGCGGTGCTGATCGGCCGCCCGGTGCTGCCGATGGTCTACGCCGCCGGTGAGGAGGGCTTCCGGGTCTACATGGACAAGATCATCGGCGAGCTCAAGTCCACCATGACCATGTGCGGCGCGGCGAGCCTCGCGGAGATCACACGCGAGAAGATTTGGCTTGGTTGAGCAAGGAAGGCGTTCCCGTCCGGGAACGCCTTTTTTCGACGGCATTCGTGCCGGTTCGACAGGATTCGTGGGGAGTAAGTGGGGGAGAGAAAGCGAGAAATATAAAGAATTGACCATGCGGTGGGGTTGGAAACGGATTTTTCGACAGTTTTCCCTTGCTTTTTACAGACATTTACAGTAGAATAGGGGCGAATCGCATGGCTGGCACCGCCCGATCTCAGGGCGTGAAACGTATACAAAAAAGGAGAACAAAACCATGAGACAAGTGTGGAAAAGCCTGTGTTTGCCGCTGGCGCTTGCGCTGCTGCTCACGCTCTGCGCCTGCGGCAGTACGGTGAGCGAGCCGACCCCTGCCCCGACAGTGGAGCCGACGCCCGCCCCGACGCCGGAGCCTACCCCCGAACCGACCCCGATGCCGAGCGTGCAGTCGGTGGACATCCTCTATGCCGGTACGAAGCTCGAGGATTTCACGATGAAGGTGGGGCAGACTGTGCCGCTGCAGGTGTCCGTTATGCCGTCGTCGCTGCCTGTGGAGGTGGACTGGTACACCGACGAGGCGGGGGAGGGCTGCTTTGAGTTTGCCGTCTCCGAGAGCGACCCAAGCCGCTGCGAGGTGCTGTGTGTCGCACCGCTGCCCGCCGAGAGCGGCGGTGTGCGGCTGTACGCGCAGGTCTACGGCGGGAGGGCGAGCTGCATGGTACACGTCGTAGGGACGGAGCTGGCCGCAATGAGCAAGAAGACCGCGAACATCTACTATCCGCTCGAGGACAAGATGCTCACGGACTTCACGATGCGCGTGGGGGAGGCGATCATCCTCGAGGCGATCCCACTCAACGAGGAGTACGAGGGCGGCGTCGTCTGGGGCATGGACGAGACGGCGGCCGGCGCGCTGCGCTTCGTGGAGGACAGGGTGAATCCCCGGCGCGTGACGCTCGAGTGCTACAGCGCCCTGCCTGCGGGAAGCGGGGGCGTGAGCATCTACGCCGAGGTGGACGGCATGAAAAACGGCTGCATCGTGTATGTGAAGTGAGGGGAACTGTATACCGAAACAGTCCCTCTATGGGACTGTTTCGGTGTAAAGAAATAACCAAAGCGGCCTCCTGTGCATAGAATGGGCTGAACGCTTGCACGGGAGGTCTGTTTTATGGATATCTGGCACATACGCGGCGCGCGTCGGCTGGAGGGGCGCTGCCGGGTGCAGGGCTCGAAGAACGCCACGCTCCCCATCCTCGCCGCCGCCATCGTCGCGCCGCTGCGCTGCGAGCTCTACGGCGTGCCCCGACTGCGGGACGTGGAGGCGGCGCTGCGCATCCTGCGCCACCTTGGCTGCCGGGTCGAGCACAGCGGCGGCTGCGTCGCCATCGACTCGACGACGCTCTCGTGCAGCGGCGTGCCGCACGAGCTGATGGCGGAGATGCGCTCGTCGGTGCTCTTTCTCGGCGCGCTCATCGCCCGCTGCGGCGAGGCGCGGCTGACACTGCCAGGCGGCTGCAAGCTCGGCAAGCGCCCGGTCGATCTGCATCTGGCCGCACTCAGGCAGCTCGGCGCGCCGATCGAGGAGGAGGGCGAGGAGCTCTGCTGCCGGGGCGCGTGTCTGCGCGGGGCGGAGATCGCCCTTCCCTTCCCGAGCGTCGGCGCGACGGAGAACGCCCTGCTCGCCGCCTGCCGCGCCAGAGGCGCGAGCGTGATCCGGGGCGCGGCGCGCGAGCCGGAGATCACGGCGCTCGCGCAATTCCTGAACGCTGCCGGGGCGCGGATCGGCGGGATCGGGACGGATACGCTCTATATAGACGGCTTTTGTGCCCGAGGTACGGTGCAGCGGCGCATGGCGCCGGATCGCATCGCCGCCGCGACCTATGCCTGCGCCGTCGCCGGCTGCGGGGGAGAGATCGAGCTCACGGGCTTCGACCCGGGTGAAATTTCTGCCGTTGTCTACTTCCTAAACGAGGCGGGCTGTGATATAATACATAGAACAAACGGTCTGACCCTGCGCTCGAGCGGGAGGCTGCGCGGTGTGGGGTCGGTCTGTACCGCGCCGTATCCGGGCTTTCCGACGGATGCACAGCCGCTGCTGATGGCGGCGCTGCTGCGCGCGGAGGGGACGACGCGCATCCGCGAGACGATTTTTGAGAACCGTTTCCGCCAGGTGCCGGAGCTGTGCCGTCTGGGGGCGGATATCCGCCTTGACGCGGACACGGCGGAGATTCGCGGCGTCGCGTCGCTGCACGGTGCGGCACTGCATGCGACCGATCTGCGCGGCGGCGCAGCGATGATCTGCGCCGCGCTGTCCGCCGAGGGCGAGAGTGTCGTACTCGACGAGGGGCACATTCGGCGCGGCTATGAGGAGTTTGACGGCACCTTGCGCGCTCTCGGCGCGGATATCGTACTGGAACACTGAGGAGAAGGAGTTACTATGGCAGCTACACGATACAGCAGAAAGCCCGCTCGCCGCGCCGCGCCGCAAAAGCGCGAGCCGCTGCGGTTCCGGGGCTTTGGCGGGCCGCTGATGTTCGCGGTCGCGATCCTCGCGGCGATCTTCGTGATGAGCGTGTTTTTCCGCATCACGGTCATACAGGTGAAGGGCAACGTCCACTACACCGAGCAGGAGATCGTGCGCGCCTGCGCGATTGAGCAGGGCGACAACCTCTTCTTCTTTGACCGCATTGCGGCCATCTCCCGCGCGCTCTCGAAGCTGCCGTATCTCGAGGACGTGTCGGTGGAGAGAAAGCTGCCGAACCGCGTCACGATCACAGTCAAGGAGAGTACCGCGCTTGCGTATCTGGAGCTTGGCGATGAGCAGTGGACGCTCGACCACCGCTGCAAGGTGCTCGGCAAGGCGGCCGAGGGCGAGACGGAGACGCTGATCCCGGTGGTGGGTATCCGCCCGGGTACGCTGATGATCGGCGAGCGGATGGAGACGGACGACCACGACGTGGGGCGCGTCGATTACCTCGCGGCGATCCTCGATCAGCTCGAGGGACGCGGCCTCACGGCGGACGTGACGGAGATCGACTTCACCAAGCCCAGCAGCCCCGAGCTCGGCTACGGCGGCAAGTATACGCTGGTGCTCGGCTCGCAGGAGCGGCTGGAGTATAAATTCGGGATGTTCGTCTCGGTGCTCGAGCAGCTCAAGCCCGGCGATGTCGGGATCATCGACGTGTCCGATGCCGCCACCGCGCACTTTAGCCCGAACTGATGCGATACCCCCGCCGAATGGGCGGGGGTATCAGTTTTATCGAAACTCCTCGGCGAGTGCCGCGGCTTCGGCGAGGGGGCGGGTGTAGCCGTCGAGAAGCCTGGCCTTGACGGCGAGGCCGCGCGAGCGGGGATTGATGAAGATGCGGCACTTCTCGCGGCCGTTTCGCGCCTCCTGGATCAGGTTCAGCGCGGCGGAGTTGCCGTCGAAGGCCAGCAGCGCGGAGGGGACGCGCTTGAAGATCTCATAGGCGAAGCTCTTGTAGAGCCCCATGCCCGAGCTCTCGATGGACACGAGCACGCCCACGCCCGCCTCACGCAGACGGCGGCACTCGGCGGCGCTGAGACGGTTCGGGACGATCGCAAAGACCCGGAAGCGCCCTTTGGCGCGCCGCAGCAGCTCACCCTCCTGCCCCGAGAGCGTGTGCCCGATAACGAAGCAGACGCGCGCGGGATCGGCGTTCAGCAGCGTATCGAGCAGCGCACGATCCTCCTCGCGTACCGCCGTGCGGTGGCGGCTGTTGTTGAAGCTGCCGCCCGCTACGATGATCGGGAACAGCCCTGCCGGAAGCGCGGCGAGCTGCCCGGAGAGCGCTTCGTGCGTATCGAGCTTCTCCGCGCTGTGCCAGAGCGCCTCCCTTGTGCGCTCGGCGCGCTCGAGGCGCGCAAGGTAGTACTGCTCGAGGTCGCCGCCGGGGAAGGCGGCGCGGAAGGCCGCCTCCTTCGCGGCGAAGACGCGGCGGCTCTCAGCGAGGATGCCGTCCTCCGCCTCGCGCATCCGCAGCAGCTCGTCGTGCCGCAGCCCCAGCAGCTTTTCGAGGCTCAGCTCCTCGTCGATGGAGTTGGTGCCGTAGAGTGCCCCGCCGTCGGTGCCCTGTACACACTTTACGCCCGCAGCGAGGTAGCGGGGGAGGGGATGGCGGTCGAGATGGCTGAGATTGTTCAGCCGCACGTTGGAGCTGAGCTGGAACTCCAGTGTCACGCCGTAGCGGCGCATATCCTCGAGCAGCTTGCGTCCCTTCGCCGTGCGCAGATCGCAGGTGTACAGCCCGTGCCCGACGCGCAGCGGCGGGAAGGGCTGTCCCTCGCCGAGCGCCTCGGCGACGCAGCGGATGCTGTTGGCAACGTTGTCGCGCAGGCTGTCATTCTCACCCGCGTGGATGCGCAGCACGAAGCCCGGCTCCTCCCCGGCGAGCTTCACCAGCTCACGCAGCACGCTCCTGAGCTCCAGAATGTCGTTGATCTCTTCGCCGATGATGTCGCTGCCCGCAATGTAGGGATCAGCCGCAATGGCGCGCAGACAGCGCAGGTTCTCGGCGAGGTAATCGTTGGGCGTCACGCTGTCGCGCACGATCGTGAGTGGGATGCGCCGGATGCCCGCGAGAAAGCGCAGCAGTACCCCGGTCTCGCGCGTGATGGAGGGCATGATCTCGTGGATCTGCCGCAGCCTCTCGGGAAACTGCCGCCGGTCGAGCAGCGCGGTGTCGGTGATCTCGGCATACTCGATGCCGTGCTTGCGGTACTCGCGGGCGATCCAGAGCAGCAGATCCTGATAGAGGGTGTTGCGGCGGTAGCGGTCGTCCTCGCGATCCTGCCGGATACGCGCCGCGCACAGCGCGACCTCGCGGTCGGGGATGAGCGTGAGGTTCACGCCGCTGAAGCTGTCCTCGGCGCGCTGCCCCTTGGTGAAGACGTAGCGGTAGAGGTAGACCTTCTCGAGATCGGCAAAGACGGCCTGCCCGTCCTTGGGGATGGTCAGGGAATTGCGGATGCGCTCAATGTTGAAGGCGGCCTCGGCGGGATTGCCGAGGATCAGCTCGGCGAAGTTCAGGAAGGTGTAGTCGTCGATGCGCCGCTCACGCTGCTTGCCGGTGAGTGCGGTGTCGGCATAACTGAGCGCGACGGCGGCGCGGCGCTCCTCGAGCGTGTCGCGCTGCACGTCGGTACAGCGCAGCCCCAGCTTCTTGATATAATAGTAGGGATAGCGAATCTGGTGACAAATGCCGAGGGCGATCAGCACATCGGGGGGGAGATTGCCGTTCATGTGGGTGTGCAGATCGGTGCGGAACTTGCAGTCCGAACGGATATAGGTCTTGACGATGGTCTTCTCGATCCCGAGGCGGTAGTCCTTGGTCTGGCTCATCAGGGTCTTGGAGATGGCCGGAATGGACGCCTTGAGCTCCACGCGCCCGTCTGGGAAGATGTTTGCGACCTTGGTGTTGCCGAGGCGCAGCACATACAAAAGCCGGTTCTCACCGTCGATGAAGCTCGGCACCTCGCCGCGTATGACCTTGAGACCGCCCGCGTCCTCAGCGGTCTCGAGGCCGCACAGCCGCGCCAGATTGCAGATGAGGTTGCCGGTGTGGTGGTTCGGCGTGCGGATCAGGTAGTGGAGGCGCTCTCCCTCGAGATACAGCTCCACCGCGATGTCCTTCTCCCGGTCGAGATAAAACTGCTGAAAAAAGATCATGGCGGCCTCCTTACATTGGGACTGTCGTTTCTTTAGGGTAGTTTCTCATTTGCGCCGCGCCTTGTCAAGAGTGATCGGCATATTTTCTGCCCCCGCGCCGCATACTGCTACATAGATATATACCCGGATTCTGCGGATTTTGACGAAAACAGGGACGCGGAGCCGCCGGATTCGGGCTACATTACAAAAAAATTACAAAAGTTTTCAAAAGGCTCTTGACCATTGCGAAAAAATGGGATAATATAGAGGCGCTGAAAATTGGAATACAAGAATACGGTGGACACGCTCTCCGTGTCCGACCGGTAAGATAGGGAGGCAACTATATGGATTTCAAAGCCGAAGGGCCTGAGAATGTGGTTACCATCAAGGTAGTCGGCATCGGCGGGGCAGGCAACAACGTCGTCAACCGCATGGTCAAGGCCGGCACCCAGGGTGTGGAATTTATCGCCGTCAATACGGATAAGCAGGCGCTCGCCGTCTCCAACGCCGATCAGAAGATTCAGATCGGTGAGAAGATGACGCGCGGCCAGGGCGCGGGCTCCGATCCCGAGGTGGGTCGCCGTTCTGCCGAGGAGAGCCGCAACAGCATCAGCCAGGCGCTCGAGCATACGGATATGGTGTTCATCACCGCCGGTATGGGCGGCGGCACCGGCACGGGCGCGGCGCCCACCGTGGCCGATCTCGCGCGCGAGGCGGGCATTCTGACCGTCGGCGTCGTGACCAAGCCCTTCAAGTTCGAGGGCAAGCGCCGCATGGATCAGGCCAACGCCGGTATCAAGGAGCTCCTGGGCAAGGTGGACTCCCTCCTCATCATCCCCAACGACCGCCTGAAGTATGCCACCGACCAGAAGGTCACTCTCGCCAACGCCTTTGAGATCGCGGACGACGTGCTCAAGCAGGCCGTCACCAGCATCTCCGACCTCATCAAGAACACCGGCTTCATTAACCTCGACTTCGCCGATGTGACGTGCATCATGAAGAACGCGGGCTACGCGCACATGGGTGTCGGCCACGCCGCCGGGAAGGGGAAGGCCGAGGAAGCTGCCCGTATGGCCGTGGCGAGCCCCTTGATGGAGACCTCCATCAACGGCGCGCGCGGCGTGCTGATCAATATTACCGGCTCCGAGGACATGGGACTCGAGGATGTGGAGGCCGCCGCCAATCTTGTGCAGGAGGCCGCGCATCCCGAGGCGAACATCATCTTCGGCGCTACCTTCGATGACACGATGCAGGATGAGATCCGCGTGACCGTCATCGCCACGGGCTTTGAGGATTCCGTGAAGCCTGAGAGCGCGCCTGTGAAGCTCGAGAGCGCGCCTGCGCCGATCCGTCCCGCCGCGCCGAAGCCGCAGGGGCTCTTCACCAGCGCTGCCGAGAAGGCTTCCGCCTCCGCTGCCACGCCCCCTCCGCTGACCCCGGACGAGGTCGTGCCGACGCCCACCGCCCCCGCCGCCTCCGCCACCGAGGCGCAGGAGGATCCCTTCGACAGCATCTTCAAAATCTTCACCTCGAAATAAAAAACACACCGGCTCGCCGTCAGGCGAGCCGGTTGCTTGTAGATAAGTGAAAAAGTGAAAAAATGTTTGGAAGAGGGATCAAAGCTCCGCGATGACCTCACACTCGAGCAGCACGTCCTTGGGCAGACGCGCGACCTCGACGCAGGAGCGGGCGGGGTAGGGCTCGGTGAAATACTGGGCGTAGATGGCGTTGATGGCGGCGAAATCGTCCATGTGCTGGATGAAGACGGTCGTCTTGACGGCTCTGCTGAGATCGGTTCCGGCGGCCTGGAGAAGCGCCGAGAGATTGCGAAAGACCTGATGCGCCTGCGCCTCGAGCCCGACGGCGAGCGCCCCGGTCTCGGGGACAATGGGGATCTGTCCGGAGGTGTAGACGAGATTGCCGACGATGGTCGCCTGAGAATAGGGACCGATGGCGGCGGGAGCCTTGTCGGTGGAGATAACGCGCATGGAGAACGCTCCTTTCCGTGTTGTGATGGTTTCAGTGTAGCACCGTGCGGGGCAAATTTCAAGTTCCCTCTTGTATCTGCGGGCAAAAGAGAGTAGAATGCAGCTATTCAGCTTTGAACCGAGGAACACCATGAAAAAATTGCTCAAGCTCCCGCAGCGCATCACCTGGTACTATATGCACTACAATCTGCCCCGTGCGGCGGCGGCTCTGTCCTACTATATGACGATGACCTTCTTCCCCCTCATCATCTGCCTGTATTCACTGCTGGGGAACAACTACCACCGCATCATGGAGACGCTGGACTTTCTCTCCCAGTTCCTCTCCTCGCAGACCACCACCATGCTGCGAAACTTCCTGGGCTATGTGGTGCTCAGCCGCAGCGACGGGATGTTCGTCGCGGGCATTACGGTGCTGCTGACCTCGGCCTCCGCAGGTGTGAGGACGATGCAGCTTACGATCGGCGAGATGCAGGGCGGGCAGCGGCACACGGGGCTCTCGGCCTTCCTGTTCAGCCTGGTTTACTCCATCGCCTTCGTCGCGTCGATCTATTTTGCGATCCTCGTCGTCTTTACCGGGCGCACGGTGATCGAGCGGCTCAACGGCCTGCTGCCCTTTATCGACATCTCCAGCTCCTGGGACTGGATCCGTTTCCTGCTGCTCGGCGGGATCGTGTTTGTGATCCTCTGGGGGATGTTCCTGATCGTCAAGCAGCGCGGCGCGCGCTTTCGCTGCTATCCCGGCGCGCTTTTCGCCACGGTCGGCATGGTCGTGATGAGTCTGATCTTCTCGGCCTTTATCGCCGTCTCCACCCGCTATCCGCTGGTGTACGGCTCGCTCGCCTCGGTGATATTGCTGATGTTCTGGCTCTTTCTGAGCTGCCAGATCATCATGCTCGGCGCGGCGGTGAATCTCGCGCTGCGCGACGTGCTCGAGGAAAAGAGCGAGTGAGAACTATTTTTAGCTGAAATCATACCATTTTTTGTACTACTGTGAATTTGCTGCATTTCTGATCCCAATATTCGTGTATTTTCCCGGGCTTGTCTTGCCGCTTGATATCTGTTAGAATTATAACAGATAACGGAGCGGGAAAGGTCGGCGGCAGGGACGCGATCGGGGAGGGATCAGCTATGGAACGCATGCGGATCATTGCCGATTTGAACGGACAGATCGAAACCCTGGCAAGGCTCCATATCCAATACCGGCTCGAGAATACCGAGCATTTTCAGCAGCATAAGGCGACCATCCGCCACCTCATCAGCATCCACAATATCGACGTGCGCAGAGAGCTTGACCCGGTCACGCAGCTTCTCTACCGCAGGTATTTCGGCTGACGGATGGCAACACGCCCGCCGCCGATCTGAACAACAGCCCCGGAACAGTGCGTTCCGGGGCTGTATCTATGGCGTCATGTATCGCAGGAGTTATGCTCTTCTTCCTCGTCAAAGACCGGGAAGTCCGCCGGGTCGTAGGCGATGCCCTTGCGGTCGTAGTAGTCCTTGACGGCGGCGCGCACAGCCTGTTCGGCGAGCACGCTGCAATGAATTTTGTGCGTGGGCAGCCCGTCGAGGGCTTCCACGACGGCCTTGTTGGACAGCGCCAGTGCCTCCTCGACCTTCTTGCCCTTGATGAGCTCGGTGGCCATGGAGCTGGTGGCGATCGCGCTGCCGCAGCCGAAGGTGTTGAACTTGCAGTCGGTGATCACGCCGTCCTCGTCCACCTTGATA
>JAZQCO010000032.1:0-3490 GCA_045546335.1 Candidatus Limivicinus sp. | reverse complement strand
GGGCGGCGGGAGCGGCAGGGGCGGCGGCGTCCTCGCTCTCGTAGTCGGGCTTGCCGTAGCCGCGGATGCACGGCGCGTCGAGCGCGAGATGCCGCAGCGAGACGCGGTCGCTGCGATTGCCCTCGATGATCTCCAGCGTCTCGCCCTCCACGGCGCACACCAGTCCCACATGATCCGGCTCGCCCCGGCAATCGCCGCGCCCGCTGTCCTGCCAGTCGTAGAAGATCACATCCCCCGGCGCGGGCACGGCGGCGTCGTTCTCCTCGAAGCGCCCGGCGCGCTCATAGAGCCGCAGCATCTCGCCGCAGGCGCATTCGGGGTACAGCCGCGCCGCGAAGCCGCAGGCCGCCCCCACCGCCGACACGAAGGCCGCGCACCAGGGGTCGGTGTCGCGCATGGCGTAGCCGCGCGGCAGGGGGCGGATCGCGTTATAGACCGCGAGGATCTCGCGGTGGCTCCCGTCGCTCTCGCCGAGGCCGAGCCAGGCGTTCGCCTGCGCGACGACACGCGCGCGGCGCTGATTCTCTGTCATCGTGTCGCGCCTCCCGTCTTTTTCACGGCGGGCTTGACGATGGTGTTCAGGATCGAGGGCAGCGTCAGCGCAGCCGCGCTCTTCGTCTCCTTTGCGCCCGTCGTCTTGCTGCTGCTCTTGCTGCTGCTCCTGTCCGAGCCGCCGGACGCCGCCGGCTGCTTGTGCGTGCGCAGGTACTCGCTGCGCAGCGCCTCCGCCTGCGCGCGGGTGAGGCCGCTCTCGTCGAGCTCCTCGTCGGTGGGGACGTAGCCCGCGCCGCTCACCAGCTTATAGAGCCGCTGATACGCCGCGTCCCGCTGCTTGAGCTGCTCGGCGGCCTCGGCGGCGGCTTGTTCGGCGGCGTAGCGCTCGTCGTCGAGCGCGTCGCGCGAGCGCTGGTAGGCGTCCTCCTCCCGCTGACGCGCAAGGCCGTAGTCGGCGCGCAGGCTCTCGCCCTCGAGCCGATAGCGCTCGAGCGCCCTGCCGTAGAGCTCGGGCAGCACTTCGCCGAGGCGGCGCAGGTACTCGCCGTACTGCTGCTGTCCGGCGGTCTGGGCGTAGCTCGAGCTGTAGCCGCCCGTCAGCGCGGCGCTCTGCCCGACGGTGTCGCGCATCGCCATGCGCCCGTCCTGGACATAGCGGTCGGCGTAGCTGCGATAGAGCGGATCGCGCGAGGGCGTGTAGGAAAACGGCGCGCGCCCCGTGATCGAGGCGTACAGCCGCGCCAGCTCCCGGTCGGAATCGTATTCGCTTTGCGTTTGTGCCATAGGTTCTCCTTTCTGATAAGTGAAAAAGTAAAAGATAAAAATGAAAAGTTGAGGTGTCCGCTGCGCGGACGGATTAGAAAAACACAAATCTGACGGTTTCGCCGTAGGGGACGCCGCCCTCGGCGTCCCGCCGGATTTGCACAATCCCACGGTTTGTCGTAGGGGCGGGGCTTGTCCCCGCCCGCGCAGGGAAATGTACGTTTCCCGTATTCGCCCGGGCGAGGGGGCAGGACGTAGGTTTCCCGCGCGCGGGCGCTTCGTGAAACGCCCCTACGGCAACGGCGGGAGGTTGTGCGTGTCGGCGGGACGCCGAGGGCGGCGTCCCCTACGGCAACGACGGGAGATCGTGCGAATCTGCGGGAGGGGCAAGCCCCTCCCCTACGGCGACACCGTAGGATTTCCACCCCTTATTTCGATCCGTTCCCCGAAGGGGAACACCACAATTATTCATTATTCATTATTCATTATTAATTATTTATCAGCGCTGTCAGCGCCGCGTAATCGAGGCGGGCGGTCTCGCCGTTGGGGCCGCGCAGGATCAGCGCCCAGCCGGGGGCGAGCTCGAGGGCGCCCGCGGTCTCGGCGGCCTTGCCGAAGGCGACGCCGTTGCCGTCGGGGCGGAACTTCATCGCCCAGCGGCGGGTCGGGAGGGTGTGGCGCTGTCGCGCGCTGTTTGCGAGCGCGTCCGTCAGCGTCAGCTCCAGCTCCCAGCTCACATCCGGCGAGAAGCCCGGAAGCACCGTCCTCACCCCCGGCGTGAGCGCCGTCGCGCCGCCGAAATCGCCCGAGAGCGGACGGGCGCGGAGGCTGAGCGCGGCGCTGTTCTCCCCGTCGAGGCTGCTTATAAGCGCCGAGGCCAGCACCGCGAGATACGCCCCGTCCTCGCTCTGCGTGCCGTCAGCTTCGCTGTGGGCGATGCTCACCCCTTGCAGCACCGGCGGCGCGTAGGGGCAGAGCGTGACGGTGAGGGTCTCGGAGGCCGACTGTCCGCGCGTGTCGGTGACGGTGCAGACGAGCTCCGCCGCCGTCTCGGGCAGAACCGGCGTGCGCCAGGGGCTCGCGCTCACGGTCTCGCCCTCGCAGCACAGCGAGTAGGAGGCGACGCTTGCGCCATAGCGACAGGCAATTTTTGTAGGGTCGAAGGCGATCTCTGCGCGGCTGTAGCCCTGCACCCAGGCGCTCAGCCCCGCCGCCGCGCCCGCGTTATACACCGAGGCCGCCGCCCAGCCGGGGGAGAGCGTCGGCGCGAGGCTGCCCGGCTCGAAGCGCAGCGTGACCGTGCGCGTCTCGCTGCCCATGGAGCTGCCGTCGTAGACGGTCTCGCAGGTGAACACCGCCTCGGCGGTGGGCGAAGCGGGCAGAAGCGCGGCGTAGAGCGCGAGATCAGGCGTCCAGGTGAGGGTCAGGGCGTTCTCGTTTTCGCTCAGCAGCGTCTCCGTGCGCCCGGCGCAGTCCACGCGCAGACGGTGCCGCACGCCCGCGAGCGCCGGGGTGATCGTGACCGGCACGGCGCGGCCGAACACGCCGTCCTCCGCCGTGACGCTCGAGGGGATCGCCGCCGTGGCCTGGAGCGTCACAGTCACGCGGCACCAGCCGATATGCAGCGTGACGCTGCGCCCGCTCCAGCTCTCGGGCACCTCGAGCGTCGCGGTATAGCCGCTGCCCGCGCCGACCGTGTAGCTGCGCACGGTCACGCTCGATCCCCCGCAGGAGAGCGAGTCGGTGCAGTACCAGACGTAGTTGCCGTTTTTCGAGAAGCCCTGCGTGGCAAGGCGTACCTCGAGGCGGATCTTGTAGGGTGTGACCGGGCTGAGCTCGGTCACGCTCCAGCTATTCCACCAGCGGGCATAAAACGAGCCGTCCGCCTGGTAGCGCTCACCGGAGCTTTGGGTGTATGACCACATAGAGGCTCCTTTCAAATGAATAATTAATAATGAATAATGAATAATTGCGGTGTCCCCTTCGGGGACGGATTGGATAAGTGAAAAGATAAAAGTGAAAAGTTGTGGTGTCGCCGCTTTGAAGTGAAAAATGAAAAGATAAAAGTGAAAAGTTGTGGTGTCGCCTAACGGCGACGGATTGAAAAAACACAAGTCTGACGGTTTCGCCGTAGGGGCGACCCTTGCGGTCGCCCGCGCGGGGAAGTCGGATCGTAGCCATGTCGTTCTGTGGGCCAAGGAGTTGGAGCGAAGTGTTGTCTTGCTAAGAGCTC
>JAZQCO010000031.1:0-8203 GCA_045546335.1 Candidatus Limivicinus sp. | reverse complement strand
TTCCTAAGCCCGCTTGGCCTCCGACTTCTCCATGGTGGCCTGCACCTATCAGGCCGTCTCCGGCGCAGGCCAGGCCGGCATCGCCGAGCTGGAGCGCCAGATGAAGAATATCGCAAACGGCGAGCGGCCCGAGGTAAAGACCTTTGCCACCCAGATCGCCATGAACGTCATCCCCTTTATCGATGCCCCCTACGGCAACGACTACACCAAGGAAGAGATGAAGATGCAGAATGAGGGGCGGCGGATTCTCCACAGCCCCGATCTCAAGGTCAACTGCACCTGCGTGCGCGTGCCGGTCATGCGCTCGCACTCCATCGCCGTGACGCTGCACACGCAGGAGAAGGTCTCCGTGGAGGCCGCCAAGGCCGCCATCGCCGCCTTCCCGGGTGTGCGGCTGATCGAGGACTACGAGGGGCGCTGCTATCCCACGCCGCTCGATACCACCGATCAGGACATCGTCTGGGTCGGGCGCGTGCGCGAGGATCTGACCGACGAGCAGGGACTGACCCTCTGGTGCTGCGGCGACCAGATCCGCAAGGGCGCAGCCTCGAACGCTGTGCAGATTCTGAAAACGCTGATCGAGAAGTAAAGATGTGTGAAAGCTCTCGACTGATCCTTGGGCTTCGTTCCAAGGGTTGGACGGATACGGATTTCATCCTCTGGATTGAGACGGGGGAAGAGCAGTATCGCCCCAAAGAGGAACCAAAACCCTGATAGAGACAAAGGGACTGTCTCAAAAGTCCGAGATAGAGCGTAGGGGAGGCTATCAGCCTCCCGGCAGAACAATCAAACTATCTGTAAAAAGATGGGCGAATCCGCCGCTTGTGCGGATTCGCCCATCTTTTCAACTGATAATGCACTTTCGCTGCACGGGCGGCTGATAGCCGCCCCTACGGCTGCTCTTACCGTTTTGACACAGCTTGTTTAATATCGAAGATTCATGCGGAAGATGAGCTTGTCTCCGTGCTCGCCGCTGATGTAGTAGAGACCCTTGTCCTCACCCCAGCGCAGATGCAGCGTCTCGCCGCACAGCGCCTCGTTCTGGTGCGCGGTGCGGATCTCCCGCGGCGCGGTCTGCCGCGCGTCGCGACCGATGCAGCGCTCGGCGACGGTGTAGTAGAAGGTATTGTTCATGTGTCCGTTCGTGTCGAGATAGGCCGCCGGGACGGTGAAATCCGCCTCCTGCGCCGTGGGAAAGCGCTTGACGGCGCCGGGGAGCGGAATCTCCTCGCCGGTGAGAAGCGGATCGAGATGCACCCCGCGCTCCTCACCGTTTACCATGCGGCGCGTCTCACGATCCACGACCGCCCAGACTGAGCTCACGCGCAGCAGCACCTCATCTTCGCTGCCGCGCAGGGTGTAGAAGCGCGCCATCATGCCGTGGCGCACCTCGCCCGGCCAGGTGCGCAGACTGAGCGCCTCGCCGGGCTGCGGCCAGCGCTCGACCTGCACCTGATAGCGCACGATGACCCACATGAGCCCCAGCTTCTCGAGATCGGGGCCGGACAGATGCAGCGGCACGCACTGCGCCCCCGCCGCATCCTGCAAAAGCTGAAAAAGCTGCTGCGTACTGAGCCCCTCCGCCGGGGCTGTCGCCTGCATGGTATAGGCTTCCATGTCAATCCTCCTTGTAAAGCACACAATACTGTCCGAAATCCGCCTCGTGCCAGCCCTCAGGCGGCGGCGCGCCGCGCTTTCGCACACAGACGGCGCCGGGGGCGTCTGCGAGGCTCTCGAGCGCCGGGTCGCTGTAGTGGTAGCGCGCGGCATACTCGGCGCTCTGAAAATAGAGCGCGTCGGTTTTGTGCGCGAAGAGGGTCAGAATTTCGCTGGTCTGACGGCTGCCGGGGAACTGGCTGTCGGGCGTGATGTAGTAGTCCTCGGCGTCCAGCGTCTCGGCGTAGCGCAGCGCGTCGAGGAAATCCGCGTAGAACACCCGTTCCATCCGCGCCGCCCAGTCGCCAAAGTAAGTGCTGAAGAACAGCCCCGCGAGCAGCGCGTAGCAGCCGACGAGCGCGAGCGCCGTCTCCCGGCGAAAGCCGAGCAGCGCCTCAGCGCCGCGCACGATCAGAAGGAGATTGGCGTAGAAGAGGATGTTCAGGCGGTTGACGTTCACGCCGTTGATGCACAGACCCAGCCACAGCGCACACAGCCAGTAGAGCAGCAGCAGCCGCGCCTCCGCGCTCTTGCGCCATTCCCGCGCGGTGTGCACGAGACCGAGGACGAGCAGCGGCATCGAGCAGCGGTAGACGGTTCCGAAGCCGTCGATGGCGTTCCAGATCAGGTCAGGCGCTTGCAGGAAGCCGACGCGCCAGAGCGAGCGGGCATTTGCCAGAAGCTGCGCCAGCGGCTGCGGCGAGAAGAAGAGGATATCCCCAGAGCGCACACTGTTTGGAAAATAGGGGAGCGTCACGAAGGGGAGGGAGAGCGTCTCCCAGCCGAGGGCGTTGATGAGCATGACACCGTAGATCGGCCAGGCCAGAGCCAGATACAGCGCGGCGCAGCCGAGTGCGCGGCGCAGCGGGACGCGCAGCGCCCACACCGCGAGCAGCAGAAACAGCGGCAGCATCACAAAGGACACCCCATAGCTGTACATACACAGCGCAAAGGGGAGCATGGCGAGAAAAAGCGCCCGGGGACGCTGCTTACCGATGCTCAGCAGCGCAAGCCCCAGCAGAAAGAGGTGGGGAAAGAGATTGCAGTCCAGCGCCCAGCGGCTCTGCATAAAGTGCCAGGGGTTCACCGCGAGCAACAGCAGCCCGAGCAGCGCCGCGCGCTCGCCCTTCCAGCGGCGGAGAAAGACATAGAACGCCGCCATGCCCGCAAGGCTCCACAGCAGCGCGGGCAGCCGCGCCGTGAGCGCGGAGAGGCCGAAGAGGCGCAGAAAGGGGATCATGCAGTAGCTCAGCAGCACGCTCATCTGCCCGTAGCCCCAGGCGGTGAAGTGGGCGGGCAGCCAGGTGCCGAAGCGATCCGTCCCGTGAAAGGCGAGCGCCCAGGCGTCCACCGCCGCCATGGCCCCGTCCTGATTCATGCCGCCGGGCACCGTGCCGAAGCGGACACACCGCAGCGCGGTGAGCGCCGCAATCAGTACCCAGAGCGCGGCCCTCTCCCAGTGAGGGAGGCTGCGGGGATGATCCTTTGGTTTCAGAAACAGTGCGCTGAGCGAGAGCAGAGCAAACAGCAGCAGCGAGAGGAGATTGATCGTATCAAGCATCGGTAGTCTCCGGGAAAGAAGGTGATATAGGAAGTATAGCCTTTTTTCAGAAAAATGCAAGAAAAATCCCCTCGCCGCGCGGCGAGGGGATGATGCGGATGCTGTGTCGTGCGGGATCACTGCCCGGAGTTGCGGCGCAGGACAAGCAGGCCGACACCCGCGGCCAGGGCGACCGCAGCGATCGCGCCGAGGATCACAGGCAGGGAGCTGCGCTGCTCAGAGTCGGTCTGACTGACCGTCGTCCCGACTGTGCCCTGTACCTCGGGGGTGGGGGTGACCTCCGTTCCCTCCACGGGCGCGGTGGCAACGGGCGGCTGGGCGATGGCGGTGTTGCCGCCGTTGTTGGTGGTAGTGCCGGCGTTGTTCGTGGTGTTCGTGGTATTTCCGGCGTTATTGGTATTGGCGGTATTCGTGGTGTTGCTGCCGTTGTTGGTTGTGTTCGCCGCGGGGGTGGCGCTCGGGCGCGGCGTAGCGCTCGGCGCGGGGGTGGCAGCCGTCTCAGGATAGGTCACGGCTGCGGCCTCGGAGTAGACCGTCTCGCTCTTGACCCCGTCCTTTTCGCTCCAGACAGCGCAGTAGTAGTAGCGGGTGCCCGGAAGCTCGCCCGGCGTGTAGTTCGCGGAGGTCGCCCCGGCGATGGCCTGTCCGTCGGTGAGCGCCTCGTCACGCGCGACGTACCACTGATAGTAGAGCCGCCCGCCGTCGTTCGTACCGGCGGTGACGGAGAGGGTCGTGGAGCGGCCGGTGGTCAGTGTCGCACCGGTGGGCTGACCGTTGATGCTCGGCATATTGCCGTTGCCGCCGACAGCCACAGTGCGCCCGTTGGGGTTCTTGTCGGTGGTGGTGCCGTTGGCGGTGGAGCCGTTCACGGTGATCTGCGCGCCGTAGGAGAAGACGTGACCGCCTTGCCCGTCGTCAAACATCGCCTCGACCTGCCACTTGTTCATGCTCTCGGGGATGTTCTGAATCGTCAGGCGGTTGCCGCCGAGATCGGTGAAGACGACGATGTCATTGAAATAGTTCTTCGCATCGAGCGCGTAGATGGTCTCCAGCGTGTCGGAGCTGATCAGGCGCCAGGTGGGCGCCGCGCCGCTGCTGGCATAGGCCGTGAAGGAGGCCTTGCCGCCCTTTTCGACCTTTTCGCCGGTGGGGTGCTTCGTCACAGTGACGGGGCCGCCGGTGTAGACGGTGGCGTTGCCGCTGCCGTCGCTGATGACGGTGCCGTTGTTGTCAATAATGGTGGCAGTGCTGCCGCCGCCATTCTGCGCGTTGCTGCTGGTGACGCCGTCGCCCTGTTCACCAGGCATGATCAAGGCGGGGGCGGCGGCAAAGGCCGGAGTGCTCAGCAGGCAGACAAGCAGCGCTGCGGCAATGAGCAGAGAGAAAAGCTGTTTCATGGTTCGGTTCCTCCTGATTGTAGTCGCGTGATAGGATCATTTCGCGGGCAGACGCGCCAGCAGCGCGCCGCCGTGCTCCTTCAGCCAACGCCTCTGTATCGCCCAGCCGGGGAGCACCCGGCCGACCTCAGCCCAGAAGCGCGGCGAATGGTTCATTTCCTTCCGGTGGCACAGCTCGTGCACCACCACATAATCCAGCACCTCCGGCGGCGCGAGCAGCAGCAGACAGTTGAAGCTCAACCCGCCCGCAGACGAGCAGCTCCCCCACTTGCTGCGCTGGCTGCGCACGCTGATCGAGCGGTAGCTCACACCCACGAGCGGCGCGAAGTACGCCGCCCGTTCGGCAAAGACCTGACGGCCTCGCGCCTTGAGCTCCTGTAACTGCGCCTCACTGAACGGAGGCAGGCTGCCCGCCTCGGCGATCAGCCGTTCTCGCTCGGCGAGCTTGCGTTCCAGCCAGGGGCGGCTGCGCGCCACAAAGGTCTGAATTTCCCGCTCGCTGCAGCGCAGCGGCGCGCGCACGAGCACAGCGCCGTCAGGTCGAAGCTCGAGCGAGAGCGTCCTGCGTTTGCTGCGCAGCAGCTCGAAGGGAATCGGGTTCATCTGCATTATACTAAACCTTCGACAAAATCACAAGTAAAAGTGTAAAAAATGGCGGCTTTTGCCCATGTTTTTTTCCTTAATATTTATTAAGGAGGCTTTGCTGGGGAAAGATTGAATGTATTATAGCGAAAAAGCGCGAAAAAGGCAAGCGCAGTTTGCGCATTTTGGGCGTTTTTCCGCTTGACAAAGCGCTGAATTCTTGTCAGAATAGGGACAACTACTGATATGGGAAAGGAAACTATTTCATGGACGCTCTCGAACTGAAAGCCCTGCGGCTCACAGCGGCCAAGTCCCGTCTGCATATCGTGGACATGGTACACGAGGCGGAATCCGGCCACCCCGGCGGCTCGCTCTCCTGCGCCGATATCATGACGATGCTGTACTTCCGCGAGATGCACGTTGATCCCGCCAAGCCCTGCGATCCCGACCGCGACCGTTTCGTGCTCTCCAAGGGGCACTGCGCTCCCGCGCTCTACGCGGCGCTGGCGCTGCGCGGCTACTTCCCGGTAGAGGAGCTCAAGGGGCTGCGCAAGCTCTCCTCCTACCTCTCCGGGCACCCGGATATGGTGCACACCACGGGCGTGGATATGTCCACCGGCTCTCTCGGTCAGGGGCTGAGCTGTGCGGTCGGCATGGCGCTCGCCTCGCGCGTGCAAAAGCGTGATTTCCGCGTCTACGCCCTCTGCGGCGACGGCGAGATCGAGGAGGGGCAGATCTGGGAGGCCGCGATGGCCGCCGCGAAGTGGAAGCTCGACAATCTCTGCGTCTTTGTGGATGTCAACGGCCTGCAGATCGACGGCAAAACGGCGGACGTCATGCCCTCCGAGCCGCTGGATAAGAAATTTGAAGCCTTCGGCTGGGCGGTGCAGCAGATCGACGGGCACGATTTCGAGGCCATCGACGCCGCGCTTCAAAACGCGCGCGCCGAGAAGGGGAGACCGAGCGTGATCCTCGCCCATACCGTGAAGGGCAAGGGCGTGTCCTATATGGAAAATCAGGCCGGCTGGCACGGCAAGGCACCGAACGACGAGCAGTTTGCCGTCGCGAAGGCCGAGCTGGAAGCCGCTGTGCAGGAGCTGGAGGGCTGAGAGATGGCAGGAAAAATCGCAACACGCAACGCCTACGGCGAGACTCTCGCCGCTCTGGGGCAGGAGTATCCCGAGCTGGTGGTGCTGGACGCCGATCTCGCCGGCTCCACGCAGTCGAAAAAGTTTGGCGACCTCTACCCTGAGCGATTCTTCAACTGCGGCATCGCCGAGGCGGATATGACCGGTATCGCCGCGGGGCTCGCGGCGGCGGGGCTCAAGCCCTTTACCAACTCCTTCGCCATGTTCGCGGTCGGCAGAGCCTATGAGCAGATCAGAAACTCCGTCGCCTATCCGCACCTGAACGTCAAGATCGTCGGCTCCCACGGCGGTGTGACCGTCGGTGAGGACGGCGCGACCCACCAGTGCGTCGAGGATCTCGCGCTCATGCGCGGGCTTCCCGGCATGCTGGTCTGCTGCCCCTGCGACGGCAACGAGATGCGCCTTGCGGTCAAGGCGCTGCTGGACTATGAGGGTCCGGCCTACCTGCGTATGTCCCGCCCCGCGACGCCGGTGTTCACCGACGAGATCGAGGGCTATCATTTCGAGCTTGGCAAGGGGGCGCTGCTGCGCGACGGCGGGGATGTGACGCTGATTGCCACGGGGCTCATGGTGCAGCGCGCGCTCGAGGCGGCTGCGCTTCTGGAGAAGGACGGTCTCTCCGCCCGCGTCATTGATATGCACACCATCAAGCCCCTCGATGAGGAGCTGGTGCTCAAGGCCGCGCGCGAGACCGGCGCGATCGTCACGAGCGAGGAGCATTCCGTGATCGGCGGCCTCGGCAGCGCGGTGTCGGAGCTGGTCGGCGAAAATTGCCCGGTGCCGGTGCTGCGCCAGGGCGTAAACGACATGTTCGGCCGCAGCGGCAAGGCGATGGAAATGCTCGAGTACTTTGGCCTCACGGCGGAGAAGATGGCGGAGATGGCGAAGAAGGCCGTCTCGATGAAAAAGTAATTTTGAAACGATTCCGTCCCGAGTCGGGACGGAATCGTTAGCTGTATCCCTATAAACTATTCAGGGCTGCTGCATGGAATGACCGTGCAGCAGCCCTGATTCTTTTCACAGAACGTGAACCGAGGCGGGATCGAATAGCAGGTGGCAGGTCTCGTCCACCTGATAGATGCGCTTGTTCTTGGGGTTGTGCTCCTCGAGCTTGACCAGCGTATCGCCTACCATGACGTGGTAATTCTGATACGAGCCCATGAAGCAGGAGAGCACCACGCGGCAGGGCATCCCGCCCGCATCGCCAAGGGACGCGGCCTCGGGGCGCAGCACAACGGTGTATTCGCGACCGGGCGCCATGTCCGCGCGCGCCTCGACTGTGAGGGGATTGCCGCTCACCTCGAGCATGGCCTTGCCGCCCTCGCATTTCACGAGCTTGCCCTTGAGGAAGTTCGCCTCACCGATGAAGTCCGCGACGAACTCGTTGACCGGGTGGTAGTAAATCTCCTGCGGCGTGCCCATCTGCGCGACGACGCCCTTGCTCATCACGATGATCTGATCCGAGAGCGCCATCGCCTCGGACTGGTCGTGTGTGACGTAGATCGCCGTGATGCCGACGCGCTGCTGGATGCGGCGGATCTCCGTGCGCATCGAGACGCGCAGCTTCGCGTCGAGGTTACTGAGCGGCTCGTCGAAGAGCAGTACGCTCGGCTCGATCACCAGCGCGCGGGCGAGCGCGACGCGCTGCTGCTGACCGCCGGAGAGCTGGTTGGTCATGCGCCCCTCCATGCCGGTGAGCTCCACCAGATCGAGGATGTTCATGACGCGCTCGTGGATCTCCGCCTTCGGCACCTTGCGCAGCTTCAGACCGTAGGCGACGTTGTCGAACACGTTGTAATGCGGCAGCAGCGCGTAGCTCTGGAAGACCATCGCCGTGTCGCGCTTGTTGGGCGTGAGCG
>JAZQCO010000030.1:0-34788 GCA_045546335.1 Candidatus Limivicinus sp. | reverse complement strand
CGCGAAGCAGCTGAAGCTTATCCGGAGCAGAAGTTCGCCATCATCGATGACAACTCTTGCGCAGACCTGGCAAACGTTGCTTGCCTGATGTTCGCTCAGGAAGAAGCTTCCTTCCTGGTAGGCGTTGTTGCCGGCATGATGACCGAATCCAACGTTGTTGGCTACGTTCAGGGCATGGTTTCCGAATCCATGAACCTCTTTGGCATCGGCTATATCACCGGCGTCAAGGAAGTTTGCCCCGACGCGACCGTTCTGCAGTACAATGCCAACAGCTTTGGTGACAGCGCCGGCGGCTCCACCGCTGCCAAGGACATGATCACCAAGGGCGCTGACGTCATCTACCAGGCTGCCGGCGGCACCGGCATCGGCGTGATCAACGCCTGCGACGAGGAAGGCATCTGGGCCATCGGCGTTGACACCGACCAGTCCACCCTCTCCCCCGAGCATGTCATCACCTCCGCTATGAAGCGCGTTGACGTTGCTTCCCAGGACATCTCCAAGGCTGTCGCCGCCGGTGAGTTCACCGCGGGCATCCACCTGTATGACCTGTCCAACGGCGGCGTCGATCTCGCTCCGACCCGCGATCACATCCCCGCCGAGGTCCTCGAGGTTGTCGAGGCTGCCAAGGCCGCGATCATCGCCGGTGAGAAGACCGTCCCCACCACCGTTGAGGACTGCCCCGCCTTCACTCTGGCTGAGTAATTTCCCCGCTTTCTTCGAGCCGCCCCTTCGGGCGGCTCTTTTTTTGTCAATTTCTGAAAGAAACAGTAGAAAAATGTCGTCAGCTATGATAGAATAAGCTATCGAACTGGTACAGATCGAAAACCACATCGGAACAGGAGGCGGTCAATTTGTCAAAAGAGTATGTGGACATGAGTGTCCCTGTCATCGAGATGCGCAACATCGTCAAGCGCTTTGGCGATTTTACGGCGAACGATGGTATCAATCTCACCGTCCACAAGGGTGAAATCCACGCGATTCTGGGCGAGAACGGCGCCGGCAAATCCACGCTGATGAATCAGCTCTACGGCCTGCTCAAGCCAACCTCAGGCGACATTCTGGTCAACGGCAAAAAAATCGTGATGAACAACCCCCGCGATGCGATCGACGCCGGGATCGGCATGGTGCATCAGCACTTCATGCTCGTGCAGCCCTTTACGGTGACGGAAAACATCGTGCTCGGCACCGAGCCTGTCAAGGGCGTGAAGCTCGACATGGCCACCGCGCGCAAAAACGTGGTGGAAATCTCTGAGCGCTACGGGCTGTCCATCGACCCCGACGCCAGGATCGAGGACATCTCCGTCGGTATGCAGCAGCGCGTCGAGATCCTCAAGGCGCTCTACCGCGGCGCCGATATCCTGATTCTGGACGAGCCCACCTCCTCGCTCACCCCGCAGGAGATCGTGGAGCTGATCGCTATCATGCACAACCTCGTGCGCGACGGCAAGAGCATCATCATTATCACCCACAAGCTCAAGGAGATCAAGGAGTCTGCCGACTTCTGCACGATCATCCGCATGGGCAAGTACATCGGCACCGTGGACGTGGACACCGTGGACGAAAACGACCTCGCGAGCATGATGGTCGGCCGCAAGGTCACCTTCAAGGTGGACAAGCCCGAGCAGAAGCCCGGTCGTGTCGTGCTGGACGTGAAGGATCTGCACGGGATCGACTACCGCGGCGTCGAGATCCTCAAGGGGCTGAACCTGCAGGTCCACGCGGGCGAGATCGTCGGCATCGCCGGTATCGACGGCAACGGGCAGACCGAGCTTGTCGAGATCCTCACGGGTCTGCGCAAGGGCACCAAGGGCGAGTGCACCGTCAACGGCGTGAGCATCTTCAACAAGTCCCCATCCTTCGGCTTCAACCACGGCGTCTCCTCCATCCCTGCCGACCGGCAAAAGCACGGTCTGGTGCTGGAGTTCTCCATCGAGGATAACCTCATCCTCCAGAACTACGAGACGCATCCCTTTGCGAAAAAGGGCATCCTCCAGCGCGACCCCATCTTCTCCCACGCGACAGAATCCATCGAGCAGTACGACATCCGCCCCAAGCAGAGCGAGAAGCGCCCCGCCGGTACGCTCTCCGGCGGCAACCAGCAGAAGGTCATCATCGCCCGCGAGGTGCAGAATGACAAGGATCTGCTTATCGCCGTCAACCCCACCCGCGGCCTGGACGTCGGCGCGATCGAATACGTCCACAAGTACATCGTGGAACAGCGCAACAAGGGCAAGGCTGTCCTGCTGGTCTCCTTCGAGCTCGATGAGATCATGAGCCTCTCGGATGTGATCGACGTGATCTTCGACGGCAGGATCGTCAGCTCCATCCCCGGAAAGGACGCCAACGAGAACGATCTCGGCCTGATGATGGCGGGAGGGAAAAACGCATGACAAAGAAAAAAGGCTTTCTTGACTATATCTCGGAGAATACGTTCATCCACGTCCTGCTCTCGATCCTTCTCGGCTTCGTCGTGGGCGCGCTCTTCCTCGTGGTGATGAACCTCTCCGTCGGCAAGGCTTATGGGCGGCTTCTCAGCAGCGTCTCCTCGCTCAAGGGCTTCTCGTATGTCGTGGTCTACTCCGTACCCTACATTGTGGCGGGGCTCTCCGTCGCCTTCTCGTTTAAGACAGGCGTGTTCAACATCGGCGCCGAGGGGCAGTTTGTCGTCGGCTCGATGGCCGCCGCCTGTGTCGGTATCCTCTTTCCCGATGTTCCCAAGCCCCTGCTGATCCCCCTGTGCTTCCTCGCCGCCATGGCCGCCGGTGCGCTCTGGGGCATCATCGTGGCCTTCCTCAAGACCAGGTGGGGCATCAACGAAGTGCTGTCCATGATCATGTTCAACTGGATCGCCTTCTACCTCTCCAACTTCATCGCCGGTATCCCCGCCATCAAGAACGAGGGCTCTGCCGAAGCCACCAAAAACATCTCCGCTAACGCCAGCCTGCTCTTCTCCAAGGACTTTATCCGCGGCGCCGGGCTCTGCCCCACCGCCAACTGGGGTATCCTCGTGGCGATCGCCGCCATGCTGATCGTCTGGTTCATCATCGACAAGACCACACTCGGCTATCAGCTCAAGGCGGTCGGCTCCAATAAGTATGCGGCGGAGTACGGCGGGATCAACGTCAACGGCTCTATTCTCACGGCGCTCGCCATCTCCGGCGCGCTGGCCGGTCTCGCCGGTGCCCTCCAGCTCATGGGCATGGGCAGTCGCATCTCCATCTTCTCCTCGCAGGAGGGCTTCGGCTTCGCAGGCATCGTCGTCGCGCTGATCGGCTGCTCCAATCCCTTTGGCGTGTTCATCGCGGGGCTGTTCTACGGGGCGCTGATGTATGGCGGCAGCAAGCTCAACCTCGAGGGCGTGCCCACGCAGCTCATCAACGTCATTGTCGGCACGGTCGTGTTCTTCATCGCCATCTCGGTCATTTTCCGCAGCCTGAAAAACCTCAAAAAGCGCCCGAAGCAAGCGCCCGCCGCGGAATCGAAAAAGGAGGGGAAATAAGCCATGACTAACTTTGTGAACAGCTTCGGTATTATCCTCTTCGCGACCCTGGTTTATGCCACTCCCCTGCTCTACGCCGCGCTCGGCTCCTGCTTCTCGGAGGTTTCGGGTGTCGTCAACATCGGTATTGAGGGTATGATGACCGCCGGTGCCTTTACCGGTACCGTGATCGCCTACTTCACCGGCAACCCCTGGATCGGCTTTCTCTGCGGCGGCCTCGCCGGTGCGTTCTTCGGAATGCTCCACGCCATTGCGACCGTCAACCTCGGCGCGGATCAGACCATCGCCGGTACGGCGATCAACATGCTCGGCCCCGGCATCGTCATTATGATCGCCAAGATCCTCTTCAATTCCACCGATACCGTTCCCCTCACCGCGAGCCAGAAGATCCCCAAGCTCTTCGCCGGGGTGTTCGACACCTCCTCGGTGTTCGGCCGCTTCATGGACAACGTCTTTGCCAACTACGCTTCGACCTATCTCGTCTTTCTCGCGGTGATCGTCGTGTGGTTCGTGTTTTACAAGACGCGCTTCGGGCTGCGTCTGCGCGCCTGCGGCGAGCATCCCCAGGCCTGCGAGACGCTGGGTATCGACGTGCTCAAAATGCGCTTCCTGTGCGTGTGCATTTCCGGCTTCCTGGCCGGTCTCGGCGGCGCCTGCGTCACGATGACTGTCTCCACGCAGTTCCGCCCCATCTCCATCGTCGGTCAGGGCTTTATCGCCATCGCGGCTGTCATCTTCGGCAAGTTCCGTCCCCACGGCGCGCTGATCGGCTGCCTGCTCTTTGGCTTCTGCTCCGGCCTCAAGGTCGTGCTCGGCGGCTCCTCAGGCGTCAATATGCACCTGATCTCCATGATCCCCTATGTGGTCACGGTCATCGTGCTGGTGCTCTTCGTCGGCAAGTCCCGTGTCCCCGCCGCCAACGGCAAGCCCTATATCAAGGCGAAATAATCCCCCATGCGGCAAGAGGCTGTCTCAAAAGTCCGAAAGAGAATGTAGGGGAGGCTATCAGCCTCCCGGCGGCGAAATCAAACGATCTGAAAAAAGTTGGGCGAATCCGCTTTTTGTGCGAATTCGCCCAACTTTTCAAGTGTTGATGTTTTCACTGCACAGGCGGCTGATAGCCGCCCCTACGGCTGCTCTTGCCGTTTTGAGACAGCCTCTTCGTTTATAATAGGGACTGTCTCAAAAGTCCGAAAGAGAACGTAGGGGAGGCTATCAGCCTCCCGGCGTCATAGCCAAAATATCTGTAAAAAGTTGGGCGAATTCGCTGATTTGTGCGAATTCGCCCAACTTTTTAACTGTTTTTGCTTTCACTGCACGGGCGGCTGGTAGCCGCCCCTACGGCCGCTCTTCCCGTTTTGAGACAGCCCCGTATTGTTTGTAGTCAGGCGGTCACCATGACCCAGGCATCGTGCAGCGCCGGGAGCAGATCGTGACGCAGATAGTTCCAGTACATATCCAGATGGTAGCGCGCGTCGAGCGCGGCGTGGATGCGATCCCACTCGCCGCCGGTGATCAGACCGACACCGGCGCAGACCGCCCCCGCGAGCGCGGCGATCAGCACGACCGTGATGATGATTCTCCAGGATTTGCTCATGCCGACACCTCCTTGCTGCACCAGCGGCCGCCGAGGCGGATCACGGCGCGCACAAGCCCCGCGATCGGGCCGCCCACAAACCAGATGAACAGCCACAGGAACAGCAGCCCCAGCGCGAGCGCCACGATCGAGCAGCCAAACACGATCAGGATATCCGCAAAGACCGCAAAGCCGCCGAAGGCCGCCATCAGCCCCGCGCAGCCGCTCACGATCGCCGCCCCGGCGAGCAGCAGCGACAGCAGCGTCGGGATCAGCAGCAGCGCCACGCCGAGCAGCGTCAGAGGCACGGCGAGGATCACAAACAGGATCAGCAGCGGCACGTTGGTTTCACGCTCCGGCTCCTCCGCCTCACTGTTGCGGCGATCCGAGCGGATGCTCTCGCGTGCCACATCCTCCGGGCGCAGCTCGTCGAGCACCAGCGCGCGCAGCTCGTCGTCCCGGCTGCGGCGCTCCCTGCGGGAAGCCTCCCTCCTGCGCGGCGGAACGGGCGGCTCCTCCGGGATGCTGGGCTCCTCCGACCAGGGCGCGTTCTCCTCCGCGACCGGCTCGCTCTCCTCGTCGAAGAGCGTGACCTGGTCGGCCAGTACGGGGCGGCGCGGGGGAAGCTCCTCCTCCGCGGCCTTCTCGTCCTCGGGGAAGGAGAAGCGCAGCGGCTCCTCCGGCTCGCTCTCGTCCACCGGCTCTTCCATCGGCGCGGGCAGCGGCTCGTCCTCGGGCAGCGGCGCGCTCTTTGCCGCCGCGACAAGGGGCAGCGGCACGCTGTCCTCGTACACCTTCAAAATCGCGCGCACGAAGGCGGGAGCCTCCTCGTCGTCCGCCGAGCTCTGCTTGCGGCGGTTCGCGTCATAGGCGCGGGCGATCACAAAGGCCTGGCGCGTCGGGGATTCCAGCGAGCGCGCAAGCGACGCCTCATCATCCGCGTCGTCGAACATCCGCTCGTACAGCGCAAGTGCCTCGGTGCGATCCTCGTCCGACATGAAGGTGAGCATTCGCTCCAGGCCTTCCATAAAATCTTTTTTGTTGATAACAGTCACCTCCGTGACCAGGCTCAGGCAAGCCGCGCTGAGCCACAATTGTCTTTATTATATCCACTTGTACGCCCAAGGTCAAGAAAAATCTGTAGAATACGCGGTTTTCCGTCTTGACAAGGCCATTCGGACATACTAGAATGATGGAACAATCAATACTTGAAGGCGCGCAGCAGAGTACGCCGTGATGGAATCAGACGAAAGGAACGGTCATAGAATATGGCAAAAGACAAGAAGGTCGAGCAGATCACCGATATGGAGGTCGATTTCGCTCAGTGGTATACCGATATCTGCCGCAAGGCGGAGCTGGTGGAGTACGCCTCGGTCAAGGGCTTCACGATCCTGCGGCCTTACGGCTACGCGATCTGGGAGAACATGCAGCAGATCATGGATCGGGAGTTCAAGAAGACCGGGCACGTCAACGTGGCGATGCCTGTACTGATCCCCGAGAGCCTGCTGAAGAAGGAGGGCGAGCTCGTCAACGGCTTTGCCCCGGAGGTCGCCTGGGTCACGATGGGCGGCAGTGAGCAGTTGGAGGAGCGTCTGGCCTTCCGCCCCACGTCCGAGACCATGTTCTGCGATCACTGGTCGCGTGTGCTGCACTCCTGGCGTGAGCTGCCCATGCTCTACAACCAGTGGTGCTCTGTCATCCGCTGGGAGAAGACCACCCGCCCCTTCCTGCGCTCGCGCGAGTTCTGGTGGCAGGAGGGACACACCCTGCACGAGACCGCCGAGGAGGCGCAGGCGGAGACCGAGCAGCAGCTCAACTGCTACGCCGACTTCTTCGAGAAGGTGCTGGCCATCCCCGTGGTGAAGGGGCGCAAGACCGAGAAGGAGAAGTTCGCCGGCGCGGAGGCGACCTACACCGTCGAGTGCATGATGAAGGATCGCAAGGCGCTCCAGGGCGCGACCTCCCACTACTTCGGCGACAAGTTCTCCCGCGCCTATGACGTGACCTTCACCGGGCGCGACAACAAGCTGCAATACCCCTTCCAGACCTCCTGGGGCTCCACGACGCGCATGATCGGCGCGGTCATCATGGCGCACGGCGACAATAACGGCCTTGTCCTGCCGCCTCCCATCGCGCCCATCCAGGTCATCGTGCTGCCCGTCGCGCAGCACAAGCCCGGCGTGCTCGAGGCCGCCTCCGCCCTGCGCGAGCGGCTGGAGAAGGCGGGCGTGCGCGTGAAGCTGGACGATTCCGACAACTCCATGGGCTGGAAGTGCGCGCAGTATGAGATGAAGGGCGTGCCCCTGCGCGTGGAGCTTGGACCGCGCGACATGGAGAACGGCCAGTGCGTCCTTGTGCGCCGCAACGACGGGGAAAAGACCGTCGTGAAGCTCGAGGAGCTCGAGAGCGCCGTCCAGGCGCAGCTCGAGGCGGTGCAGCGCGGTCTGTTCGAGAAGGCGAAGCAGAACCTCGAGGAGCACACCTATGCCGCGTCCTCCATCGAGGAGGCCAAAACGCTCCAGAGCGAGAAGGGCGGCTTCATCAAGACCATGTGGTGCGGCGATCTCGCCTGCGAGCTCAGGATGAAGGAGGAGGCCGGGATGTCCTCCCGCTGCATGCCGCTTGAGCAGGAGCAGCTCGGCGAGGTCTGCGCCTGCTGCGGCAGGCCTGCCAAGACGATGATCTACTGGGGCATCGCGTATTGATATAGAGGTTCCATTCCCCCGAGGCAGAGGCCTCGGGGGAGTTTATTTGCACTTTTCCGGTTGACCTCCGCGCCGGAAGATGGTATGATACCATGAACCCTTTTGAGGAGGATAAGATATGAGAGCGAATCGAATCGTCCGTATATTGATCGCGCTGCTGGTGCTGGCTCTGTTTTTTGCCTACGCCTATGTCCGCGCGTCCTACAGTCCGATGAGCCTGGAGATGGACGCTGCCCCCGCCCGGCAGGTGCAGCCCACCCCCGCGCCCACCCCCGCGCCGGAGAGCGTCCCGGCGGTGTCTGAATCCGTTGTCGAGGCCGCGCCCGAGCAGCTTCCCGTCGAGCCGGTCGGAACGCCCGAGCCCACGCTCGACCCCAACAGCCCCTACGCTCTGGCCATCGCCAACGCCGCCGCGCGCGGTCTGCCCACGCCCCCGGACGTGGATGTGACGAGCTGGGAGTTCACCCTGGTCAACGGCGACCACTCCATCGGCCAGTATGAGCCGGCGCAGCTCGCCTATCTCAACCAGACCGCCGATGAGACGGATATCCAGTACAGCTACAACGGCTACCGCTGCCCGGTGGATGCGAACATCGCCGAGGCGCTGCTGAACTTCGCCCTCGGCTGCAAGCAGGCGGGGCTGCCGGTGTTCCTCTCCTCGGGCTATCGCAGCTACTCCGAGCAGGTGGCGAACTTCCAGCGCGTGTGCCAGAATAACGGCGTGACCGACGGCAAGGACGCAAACGGGCACTATATCACCATGCCCGCCGGGTGCAGTGAGCACCAGCTCGCCCTCTGCTGCGATATCACCGACGTGTACCGCCCCATCAAGAACGCCGAGATCGAGAAGACCGAGACCTTCCAGTGGCTCAAGGCGCACTGCGCCGAGTACGGCTTCATCCACCGCTTCCCCGCCGGGAAGGAGGACATCACCGGCGTGATGTATGAGCCCTTCCACTTCCGCTATGTGGGGACGGAGGCCGCAACATACATGGAGCAGAACCAGCTCTGCCTGGAGGAGTTCCTGGCGCTCTACGGGGTGGTGTGATGAGGATGCGCTTCACCCTGCGGACGCTGAGCGTCCTGTGCGCGCTCGCGCTTGTGATCTCCTGCGGCGCGGCCTTCGCCGCCGAGCCGACCGGCGAGGGCTTCACGGTGCCGGAGCTTAGCGATCTGCCCGAGGTCGATCTGAGCGAGCCGCAGTTCATGCTTGCCAATTCCTATAACAGCATCGGCTATGAGTATGTGCTGCCGCAATACGGCTCCTTCGAGGGGCAGGGCATCGACCCGATGATCATGGAGACAACGGCGGCCATGGTCAGCGCGGCGCGCGCGGAGGGGATCCCCATTTACGTCTCCGCCGCCTACCGCAATACGGACTACTGCCTGAACCACTACACCGCGCTCTGCGGCCAGTACGGTGCGGTCGAGGCCTGCGAGCATCTGCTGCCGCCGGGCTGCAATGAGCATCAGACGGGGCTGGCCATCGACGTGACCGAGCGCCCCGAGCTCAGCGCCAACTACAACGTGGAGTTCGACGACTCCTCGGTCTACGGTACCCCAACCTACGACTGGATGCTGGCACACTGCGCCGAGTACGGCTTCATCCTGCGCTACCCGGAGGGGAAGGAGGCCTGGTACGGTACGCCCTGCCACCGGTTCCACTTCCGCTATGTGGGCGTGGAGGCGGCGACGTACATCATGGAGCACGACCTGTGCCTGGAGGAGTTTCTCTACCTCGAGGACCCGCACAGCCTCTTCGTCCCCGGCCTGAACAGCTACGCGACAGATTGAAACCTGAAATGCCCCGCCTTTCGGCGGGGCATTTTTTTGCAAACCGTTTCCAAAATGTTCTTGACAAATAAGGGGGGTGGTATAATGACCTCTATAAGGTGCCGACAGAGAGCGGCGATGCAGACGCTTTCGCTTTTGCTGCCGGCCGGTACAGTGCGCCGATCCATCGGCGGGATTTGTCTATTACAGGAGGAAACAGAATATGAAAATGGAAAAACCGATGGTGGAAGCCGTGCGCTTCAACAGTGCTGATGTGATTGCCACCAGCGGCGGTGGTGCTCCCCTTCCCGATGGCGCATCTCCTCTGGGCAACAATTATTATAACAGCCTTCGCTCGGAGGCGAACGAAGCCGGATTGACTTACACGGTCTCGGATACCGACGATGAATTCGTCTATTTCCAATATAATGCAAAAACTAAAACCGCTCTTAATCCAAGGACTATAAACGCTATGGCTTCGGGTTATTGCTACGCATGGTTCCAGAACGGTCAGTGGTGGACGGAAAACAAGGGGATCCAAGAATATGGTAAGAATCCAACATCCACAGTCGGCTGGTGGACGGGGGACTAAGCCCCGCATATTCCATTTGCGAAACAGCATCTCCCGCGCGGCGGCGTTCTCTGTTCCTGCCGACAAAAAAATATGGACAGATAAAAACGGCGGTGTCGGAATCGAGTGTTCCGGCACCGCCGATTTAGTTGTGTTTACTCGATCCCCTTGACCTCGTAGTCCTGGGCTTCGACGGCCCTGGTGAGCACGTCGTCCGCGACGGGGGCGCTGAGGGTGACGACGGCGGTGCCCTTTTCGTGGTCGGCGACGGCGCTCTCTACGCCCTCGACGGCCTCGAGCGCCTTCACGACGCGCTTTTCACAGTGCGGGCACATCATGCCCTCGATCTTCATTGTCTTGACCATGGGAAGTTCCTCCTTGTTGTTGGGTTTTGACTTTCTTCTTTTCGCACGATCATGCCGGGGATCGTGAATATCGAACAGGTTCAGGCGCAGCGCGTTCATGCAGACCGTGAAGCTCGAAAGGCTCATGGCCGCCGCGCCGAGCATCGGGCTCATCTGCCAGTCCCAGCCGAAGAGCGTCTGGTACAGCCCTGCGGCGAGGGGGATGCAGATGACGTTATAGAAAAACGCCCAGAAGAGGTTCTCGCGGATGTTGCGGATCGTGAGGCGCGAGAGGCGGATGGCGGCGGAGACATCGGTGAGGCGGGACTTCATCAGCACCACGTCCGCCGCGTCGATGGCGACATCCGCGCCCGCGCCGATGGCAAAGCCCAGCTCGGCGCGCGTGAGCGCCGGGGCGTGGTTGATGCCGTCGCCCACCATGGCGACCTTGCCGCCGCGCTGGAGCGCGCGGATCTCGCGCTCCTTGCCCTCGGGCAGCACCCCGGCGATCACGCGATCCACCCCGGCCTCCGCGCCGATGGCGGCGGCGGTGCGGGCGTTGTCGCCGGTCAGCATCACGACCTCCAGCCCCATGCCGCGCAGCTCGCGCACGGCCTGGGCGGAGTCGGGCTTGATCGTGTCGGCGACGGCGATGATGCCGAGCAGCGCCGCGTCCCTTGCGAAAAAGAGCGGCGTTTTTCCGGCGGCGGAGAGCGCGTCGGCCTGCGCCTGAAGCGCCGCGGGGATCGTGAAGTGCCGCGCCATGAACGCGCCCGAGCCGCCGAGCAGACGGCTCTCGCCGAGCCGCCCCTCCACGCCGTTTCCGGGCAGGGCGCGAAACTCCGCCAGCTCTCCGGCGCTGAGGCTGCGCCCCTCGGCATAGCGCAAAATCGCGCGCGCGAGGGGGTGCTCCGACTTCTGCTCGAGCAGCGCCGCGCAGCGCAGCAGCTCCCCGGCCTCGACGCCGCGTGCCGGGATCAGATCAGTGACCTCCGGCTCCCCGGCGGTGATGGTGCCGGTCTTGTCGAGCACCACGGTATCGACCTCACCCGCCAGCTCCTGAGAGACGGCGGTTTTGAACAGAATCCCGTTTTTCGCGCCGATCCCGCTGCCGACCATGATGGCGACGGGCGTGGCCAGCCCGAGCGCGCAGGGGCAGGAGATGACCAGCACGGAGATCGCGCGGGCGATGGCGAAGGAAAAGCTCCTGCCGCCGAGCAGCCAGCAGACGAGCGTGAGGAGCGAAAGGCCGATCACCGCCGGGACGAAGATCGCCGAGACATGTCGGCGATGCGGGCGATGGGCGCCTTGGTCGCCGCCGCGTCCGAGACCATGCGGATGATCTGGCTGAGCGTCGTGTCCTCGCCGACGCGCGTCGCGCGCGCCTTGAGGTAGCCGGATTGGTTGATCGTCGCGGCGGAGAGGCGGTCGCCCGCCGCCTTGTCCACGGGGATCGACTCGCCCGTGAGCGCGCTCTCGTTCACCGCGCTCTCGCCCTCGAGCACCACGCCGTCCACCGGCACGGCCTCGCCCGGGCGCAGCACGAACACGTCGCCCACCTGCACCTCGCCGATGGGCACCGTGACCTCCGCTCCGTCGCGCCAGAGCACGGCGGTCTGCGGGGCGAGCTTCATCAAAGAGCGCAGCGCGTCGGTCGTGCGCCCCTTGGAGAGCGCTTCGAGCAGCTTTCCCACGGTGATGAGGCAGGGGATCATGGCGGCGGTCTCAAAATAGAGGTTGTGCGCGAGGCTGTGCAGGCGCATCGTGTCCCCGGCGGAGAGCGCGTCCGCCATCAGATACAGCTCCGCCAGGCTGTAGACAAAGGCCGCGCCCGAGCCGAGCGCGACGAGCGTGTCCATATTCGGCGCGCCGTGGCGCAGCGAGCCGAAGCCGCTCGTGAAAAACCTGCCGTTAATGAGCATCACGCCGATGGCGAGCAGCATCTGTGTGATCGCCATGGAGACGGGATTTTCGAGAAAGGCCGGGACGGGGAAGTGCGCCATCGTGTGTCCCATGCTCAGATACATGAGCACGGCGAGCAGCCCGAGAGAGCGCAGGAGGCGCTTTTTGAGCTTCGGGCTCTCATGGTCGGCGAGCGCGTCCTCCGCCTGCTGCGGCGCGGCGCTCTGCGCGCCCTTGACACTCGCGCCGTAGCCCGCCGCCTCGACGGCGGCGATGACGGCGCTCTCCGCCGCCTCGCCCTCGACGCCCATGGAGTTTGTCAGCAGGCTCACCGCGCAGGAGGTGACCCCCGGCACGGCGGACACCGCCTTCTCCACGCGCGCCTGACAGGCCGCGCAGCTCATGCCGGTGACAGTGTATTGCTTCATTGTGATCCTTTCAAATCTCTTCGATCAGCACGACCGCGTGGGCGGCGATGCCAAGCCCCTCGCCCGTGAAGCCAAGCCCCTCCTCGGTCGTGGCCTTGACGCTGACCTGTGCAATATCCGCGCCCATGGCCTCCGCGAGCACGCGGCGCATGGCGGGGATGTGCGGGGCGAGCTTGGGGCGCTGGGCGAGCACGGTGATATCGGCGTTTGAGAGCCGCCAGCCCGCCTCCGAGAGACGGCGTATGACCTCGCGCAGCAGCACGATGCTGTCTGCGCCCTCGTAGGCGGGGTCCTTGTCCGGGAACAGGTGCCCGATATCCCCGAGCGCCGCCGCGCCGAGCAGCGCGTCCATCAGCGCGTGCGTCAGCACATCCGCGTCGGAGTGGCCGAGCAGACCCTTCTCCCAGGGAATCTCGACCCCGCCGAGAATGAGCCTGCGCCCCTCGACGAGGCGGTGTACGTCATATCCGTGTCCGATCCGCATAGTCGTATCCTCTGTTCTTCAGAATTGCTTCTGCCACCACGAAGTCGCGGGGCGTGGTGAGCTTGATGTTGTCCTCGTCGCCCGGTACGGTGTGCGTCTTAATGCCCATCAGCTCCATCGCCGAGCAGTCGTCCGTGATCGGGAGATCACGCTGCATCGCCGCGGTCAGCGCGCCCTTGATGAGATCGGCGCGAAAGACCTGCGGGGTCTGGACGCGGAAGATCGCCGCGCGATCCACCGTGCCGCTGACGACGCCCTCCCCGTCGAGCAGCTTGAGCGTGTCGGTGCTGGGCACGACGGGCACGGCGGCGTAGTGCGCCTCGGCGGCGCGGATCGTCTCACGGATCACGCGCTGCGTCACCAGCGGGCGCGCCCCGTCGTGAATGGCGATCAGCCCCGCGCGGTGCTCCGCCTCGGACACACCGGCCAGGCACGACTCCACGCGCGTTTTGCCGCCGAGGATCACCTTGCTGACCTTGTGCAGCTCGTATTTTTTAACGAGGTCAGCCACCTGCTGGAGCTTTTCCTCGCGCGTGACGACGATGATCTCGTCCACCAGCTCATTGTCCTCGAAGGCGCGGATGCTGCGCACCAGCACCGGCCAGCCGCCGAGCGCGGCGAAGATCTTGTCGCTGCCCATGCGCTGAGAAGAGCCCGCCGCGACGATGACCGCCGTGCAGAAGCTGCGCTCGCCCTCCTTTTTGCGCGGGATCAGGCGTTTGTTTTTTTCGGGATCAAAGTTCATGGCTCACTGCTCCTTGAGCTGGCGCATCCGGTAGTAGTTCATCATGCCGTCCTGCATCGAATCGAGCTCGCGCAGCAGCTTGCCCGCGCCGTGTGCCGCGCAGGAGATCGGGTCGTCCACCATCGTTGTGCGGATGTTCGTGCTGCGCTCGATCAGGCGATCCACGCCGTAGAGCAGGCTGCCGCCGCCGGAGAGGATGATGCCGTTGCGGTCAATGTCGCCGATGAGCTGGGGCGAGGTGCGCTCGAGCACGGCGTGCAGCGCGTCGAGAATGCGGTTCATCGGCTCGACGAAGGCGGTGATGAGCTCGGCGGAGCTGAGGTGTATGGTCTTGGGCTGGCCGCCGCTGAGGGAGCTGCCCTTGACCTCCTCCTCGCCGAGATCGGGGCGGCGCACGACGCCGCCGATGCTGCGCTTGATCTCCTCGGCGGCGGTGATGCCGATGCGCATATCGTACTGCTCGCGCACATAGCGCACGATGCCCTCGTCAAAGCTGGTGCCCGCCACCTTGATCGACTCGCACTCCGCCACGCCCCCGGCGGAGATGACGGCGATCTCGGTGGTGCCGCCGCCGATGTCGATGACAAGGTGCCCATCGGGCTTGGACACGTCCACACCCGCGCCCATGGCGGTGGCGAGGGCGGTCTCCACGAGGTAGACGCGGCGCGCGCCCGCCTCGATGGCGGCGTCGATCATCGCGCGCTCCTCCACGCCCGTGACGGAGCTCGGCACACAGGCGAGCATCCGGGGCTTGAAGAAGCTGAAGGAGGTCAGGCGCTTGACCAGCTCCTGGAGCATCTGGGCGGCAAGCTCGTAGTCGGAGATGACCCCGGCGCTGACCGGGCGGATCGGCACGAGGTTCGCGGGCGTGCGCCCGAGCACCTTCTGCGCGTCCTGCCCGACGGATTTGAGCTTGTTTGTCTTGCGGTCAACGGTCACGACGGTCGGCTCGCGCACGGCGATGCCCTTACCCTGCTCGAACAGCAGTGTCGTCGAGGTGCCCATATCCACCGCGATATCTCTCTCAAAAAGTACCATAGTCTGTCTCCTTCATGGTCGCAGTTCTTGGGAACGGAAAGGATTTATATGTCGCGGCTGGCCGCCGTGATGGCGATCACGCTTGCGGCACCGGCACGGCGCAGCATCCGCGCGCACTCGCGCAGCGTCGCGCCCGAGGTCACGATATCGTCCACCAGCAGGATGCGCCGCCCCTTGATCCCGGCGGGATCGAGCGCGCAGTACGCGCCTTCGGCGTTGCGCTGCCGCTGTTCGCGCGTGCGCAGCCCGGCCTGCGCGACGGTGTGCCGCTTCTTCTTCAAAAGCGGCAGACAGGGGAGACCCTCTGCCTTCGCCAGCGCCTCGGCCAGCAGCCGCGCCTGATCGTAGCCGCGCGAGCGCAGCCGCTTCGCGCTCAGCGGCACCCAGGTGATACTATCGCAGGAAATGCCGCTCTCGTCAAGGCATTTTTGCATAAAGCAGGCGAGAACCGGCGCGCAGCTCGTCGCGCCGCCGAATTTGTACCGCAGCAGCGCGCGGCGCACGTCCCCGTCATAGCGCAGCGGGGAGAGGCAGCGCAGCGAGCGGTCAAGCAGCCTCTCGCACTGTCCGCGCGGGCGGTCGGGATAGCGCTTGCCGCACTCGCGGCAGACGGCGGTGCCGTTTCGCGTGAGGCGGCGGCAAAAGCAGCAGCGCGAGGGGAAAAAGAACTCCAGCAGCGCCGCGCGCAGCTTCCCGCCGTCTCTCAAGACTCTGCGGTCATCTCGGCGACGATGGCGCTCAGATCCATCTCGCCGAACTTCCCGGCTCTCTCGGGGTATTTCCGCTTGTAGCGGTGGATGATATCCTGCAGCTGTGCCTGGGGCAAAACGCCCTTGTCGCCCGTCAGCACGCAGAACAGCTCGCGGTTGTTCATCTCAGTCAGCGCTTTCATCGTGGAACCCTCCTTATGCACACGCCGCGCACAGGCGCAGGCGCAGCGCGGTGTAGCGCCGCGTCTGGCGTACGTTGTCGATCATGCGGTTCGCGGTCACATCGTCCCCCACGAGGATCAGCAGCTCCCGCGCGCGGGTGATGGCGGTGTAGAGCACGCCGCGCGTGAGCAGCATGGGGGAGGTCGGCGCGAGCGCGAGGATCACGGCGCGGTACTCGCTGCCCTGCGCCTTGTGCACGGTCATCGCCCAGGCGTGCTCGAGCTCGCCGAGCGCGTCGAAGCCGTAGCTTGCGAGCCGCCCGTCGAAGTCCACGGTCAGGCTCTCACTGACCGGGTCGATCGAGGCGATCACGCCGATATCCCCGTTGTAGACCCCGAGGCCGCTCTCCTTGCCGTCCTCGCTGCGCCAGAGCATATCGTAATTGTTGCGGATCTGCATGACCCGGTCGCCCTCGCGGAAGGTAAAGTCCCCGAACGCCTTCTCCTTCTTCTCGGGGGAGGGCGGGTTCAGCCGCTCCTGGAGGCGGCGGTTGAGATTCGCTGTGCCGAGATCCCCCTTGCGCGTGGGGGAGAGCACCTGAATCTGCGCGGCGGGGATGTGCATTTTCTGCGGCAGACGCACGGCGCACAGCTCCGTGATCGTCTCCACACTGCCCGCCGCCTCGAGACGGCGCAGACGGAAGAAGTCCCCGGCGTTCTCGGAGAGGTTCGGGTGCTCACCGCGGTTGATGAGGTGGGCGTTTCGCACGATGCGGCTCTCCGCCTTCTGGCGGAAAATTTCGGTCAGCCGCACGGTCGGCACCACGCCGCTGCGGATGATGGCGGAGAAGACGTTGCCCGGCCCCACGGAGGGGAGCTGATCGGCGTCGCCCACGAGCAGCAGCCGCGTCGAGGACGGCAGCGCGCACAAAAGCGAATCCATGAGCTGGATATCCACCATCGAGCACTCGTCGAGGATCACGGCCTCACAGTCGAGCTTCTCGCTCTCGTTCTTGCTGAAAACCACCGTCTCCCCGTCCTCGGCAAACTTCGCCTCCAGCAGGCGGTGAACGGTGCTCGCCTCGCGCCCGGTGAGCTCGGTCATGCGCTTGGCGGCGCGGCCGGTCGGGGCGGTGAGGAGCGTTTTGAGCCCCAGCGCGTCGAACATGGCCAGCAGCGCGCGGATCGTGGTGGTTTTGCCGGTGCCGGGGCCGCCCGTGATGACCACAAGCTGGTTGTCGAGCGCGAGGCGCAGCGTCTGGCGCTGCAAGGCGGCGTAGTGCAGCCCCTGGCGCTGCTCGAGCGAGGCGATCAGTGCGTCGAGGTCGAGCTTTTCTTCAAAATGCCCCTTGCTCAGGCGGGCCAGACGCGCCGCCGCGTCGGTCTCCGCGCGGTAGAGCTCGGGCAGATAACAGGCGCGGCAGCCCGCGACCTCCTCGAAGCGGATCAGCCCGCTCTCGATCAGCTCGCCGATGCTCTCCTCCACGTCCTCCGGCGCAACGCCGATCAGCTCGGCAGTCGCGGCGGCGAGCTTCTCGCGCGGAATGAAGCAGTGACCGTTGGAGCAGTTGTGCCGCAGCTCGAAGAGCACGGCGGCGTTGAGGCGCTCGCGGCTGTTGCCCTCGAGCCCCATGGACAGGGCGAGGGTGTCCGCCTCGGCGAAGCTGCCGCCGATGTTCGCGGCGGAGAGCAGATAGGGGTTCTGGCGCAGCAGCTCAAGCGCCTCGTCCCCGTGGTACTTGTACAGCCGCATCGCAAGGATGGGGCGGAGATTGAACGAACAGATAAACTCCATCAGCCGCCGCATCCCGGTCTGGCGGCGGAACTCCTTCGACATCTGCCGCGCCTTGGCGAGGCTGATGCCCTTGATGGAGGCGAGCTTCTCCGGCTCGTTTTCCAGCACCTCCAGGGTCTGATCCCCGAAGCGCGCAATCAGCAGGGACGCTGTCGCAGGGCCGATGCCCTTCACCGCGCCGCCCGCGAGGTAGCTGAAGATGGCCTGGGCGCCGGTCGGCATCAGGCGCTGGGCGAAGGCGGCCTTGAACTGCCGCCCGTGCGCCGGGTGGCTCATCCACTCGCCGCTGACGATCATGTTCTCGCCGCTCGCCGCGTAGGGGAAGGTGCCCACCACCGTGACCGTCTCGCCGCTGTCAGTACGCAGACGCAGCACGGTGTAGCCGTTCTCTTCATTTTTATAGATGACGGTTTCGACTGTCCCCGTGAGCTCGATGAGCTCTTTTTCCTGATCCATGTTAACTCCTGCTTGTCCTGCTGTAAGCCGTAGGGGCGGCTATCAGCCGCCTGTTGGCCTTTCACCGTGTCTGCGGGCGGATGGTATCCGCTCCTACAGGGAACGCTCCAGCAACGGCTTCAAAAACTGGCCGGTGAAGCTGCGCTCGCACTGCGCGCAGTCCTCGGGCGTGCCGGCGAAGACCAGCTCGCCGCCGCCGTCGCCCCCCTCGGGGCCGAGGTCGATGATATGATCGGCCACCTTGATGACATCGAGGTTGTGCTCGATGACGACGACGGTGTTGCCCGCGTCCACAAGGCGGTTGAGTATGTCAATGAGCTTGTGCACATCGGCAATGTGCAGCCCCGTCGTGGGCTCGTCGAGCACATAGACCGTGCTGCCGGTGCTGCGCTTGGAAAGCTCGGTGGCGAGCTTCACGCGCTGCGCTTCGCCGCCCGAGAGCGTCGTGCTCGACTGACCGAGCCTGACATAGCCCAGCCCCACGTCATAGAGCGTCTGAATCTTCCCCACGATCTTCGGCTGGTTCTGGAAGAAGCCCACCGCCTCTTCCACGGTCATGTCCAGCACGTCCGCGATGTTCTTGCCTTTATAGCGCACCTCGAGCGTCTCGCGGTTGTAGCGCCGCCCGCCGCAGACCTCGCAGGGCACATACACGTCGGGCAAAAAGTGCATCTCGATCTTGAGCAGCCCATCGCCCGAGCAGGCCTCGCAGCGCCCGCCCTTGACGTTGAAGGAGAAACGCCCCTGGTTGTAGCCGCGCATCCGCGCGTCAGAGGTCGCGGCGAAGAGGTCGCGGATCTCGTTGAATACGCCGGTGTAGGTCGCGGGATTGGAGCGCGGCGTGCGGCCGATCGGGCTCTGGTCGAGCGCGATCACCTTGTCCACATGCGCCAGCCCCTCGATCCCGTCACAGCGGCCGGGGCGCACCTTGACGCGGTTTTTCTCCATGGCGAGGGTCTTGTAGAGCACCTCGTTGATGAGCGAGGACTTGCCGCTGCCCGAGACCCCGGTCACGCAGATGAGCTTGCCGAGCGGGATCTCCACGTCGATGTTGCGCAGATTGTTCTCCCGCGCGCCGCGAATCCAGAGGCTCTTGCCGTTACCGGCGCGCCGCGTCTCGGGTACGGGGATCTTCTTCCGGCCGCTCAGGTACTGCCCTGTGATGCTCTCAGGCACGGCACAGATATCCTCCACGGTGCCCTGTGCCACCACTCGACCGCCATTTATCCCAGCTCCGGGACCGATGTCCACCACATGATCGGCAAAACGCATGGTATCCTCGTCGTGCTCCACCACCACGAGGGTGTTGCCCAAATCACGCAGCCTGCCGAGCGTGCGCAGCAGCCGGGCGTTGTCGCGCTGGTGCAGCCCGATGCTCGGCTCGTCGAGGATGTAGAGCACCCCCATCAGGCTCGAGCCGATCTGCGTGGCGAGGCGGATGCGCTGGCTCTCGCCGCCGGAGAGGGTCGCCGCCGTGCGCGAGAGCGTGAGATACCCCAGCCCCACGCTCTGCAAAAAGCCGAGGCGGGAGCGGATCTCCTTGAGGATCTGTGCGGCGATGAGCAGCTCCTTGTCGCTGAGCGTGAGCGAATCGAGAAAGAGCAGCGCGTCGAGCACCGACATTTCGCAAAATTCCGCGATGTTTTTTCCGCCCACGGTCACGGCGAGCGCGGAGGGCTTGAGCCGCCGCCCCCTGCAGGCGGGGCAGGGCGTCTCAGACATGCACTCCTCGATATCCGCGCGCATGGCGGGGCTCTGCGTCTCGCGGTAGCGCCGCTCGAGGTTGGGGATGATGCCCTCAAACTCGCGCTTGATGGTGCCGTAGCCCTCGCTGCGCTCGTAGCGCAGCAGCAGCGGCTCGCCCTTCGTGCCGTAGAGGATGGCCTCGCGCGCCTCGGCGCTCAAGTCCTTCACGGGGTCGGAGAGCTTGAAGTGGTAACGCTTGGCGAGCGCGTCAAAATACATCTTGGAGATCGAATCGCCCCGGAGATTGCCCCAGCCGCTCGCGGTGATCGCACCGTCGAGCAGCGAGAGGTTCGGGTTTGGCAGCACCAGCTCGGGATCGACCAGCATCTGCATCCCGAGCCCCGTGCAGGTCGGGCAGGCGCCGGCGGGGTTGTTGAAGGAGAACAGCCGCGGCGTGAGCTCCTCGATGGAGATACCGCAGTGCTCGCAGGCGTAGTTCTGGGAGAAGGCGAGATCCTCCTCCTGCCCGAGCACGTTCACAAGCAGCAGCCCGCCCGAGAGCGAGAGCGCGGTCTCGGCGGAGTCGGTCAGGCGGCGGGTAATACCGTCCTTGATGACAAGGCGGTCGATGATGATTTCAATATTGTGCTTCTTGTTCTTCTCGAGCTTGATCTCCTCGCTGAGCTCGTAGAGGTTCCCGTCCACGCGGGCGCGGACGTAGCCGGACTTCTTCGCGTCCTCGAACACCTTGACGTGCTCGCCCTTGCGGCCTCGGATGACCGGCGCGAGGAGCTGGATGCGCGTCCCCTCGGGCAGGGCGAGGATGCGGTCAACGATCTGGTCGATCGTCTGCTGGCGAATCTCCCGCCCGCACTTGGGGCAGTGCGGTACACCTACGCGCGCCCAGAGCAGACGCAGATAGTCGTAGATTTCCGTCACCGTGCCCACGGTCGAGCGCGGGTTGCGGGAGGTGGTCTTCTGGTCAATGGAGATGGCGGGGGAGAGACCGTCGATATAGTCCACATCGGGCTTGTCCATCTGACCGAGAAACATCCGCGCGTAGGAGCTGAGGCTCTCCACATAGCGGCGCTGTCCCTCGGCGTAGAGCGTGTCGAAGGCGAGGGAGGACTTGCCGCTGCCGGAAAGGCCGGTGATGACCACCAGCTTGTCGCGCGGGATCTCGAGGTCGATGTTTTTGAGGTTGTTTTCGCGGGCGCCCTTGATAAAAATACTGTTTTGCATAGAGAGAGGTTCCTTCTAAATGAGATCGGCAAAGCTGCCGCGTATCAGTCCGCACAGCGCGCGGGGGTCAAGCTCCACCTGCGCGCCGATCTTCCCGGCGCTGACGGCGATGGTCGCGAGCGTCTCGGCGCTCTGATCGAGGTAGGTCGGGAACAGCTTCTTCATCCCGACGGGCGAGCAGCCGCCGCGCACATAGCCGGTGAGAGTGGTGAGCTCGCTCACATGGATCATCTCCACGGACTTCTCGCGCGCGGCCTTCGCGGCCTTCTTGAGATCGAGCTCCCCGGTGACGGGGATCACAAAGACGAGCAGCTTCTTGCTCGCGCCGCGCGTGACGAGGGTCTTGAACACGCGCTCCGGCGCAAGCCCGGTGAGCGCGGCGACGGTCAGCCCGTCCACGGCCTCGTCGCCGTGGGGGTAGCTGTGCGGCGTGTAGGGGATCTTCTTCTGCTCCAACACGCGCATGACGTTGGTTTTTGCTTCAGCCACGCTCTCCGCCTCCCGGAAAAAGTCTGTTATATTGTATTATAACGCAAGACAGCGGTAAATTCAAGGAGGAGACACGGTTTTTCGCGACATGGAATAAAGAAAGCACTTGCGCCCGGCGGCGAGTTGTTGTATAATGGGCAACGCTTGATATCCGGGTGTAGCGCAGCTGGTAGCGCGCTTGGTTTGGGACCAAGATGTCGGGGGTTCAAATCCCTCCACTCGGATTCGGAAACGCCGCTGACAGGTTCAGCGGCGTTTTTTGCGTGCGTCCGAAAGCTGCCCTCGGACTTGAACAAACCGGGGGAGAGACATATATAGGTTGATTTTCGCCTATAATATGGTATACTACAGTGGGAGGCGATCAATATGACGATTGATACGCATGCGATTGTGACGGCGACGGAGGCCAATCAAAACTTCTCCAAGGTCGCAAGAATGGCGGAGAAAAAGGGGCGCGTCGTAGTCTTCAAAAACAATCGGCCGAAGCTGCTGGTGATCGACCTGGACACCGAGCCGCAAATCGAGATGACGGAGGACGAAAAGCTGGACTTTGTCGCTGCCCGGATTCTGCGGGAGCACAGGGCGGCCTTCGAGGAACTGGCCAAATGATTAAGTTCTCAAAAGAAAAGGTGCTGCTCCTTCACAAAATCCTTGCGGAAGCGACCGGCGGCAGCGTTGGTGTGCGTGACGAAGGGCTGCTGGATTCCGCTTTGGAAGCCGCCTTTGCAGGCTTTGGCGATCAGGCGTTCTACCCGAGCAAGGAGGAGAAGGGCGCACGGCTCGGGTATACGCTGATCTCCAACCACGCCTTTGTGGACGGGAATAAAAGGATCGGCATTTATGTGATGCTGTCGTTCCTGGAAATGAATGGGATTCGGATTCAATGCACGGATGAGGAGCTGGTGGATGTCGGCCTTTCCGTCGCAGACGGCAGTATGGGCTATCAGGAGCTGCTGCAATGGGTGCTGGAGCATAAGGAATAGCCTTCTTCTCCGGCAACACGTCTTTGCCTGTGCGCCCGGAAAACTGCCCAAACTTCGCGGAACGATATGGAAAAGGCAAAATATGCGTTGATATTTACTCGTAATTTTGTTATGCTGACAGTGACAAGGAGGTGTCCGGTATGCCAAGCATTCGACCCATTTCCGATTTGCGCAACAGCGCCAATGAGATTTCCGATTTTTGCCGCCAGACACGGGAGCCGGTCTATATCACCCGCAACGGAACGGGCGATATGGTCGTGCTGAACCACGAGGAGTATGAGCGTCAGATGGCGCTGATCGACCTCTATGGAAAGCTGTCTGTTGCCGAGCAGCAGATTGCGGACGGCGCGGAGGGCGAGGACTTTGCCTTGCTCGCCCGTCAGCTGCGGGAGCGCGTGCATGGAAAGCTATAAAGTCAGGATCTATCCGGCGGCGAAGCAGGATCTGCTGGATATCGTAGCCTATCTCAACACGCTCTCCCCGGAGGCCGCACTGCGATTGTATGATAAAATCACACAGGAGATCATGAGCCTTTCGCAAATGCCGGAGCGCTGCCCGAGACCCCGCGATCTGGCGCTGGCGGCGAAAGGCTACCGCTGCCTGACTGTGGAGAAGTATCTGGTTTTCTATGTGGTGTCGCATGATACGGTTCAGATTCGCCGCATCCTCTATGGCCGCAGGAACTATCAGCAGTTGTTGTGAGCGTACAGTCGCCTGAATAGGTGCCTGCTCCAGACTTGAACAAGCCGGGACGGATAATACAGGACAAAAGAATTACTTGTGAAAGGTGATGGCATGATCCAAGAAAAGGGAATCGAAGCGGAAGCGTTGATCGACAGACTCCTGAATTGCAAAAGGTATTATTTCAAGGATTTGAAACCGAGTGATTTGCAAGACGGGCTTCCGGTTGTCTATGCCATCTTCGATCAGGAAACCGGAGAGAATCTGTATGTTGGCCGGACGGTCAACCTTCGACGTCGCTTGTACACAAACCATCTGATGGGGCCGAAAGCCGTTGCCAGATTGAAGAAGTATTTGGTGGAAGATGAAACTATGCCGGAAATCAGCACTATGGAAGAAGCTAAACTATTTTTACGCAATCGCTGCTATTTCCAGTATATACCCGTCGATGAAATGCGAAGACGGGGACAAATTGAAGGAATGTTAGGATTCTTCTTGGACGTTCGATATATCCACGAGGAGCACTGATTTTTTCTCTCGCCTTCCTTTCTGGGTATAGTTATCTTATCGTTCACTTAAAAAATAAGAAGAGGCGCTGCTATGGCGATTCTGTATTTTTCCGATATTCTCCGCAAGGTTGATATCGACCCTGCAAAGGTCAAGCTGATCCGGCATTCCCTGAATGATGCAGGATTCGAGGACTGTTATAAAAAAGGACTGGTATACGAGTACACACGCCACCAGAAAGTCGGGTTTAGTAAAAACTACGAGTATTGGGCGGTGTTTATCAGCGCTGCGGGCACTTATGCTCAGTTTTTTTGTCTTTACCGTGTGGGGGATTCGGTTCCGGATACGGCAGATTTGGTTCCGGAGAGTTTTCCTGAGCGAGAGGCCAAAGGCTACGACGGAACACACGCTGTTTTTCAGTTGGAGCCGGTCTCTGCTCTCCGGGAGTATGAGGGGCGGCTTACGATCGACTGGGGACAGTCAACTCTTATGTGGCACCAAAAGGGGAGCACCCCGAAGCCTGTTGTGTACATATTACCGGACAGGAAAAAGGAGTTTTCCGGTTTTGAGGATTTGCTTCTCTCCTTTGATGAATTAAAAGAAATCCTGGATAATTCTACCGTGTACGAGGCGTGGCATACCGCGCTTAAATCGGTGTATGCGATTTACTTGATCGTGGATCGGGAGAGCGGGATGCAGTATATCGGCTCAGCCTCCGGTGACGACGGTCTGCTTGGACGGTGGAAAAGCTATATTGAGACGGGGCATGGCGGAAACAAGAAAATGAGAGCCTTACTGGAAGAACACCCCGACCGGGTTCATCAGTTCCAGTTTTCCGTTTTGCAGATTCTGCCAAAAACGATGAAGCGGGACGATATCATAGAGCTTGAATCGCTGTATAAGAAAAAATTCCTGAGCATACAGTTTGGATTAAACGACAACTAGCAAGCCACCTGACCACATTCTATACAAACTCGGAGGGATCACCATGGACAAAACGCTGTTTTGGAGCGCGATGGGGAAGTTTGGCGCGGGGGTGGTGCTGGTAGGGCTGCTGGTGTTCCTGCCGGCGGGGAGCTTCGCGTACTGGCAGGGCTGGCTGCTGATGGGCATTTTGTTCGTGCCGATGTTCGCGGCGGGGCTGGTGATGATGGCGAAGAGCCCTGAGCTGCTGCGCCGCCGCCTCAGGGCGAAGGAGGAGCAGGGCGAGCAGAGGCAGGTGATCGCCGGGAGCGCGCTGCTCTTCCTCGCGGCCTTCGTGCTCGCGGGGCTGGGGTATCGCCTCGGCTGGCGGATGCTGCCGGACTGGCTGTGCTGGACGGCGGCGGGGCTGTTCCTGCTGGCGTATCTCGGCTATGCCGAGGTGCTGCGGGAGAACGTCTGGCTCTCGCGGACGATCGAGGTGCAGGCGGGGCAGCGTGTGGTCGATACCGGGCTCTACGGCGTGGTGCGCCACCCGATGTACGCCGTGACCGTGCTGCTGTTTCTCTCGATGCCGCTGGTGCTGGGCTCTCTCCCGGGCTTTCTGGTGCTGCTGCTGTATCTGCCGCTGATCGCAAAGCGCATCCGCAACGAGGAGGCGGTGCTCGAGCAGGGGCTGGCGGGCTACGGCGATTACAAAAAGCGCGTGAGGTACCGCCTGATCCCCGGCCTCTGGTAAAACTACCGCCCGGTCTGCGCCGGGCGGTTATGATATCTGCGCGCCTCTTCTCCAAAACAGTTGCATTTTCGAGTGATGTGCTATATAATGTTAAAAACTTTCTGGAGGGGCGCTGGCGCGCTCCCTTTTTCTGTGGAGCTGCGCCGGAGAGGCTGAGATGAAAAAAACTGAAATTGCAAAACGCTGGGCGTATGTGCTGCCGGTCGCCGCGTGTTTTCTGAGCGTCGGCGCCACGCTGTACGCCGCGCTCGTGAACGAGGATAACGCCGCGCACTGGGCGATATGGCTGAGCGTCGCGCTGCTGGCGGCGCTGGGCATCACGGCGGCGCTTTTTGCCGTGCGCGGATGGGGCGCGGAGAGACGCTATCCGGTCTGTGCGCTCCTGCTGGGGCTGCTGTACCTGACGGCGCTCACGCCGCTGTCGGTGCCGGACGAGGGGCACCACTACCAGACAGCCTATGAGCTGTCCAACGTCCTGCTGCTGCGCGCGGATAAAGACCGGGGGGAGAGCGCGGACTTCGACTATACCGATTTCCCGCTGCACCACAACACCGCCTCGGGCTACAGCCGCCTTGCGCGCGACCTGACCGCGCCCGCCGGGGAGAGCGAGAGCGTCCCGATCCCCCAGCCGAGGGACTGCGCCTATTTTCCGATGTACCTGCCCCAGGCGCTGGGGCTCGCGCTGGGGCGGCTGCTGGGGATGAATTTCATCTGGAAGTTCTGGCTGGGGCGGCTGTGCAACCTGCTGTTTTATGTGCTCTGTACCGCCTGGGCGATCCGTCTGGTGCCGCGCTTCAAGGCGCTGTTCTTCCTGGTGGCGCTCGCGCCAATGTCGATGCAGCAGGCGGCGTCCTTTTCCTACGATGCCTTTATCAACGCCCTGTCGCTGCTGCTGCTCGCGCTGCTGCTGCGCGCGATGCTCGAGGGGGACAGGCACGCACTGGCGGCGTCCGTCGCCGTCAATGTGCTGCTGACCCCGGCGAAGCTCGTCTACTATCCCCTCGCGGCGCTCGCGCTGCTGATCCCCGAGGGGCGCTTTGCGAGCAAGCGGGCGCGGTGGGGGTATCTTCTCGCGCTGTTTGTGCTGCCGCTGCTGTTCCTGCTGCCCTTCCGGCTGGGCTTCCTGGCGGCGACGGCTGTCGATACGGGCAGCTCGCTGAACTGGCAGGGCGGGCACAACTACACGATCTCCTTCCTGCTGAGCCACCCCGCGCAAACGGCGAAGATGTTTGCCGTGACGGGGCTGGCAAGCGGTACGCACTGGCTCAAATGCGCGGTCGGCTATCTGATGAGCGGGCTGAGCCTGGAGCTGTATGAGTGGATCCCCCTCCTCTATATTGTGCTGCTCGCCCTCGCGGGACTGCGCAGGGAGCAGGACGCGCCCTGCCTCGGCGCGGTGGAGCGCGGCGTGTTCTGCGCCTCAGCGCTCGCGGTCATTGCGCTTGTGATGCTGACGATGAGCCTGGCGTGGACCTCGGACACCAGCGGCGTGGTTCAGGGCATCCAGGGCAGATATTTTATCCCGATCCTGCCGCTGCTGTTTCTGCTGCCGAACGGCGATACCCTTGTGCTGAGAAGAGATATTGACAAAGAACTGATGCTGGCGGGCTGCCTGCTGAATGTGCTGGCGCTCGCCCGGATCGTGGATCGTACATTGATGAATTTATGAAGACACTGATTCTTATTCCCGCCTATAATGAGGCGAAAAACCTTCCCGGCGTCATAGAGGATCTGCGGCGCCGCTTCCCGGAGGGGGATCTCCTCGTCGTCAACGACTGTTCCACCGACGAGACGGCGAAGGTCGCGCGCTCTCTCTCGGTGAAGGTTCTGAACCTGCCCGTCAATCTGGGGATCGGCGGCTGTGTGCAGACGGGGTATTGCTATGCCGCCGAGCGGGGCTATGATTACGCGGTGCAGTTTGACGGCGACGGGCAGCACGAGGCCGCGCATATCCGCGCGCTGCTGCGGCCGCTGGAGGCGGGCGAGGCGGACATGGTGATCGGCTCGCGCTTTCTGGGGGAGGAGGGCTTCCGCTCCACCGGGATGCGCCGCGTGGGCATCCGCTTTCTGAGCGGTCTGCTGCGTGCGCTCTGCGGGGTGCGCGTGAGCGATGCGACCTCCGGGATGCGGGCGGTCAACGCGGAGCTGATTCGCTTCTTCGCCGCGCACTACGCGCAGGACTACCCCGAACCGGAGGCGATTCTGGCGGCGGCGCGGCACGGCGCGCGGATCGTGGAGCTTCCCGTCGAGATGCGCGAGAGGCAGGGCGGGGAGAGCTCCATCACGCCCTGGCGCGCCGTGTACTACATGGTGAAGGTCACGCTGGCGCTTCTGCTGCCGGAGGTCGAGAGGGGGGCGAGCAAGAAATGAGCCAGTCCCTGCAAGGCTTCCTGCTGCTGGCCATTGCGCTGTATTTTATCGCGCTGGTGTATCTGATGCGCCGGAAGCGCATTTTACTGCGGTATATGCTGCTGTGGATCGTGTCGGGCGTGATTATGGTCGTGCTCACGCTCTTTCCGGGGCTGCTGACGCGGGCGGCGCGCGTGCTTGGGATCTACGAGCCGGTGAACGCGCTCTTTGCCATTGCGCTCTTCTGCGTGCTCATGATCCTCATGGCGCTCACGGCGATCCTCTCGCACCACAACGCCGCCATTGTCAGGCTGGTTCAGACCAACGCCCTGCTCGAGCAGCGCATCCGGGAGCTGGAGGAGAGAGCCGCGCAAAAGGAGGATAAAGATGGGGGGGGTTTAAGAGTAGCGATCACAGCTTTGTACTTGTCGCCTACGGGGAGAACCCCTATCTGGAGGAGTGCATCCGTTCGATCCTCGCGCAGCGCGTGCGCGGCGAGGTGCTGATGGCGAGCTCTACGCCGAACGAGTATCTGCGCGCGCTCTCTGAGCGCTACGGCATCCCGCTGTATATCAATCCCCGGCATACCGACATCGGCGCGGACTGGAATTTTGCCCTCTCCGTCGCGAGAGGGCCGCTGGTCACGCTCTGCCATCAGGACGACTGGTATCACCCGGACTTTCTCAAGGAGACGCTGGGGGCGATCGGGGAGCGGCAGGAGCCGATCATCATTTTCACCGACTATGAGGAGCGGCGCGAGGGGGAGAGCGGGCGCGGAGAGCGGAACCTGCGCATCAAGCGCCTCATGGAGCTGCCTCTGCGCCCGAGGGTGATGCAGAGGAGCGTGTTTGTCCGCCGCCTGATCCTCGCCTTTGGCGACCCGATCTGCTGCCCCGCCGTGACGATCAATAGGACGCTTGCGCCGGCTGATCTCTTCCGGGGTCAGTACAGGAGCTGCCTGGACTGGGATGCGTGGGAGCGTCTGGCGCGGCTGCGGGGCGATTTTGTCTACTGCCCCAAGCGCCTGATGGCGCACCGCATCTGGCAGGGCTCGACGACCTCGGCCTGCATCGGCGAGAACAGCCGCACCGGGGAGGAGCTGGAGATTCTGCGCCGCTTCTGGCCGCCGTTCGCGGCGGCGATCCTCTCGAGGCTGTACGCCTCGGCGCAGCAGAGCAATACCGTGAGACGGACGGGGGAGAGAGCATGAATAGAACACGAATGAACGTCCTGTACCAGAGCGACGACCGTTACGCGGCGCCCACCGGCGTCTCCCTCACGTCCCTGCTGGAAAATAACCGCGGCGCGGAGGAGCTGCACATCTATCTCATCAGCGACCGCGTCAGTGAGGAGAATCTGAGAAAATTCGAGCTGCTTGCGCAGCGCTACGGGCGCTCTATCTCGTTTCTGAATATGAGCGACATCTCGGAGCGGCTCGAGGCAAGCGGCGCGCCGAAGTGGTGCGGCTCCTACGCCGCGTATGGAAGGCTGTTCGCGCCCGGCCTGATCGAGGAGGAGATCGACCGCCTTTTGTATCTGGACTCCGACACGCTTGTCACCGCAGACCTCGGTGAGCTGTACAACATGGACATGGAGGGAAAGGTCTGCGCCATGGTGCAGGACACGGCGGCCTACCGGTTCTATCGCTATCTTGGGCACCGCGCGGACGAGCCGTATTTCAACTCCGGCGTCATCCTGCTCGATGTGGCGCAGTGGAAGCGCCTTGACTGCGAGGCGGCGGTATTCCCCTTCCTCCGCGCCTTCGGCACGCAGCCGATCTTCCCGGATCAGGACGCGCTGAACTATATCCTGCGGGGCAAAATCAAAAAGCTCAGCCCAAGGTATAACTTTTTCGTGCCCCTGCTGACAAGCGGTCTTGATACTGCCTACTACGCCTACGCGCTCGACAAAAAGCCCGGCTACTACAGCCGGGAGGAGATGCGTGAGGCGGGGCAGAACGCGGCGATTTACCACTACAGCTCGGTGGTGAAGCCTTGGATTGTGGGCACGCGCTGTGCGCGCACAGCGCTCTGGGAGCACTATTGGCAGCTCTCACCCTGGGCAGGGCAGCAGCGGCGCGGGAAACGGGAGCAGCCGCTCTGGACGCGGATGCAGACGGCGCTCTATGAGCGTGGCGGGGCGCATCTGCTCAGGGCGGCGCATCTGCTGAGCGTGTATGCGCTCGCCCCGTTGACGAGGCAGCGGAGGAAGAGAAGGTCGAAATGAGCAGGGAACTTGTAAGTATCATCGTGCCGGTCTATAACGGGGAAGCGACCCTTACGGCCTGCCTTGAGAGCATCCGCGCGCAGAGCTGGGAGGCGTTGGAGGTGCTCATGGTCGATGACGGCTCCACGGATCGCAGCCGCGAGATCGCGCGCCGCTTTGCCGAAAAGGACGCGCGTTTTCGCGCGCTCGATGTGCCGCACGGCGGACCCTCGAGCGCACGCAACGCGGGGATCCGGGCGGCGAAGGGGGAACTGCTGACCTTCGTGGACGCGGACGATCTGATAGAGCGGGAGTACATCGCCTCGATGGTCACGGCGATGGGGGATAGTGAGCTGTGCCTTGCCGGCTATCAGGCGCTCAGCGCGGCGCAGGGAGCGGCGCTGCTTGTGAGGCCGCAGGCGGGGCGCTTTCGCCTTGCTGAGCTTGGCGAGGGCATCACGCGCTATGAGCAGGCGCTCAGCGGCGTCGCCTGGAAGCTGCTGCGCCGAAGCATCGTGGAAGCGCACCATCTCGCCTTCCAGCCCGGGGTCAGCTACGGAGAGGACAGCCTGTTCTTCTTCCGCTACCTCGCGCAGATCGAGCGCATTGCAGTGACCGATACGGCGCAGTATCTCTACCGGCGGCACGATCAAGGCTCGCTGCTGCACACCGCGTTTCAGGACGCGGCGCGGATCGAACGCTTTCTCACAGAGCTGGAGACGCTCAGCCGCGAGATCGAGAGCGAGACGGTGCGCTATCTCATAGCCTACTGGCAGACGCTGAACCTGGGTGTGCTCGGGCTGAACCTCTGCTACAGGACGAGGAGCTTTCACGAGCGCAGAGCACACTTTTTTGACGTGGCGCGCCGCTGCGATATGAAAAGAAAATGCGCCCGGCTGCGGCATTTGCCCGTCGGGCTGCTCGCGGTGAAGTGGGCGGTGCTCACAAACTGCTTTCTGCCGCTGAATCTTCTGATGCGCGCGGCAGGTCGGATCAGACATTGGGACAGAGATTTTACAGCGGGAGGGCAGCGGGATGCAAGCTAAAAAAGTGCTGATATTCGAACCGAACGCCTATCATTATGAGGTCATTCCGGGCTTCGTCTACTACTTTTTGCGCCTGGGCTATGAGGTGGACTGCCTGCTGCATCAGGACTGCGGGCGGCTTGGCGATGCCTTTTGCCGCTGCCCCTCGCTGAGAGCGCAGATACAGGTCTATACCTTCGACGGCGTACACGCTGCGCAGCGGATTGCGGAGCTAAAGAGAGAAAACGGCTACACGCTGCTCTTTTTCACCACCGTCGAGATGAAAAACAAGGTGTGCCGGGAGGCGGTGCTGCGCGCCGCGCCCCTGTTCGCAGAGCAACAGGGGATCGCCGGGTGCAGCCATAAGCTGCATCTGCCGGAGAAGGAATACAGGGCAAGGCTGCGGTATTTTAGAAACAGAATGGTCGCGCTCACCGCGACGAAGCTCCCGGATGGAGAAGCCGTGGAGGTGAACCCGTATTATTTCTGCGACACGCCGCCTCAAAGAGCCATCCATGCGCAGGTGTCCGTCATCAGCGTGGGGAGGAGCCAGAACCAGAATGAACTCCTGGAAGAAGCGGAAAAGCTCTGCCAAAAAACCGGAAAGGCGCCGAAGCTGGTCTTTGTCAGAAAACAGGAGAACGCCTTGGATGAACTGATCCATCTGGTGAAGTTCACGATCATCAAGCTCTTCCCGCTGCCGATGCTCGACAGCTCCCTCCATCGCCCCTTGAGAAAAATCAGCCAGAGCGTCAGGGAAAACATGGACGTCACAGGGCGCGTATCATTTTCTGAGCTGTTCGACCGTGTTGACGAGGCGGATTTCATCGTCATGAACTTCTATCAGGGTGCGAAAAAGGATTTTTCCACCTGCCAGACCTCCGGCTCCAAGCAGCTCTCCCTCGGCTTTCTGATCCCCTGTATCATTGAGAAAAAAACCGCCGCGTACTACGGCTTTACGGAGAAAAACGCCGTGATCTACGAGGACGGGCAGCTCGCGCAGGCTCTTGAGAGAACGGCCGCCATGAGCGCGGAGGAGTACGCCGGGATGCTGCGGGAGCTGGAAACGCTCCGGGACGAGATCAGGGCGCGCTCGCTGCGGAATCTGGGGAGAATGCTGGAGAACACATGAACATTTTATTCGACGCTTCGATCATGAACGGCGATTTTGTGGGCATCGCCAAATCGACCTGGTATCTCTACGATCACTGCCACAGGCGCTGCGGAGACTTTCACGCCTATGGCTTCAACACCCGGCGCACACAGGAATACCCGGAGGCGGGTATTACGCTGCTCGGGAGAAAGAGCAAACGGGAGCTGCTGGCGCTGGCGCGGGAAAAGGACATCAGAATCGTCCACTACCCCGCAAACCACATCACCCTGCCGCTGCTGCCCGAACTGAAAACCGTGCTCACGGTGCACGATCTCATCCCCTATGAGGACGAGCACTACTTCTCCTCCCCGCTGAGAAAGCAGTGGTATTTGCAGCGCACACGCTGGGAGCTGCGGCACGCTGCGCAGGTTCTCACTGTCTCCGACTACTCCCGCCGCTCGATCCTCGCCTTCTCCGGCGGGGAGGTCGAGCCCGTCCCGATCCATTGGAGCGTGACGCTGCCGGACGTTTTTCCCGAGGCTGCGCGCCCGGATTCCCGCTACTTCCTGTATGTCGGCGGCTACGACCGCAGGAAGGGGCTCGACAAGCTGGTGCGGGTCTATCTTGGGCTGCGCCGCGAGGGGCTGACGGACTGTAAGCTCGTTCTCGCCGGGCGACCCCGCCCCCTCGATGCGGAGACGGACGCCCTGATCCGCGCCGGGGTCGGGGAGGGCTCAATCGTCCAGACGGGCTATGTGACCGACGAGGAGCTCTGCGCGCTCTACGCCCACGCGGTCTGCGCGGTGTATCTGAGCGCCATGGAGGGCTTCGGCCTGCCGGTCATCGAGGCGATGAAGTACGACTGCCCGATCATCACGACGCAAAAAACCAGCCTCCCGGAGATCGGGGGCGACGCGGCGTGCTATGTGGACAGAGACGATGCCGCCGCGCTGCGTGCGCTGCTGCTGAGAATGGAGCGGGACGAGGCGTTTCGAGAGGCTCGTGTCCTCGCCGGGCGGGAGAACCTCAAACGCTTCGACTGGGATGCTTCCGCCCGCTGCTTCCTGCGTGCGCTGGAGGATGTGACGGAGAAGTGAGAGATGGCGTTTAACCATGATTCCCGCAGGCGCAACGTCCTGAAAGCCTCCGGCGCGGCGCTGCTGAGCTCCTTTGCCGGTATTGTGATACAGCTCGGCTACCGCGCGATCTTTCTGCATATACTCAGCTACGAGTACCTGGGTCTCGACCGGCTCTTCGCCGATATCCTGGGGCTGCTGGGGCTGGCCGATCTCGGCATTGCCGATGCCATCATCGTCCGCCTGTATAAGCCCATCAGCAGGGAGGAGACCGGGCGCGTCGGGGCGCTGATGCACTATTTTCGGCGCACCTACCACCTCATCGCCCTCGTCATCCTCGCCCTCGGCGCTCTGCTGACCCCCTTCCTCCGCTTCTTCATCCGCGACGCGGGCGAGATCCCGCCCGATGCCGACCTCACCCTGATCTTCCTCCTCCTGCTGCTGCAAACCGCCGCGACCTACCTGTTCTCCTACAAGTTCTCCCTGCTGAACGCCGATCAGCGGCAGAACCGCACCAGCCTCTTCAACACCCTCAACGCGCTTGTGCGCTACTCCGTGCAGCTTCTTCTCCTTGTCACGACGGAGAGCTACACCCTGACCCTCGCCGCCGGCATCGCCGTGACGCTGCTGTGCAACTGGCTCGAGGGCAGATGGGTCGAGCGGCAGTACCCGCAGGTGTTTTCCGGCGCCGAGCGGCTCTCCGCGCAGGAGAGGGGCGAGATCCGGCGCGACACCGCCGCGCTGCTGATGCACAAGCTCGGCGGCACCGTCGTCGCGTCCACCGACAGCATCCTGCTCTCGCGCTTCATCGGCCTTGCGGTGACGGGCATCTACGCAAACTATCAGATGGTGCTCGCCGGCCTGAGCGGCACGCTGCTCTCCCTGCTCGGGGCGCTCTCGCCCACCTTCGGCAATATTCACGCCACCATGACCGAAGCGGAGCGCTACGCCATCTTCAAGAAGACGCTGTTTCTGAACTTCTGGGTCGGGGGGCTCACGGTCTGCTGCCTGTATAACCTGCTCGACGACTTTATCCTGCTCTGGGTGAAGCAGGAGCTGTTTCTCGATCCGCTGACGGTGAAGCTCCTGTGCGCGCTGTTTTATATGCAGCTCGTGCGAAAGGTGTCGAACCTCTATTCCGTCTCCTGCGGCCTGATGAACCGGGATCGCTTTCGCCCGGTGATTGAATCGGCGCTGAATATCGCCATCTCCATCCTCGCGCTGAAAAGGATCGGGACGGCGGGCATCTTCCTCGGCACCATCCTGAGCAATCTCCTGACCGTCTTCTGGCGCGAGCCGTATCTGCTCTATCGCTATGCCTTCGGCCAGCGGCTCGGCGCGTACTGGAGGCTGTACGGGGCGAACCTCGCCGTCACCGTGGCGGCCGTCTGGCTCTCCGCGCGCCTCAAGGCACTGCTCTTCCCGGGACACCTCGGCCTTGCCGCCTGGCTCGCCTGCGGCGTGCTGTGCGCGCTCGTGTTCCAGAGCCTGCACACGCTCGCCTTCTCCCGCACGGAGGAGTTTCACGAGGTCATCAGGCTGCTGAGACGAAAAAAATAAACCAGAGCCCCACCGCGAAAGCCGGGCGGGTCTGGGTTGGTTAAG
>JAZQCO010000029.1:0-5366 GCA_045546335.1 Candidatus Limivicinus sp. | reverse complement strand
GCCGGATATCGACGTGGACTTCTGCGTCAACCGGCGCGGCGAGGTCATCGACTATGTGAACCGCCTCTACGGCTCGGATCACGTCGCGAAGTCGGATCGTAGCCATGTCGTTCTGTGTGCCAAGGAGTTGTAGCTAAGTGTTGTCTTCCTAAGACCGCTTGGCCTCCGACTTGCCGGATATCGACGTGGACTTCTGCGTCAACCGGCGCGGCGAGGTCATCGACTATGTGAACCGCCTCTACGGCTCGGATCACGTCGCGCAGATCGTGACCTTCGGCACGATGGCGTCGAAGGCCGCCGTGCGCGACGTGGGGCGCGTGATGGGCATTCCCTACGGCGAGTGCGATACGGTGGCGAAGGCGATCCCGCTCGCGCAGAACAAGCCCCTCGGCATCGAGCAGGCGAAGGCGCTCTCCAAGCCCTTCAAGGAGCTCTATGAGAGCAGCGAGAAGCTGCGCAGCCTCATCGACACCGCCGAGGCGCTCGAGGGGATGCCCCGCCACGCCTCCACCCACGCCGCCGGTGTGGTCATCACCGAGAGGCCGGTGTACGAATACGTCCCGCTCGCGAAAAACGACGAGAGCGTGGTCTGCCAGTACCAGATGACCACCCTCGAGGAGCTGGGGCTTCTGAAGATGGACTTCCTCGGGCTGCGCAACCTCACCGTGCTCGAGGACGCGGCGAAGCTGGTGCGGCGGCGCGTGCCGGGCTTTCGCGTCGAGGATGCCCCGGAGGACGACCGCGAGACCTTCGAGATGCTCGCCGCCGGGAAGACCGAGGGCGTGTTCCAGCTCGAGAGCGCGGGCATGACCTCCGTCTGCACCGGCATCAAGGCGAAGAGCATCGAGGATATCACCGCCATCATCGCCCTCTACCGCCCCGGCCCCATGGATTCGATCCCGCGCTTCATCGAGTGGTCACAGCACCCGGAGAAGATCCGCTACAAGCACCCCAGGCTCCGCCCGATCCTCGAGGTCACCTACGGCTGCATCGTCTATCAGGAGCAGGTCATAGAAATTTTCCGCTCCCTCGCGGGCTTCTCCCTCGGGCAGGCCGACAACATCCGCCGCGCCATGTCCAAGAAGAAGCACAAGGTCATCGACGCCGAGCGCGTCGCCTTCGTCCACGGCGATCCGGCGCGCAGCATCGAGGGCGCGGTCGCGCGCGGCATCCCGGAGGATGTCGCCAACAGCATCTACGACGAGATCCTGGACTTCGCCAGCTACGCCTTCAACAAGGCGCACGCCGTGAGCTATGCCATCGTCGTCTACCGCACCGCGTACATGAAGCGCCACTACCCGCAGGAGTATATGGCGGCGCTGCTGAGCTCGGTGCTGGAAAACAGCGACAAAATCTCAGAGTATATCGCCGCCTGTCGGGACATGGGCATCCGCCTGCTGCCGCCGGACGTGAACGAGTCCGGCCCCAGCTTCACCGTCGTGGGCGAAAATATCCGCTTCGGTCTCGCCGCCATCAAGGGCATCGGCTGGGGGGCGATCGAGCAGCTTGTGCGTGAACGCGGGCAAAACGGCGCCTTCACAGGCTTCGAGGACTTCTGCCGCCGTATGTCCGGCAAGGAGCTCAACCGCCGCGCGGTGGAGAATCTGATCCGCGCCGGCGCCTTCGACAGCATGGGGCACAGCCGCCGCGCGCTGCTGGCCGTCGCGGGGACGGTGATCGAGAGCATCGCCCGCGAGAACCGCGACAACATCTCCGGGCAGCTCGACCTCTTCGGCGAGGCGGCCGAGACGCAGACGGCGCAGAGCGCCATCCCGATCCCGCACATGCCGGAGTTCGACAAGCGAGAGCTGATGGCGATGGAGAAGGAGACCACCGGGCTCTATCTGAGCGGCCACCCGATGGACGAGTTCCGCGAGCAGGCGCGCCGCCTCGGGGCGGTGCCGATCGGCGCGGTGATGGGCGACTTCGCCTCCGAGGACGGGCCGCGCAGCTTCCGCGACAACCAGATCGTGACGCTCGCGGGGGTGATCGAGTCGGTCAAGACCCGCACGACCAAGAACAATTCGCTGATGAGCTACGTCCAGCTCGAGGACGACAGCGGCGCGATCGAGCTGATCGCCTTTCAGAAGGCGCTCGATGGCGCGGGCGACGCGCTCACGCCGGGCAACGCCGTGCTTGTGCGCGGGCGCATCTCCGTGCGCGACGAGAAATCGCCCCAGCTCATGGCGGACAGCTTCCAGTCGCTCAGCGAGCTCGCCGCGCGCGTCGGGAAGGAGCCGCCGGCACCGCCCGCCGAGAAGAAGCTCTATGTCCGTCTGCCGAGCCGCTTCGACCCCGCCATGAAGCGCATCGAGCTGGTGCTCAAGATGTTCCCCGGCCAGCAGCAGCTTATCGTCTGGTGCGAGCGCGAGCAAAAGCGCATCGGCGCGCGCTGCCTGCTCCACGAGGGTCTGATCGCGGAGCTGACGGAAATGCTCGGGGAGAACAACGTCGTGGTGAAGTGAGGGCTCAGCATAGGTGGAGAGACCTCGCCCCTGGCTCCCCTGAAAGGGGAGCTGTCGCGGCGGCTCGCCGCCGTGACTGGGGGGGCTGGCCCCCGGTACTGCTGACCCCTCCGTCATCCGGCTCGCGGGAGATCGCCGGATGCCACCTCCCCTTTCAGGGGAGGCAAGGCGTATTTTCAATCCGTCGCCGGAGGCGACACCATAACTTTTCACTTTTCTCTTTTCACTTTTCATTTATTCAATCCGTCGCCGCAGGCGACACCTCAATTATTCATTATTCATTATTCATTATTCATTCTGAAAGGAGCCACCGCCCATGAGAAAAACCAAGATCATCTGCACCATCGGCCCGGCGAGCGAGTCGCCGGAGGTCTTCCGCGCCATGTGCGAGGCGGGTCTGAACGTCGCGCGCCTGAACTTCTCCCACGGCACCCACGAGGAGCACCAGAAGAAGATCGACATGATCAAGGCCGTGCGTGAGGAGCTGGGGCTGCCCATCGCCATCATGCTCGACACCAAGGGTCCCGAGTACCGCATCCGCACCTTCCGCGAGGGCAAGATCACGCTCAGGGATGGCGACAGCTTCACCTTCACCACCCGCGAGGTGGAGGGCGACCAGAGCATCGTCTCGGTCAGCTACGCCGGGCTTGTGAACGACCTCGCCGTCGGCGACCGCATCCTTGTCAATAACGGCCTTGTGATCTTCGAGGTGGAGAGCCTCGAGAACGGCACCGAGGCGCACTGCCGCGTCCTGACCGGCGGCGTGCTCTCCGACCGCAAGAGCATGAGCTTCCCCGGCAAGGTGCTGCACCAGGCCTTCCTCAGCGAGCAGGACAAGGCCGACCTGCTCTTCGGCATCCGCAACCATGTGAACTTCGTCGCCGCCTCCTTCGTCTCCTGCAAGCAGGATCTGCTGGATATGCGCGGCTTCCTCAACGAGCACGGCGGCCAGGATATCGACATCATCGCCAAGATCGAGAACCAGTCGGGCGTGGACAACATCGACGAGATCTGCTCGGTCTGCGAGGGCGTCATGGTCGCGCGCGGCGACCTCGGCGTGGAGGTGCCCTTCACCCAGCTTCCCGCCATCCAGAAGTACCTGATCACCAAGTGCCGCCTGCTCGGCAAGCGCGTCATCACGGCGACGGAGATGCTCGAGAGCATGATCTCGAATCCCCGCCCCACCCGCGCCGAGATCAGCGACGTCGCCAACGCCGTCTACGACGGCACCAGCGCCATCATGCTCTCCGGCGAATCCGCCGCGGGCAAGTATCCGGTCGATTCCGTGCGCGTCATGAGCGAGATCGCCTACTCCACCGAGCAGCACATCGACTACAAGCAGCGCTTCCACACCGAGTCCTTCGCCATCCGCAGCCGCGTGGACGCGATCTCCCACGCCGCCTGCACCATGGCCATCGACCTCAACGCCAAGGCGATCGTCGTCGCCTCGCACTCGGGGCTGACCGTGCGGATGGTCTCGCGCTTCCGCGCGCCGACCGACATCGTGGGTCTTGCGACAAACGAGGTCGCCTGGTACAAGCTGGCGCTCTCCTGGGGCGTGCGCCCGGTGCTGACCGAGCACTTCCCGAGCATGGAGGTGCTCAACTACTACGCCGTGCGCGCGGCGCGCGACGCGCTGGGGCTCCAGAAGGGCGACACCATCGTCATGACCGGCGGCGACACCTCCGGCGCGAGCGGCAACACCAACGTCCTGCGCATCGAAACCACGCCGTAAAACGAAAATGAAAAACTAAAAATGAAAAACTAAAAACTGTGGTGTCCGCTGGCGCGGACACATTGAAAAGCTGTAGGGGCGCTTCACGAAGCGCCCGTGCAGAGCAATTGTACAGTCAACAGAAAACATGGGCGAATTCGTATCATACGTTACGAATTCGCCCATGTTTGATAAAAATATTCGCGTTTTTCCGCCGGGCGATTCGTGAATCGCCCCTACGCTGCTTACTTTTTCGGGGTCTTGCGCATCATGGCGCCGTACTCGTCGGGATCCATGAGCTCTTCCTCCTCGACCTCCTCGAGCGCGGCGGCGGGAGCGGCCACCTCCGCCTCCGGGGCGGCCTCGACGACCGTCAGCGCGGTGACGTGAGGATTCGCGCCCTCGTACCAGTACAGGAAGCCCTCGAGATCGACCACGTCGCCGACGTCCAGCGCCTCGACCGCCTGATAGACCTCGGTCTCCTCGTTGCAGAGATAGTACTCCACGCAGAAGTCATAGGTCACGCCGTCCTTGGACAGCTTGAAATACAGGTCGTCGGTCTTGTTCTCGGCGTTCTTGTACGCGAAGGCGTTACCCTCCTCGTCGTAAGCCTCGACCGTCAGCCCCTTGAAGGCGACAAGCTGGTTCTGGCTCTCCGCGAGCTCCTCCGTGCCGAGCAGCGCGGTCACATCCTTCGCCTCGGCGATAAAGGGCTCGGCCTCCAGGATCTCGAAGCTCGCATCGGTGATCTCCACCTCGCCGGCCCACTCGGACTTGTAGCCGCTCACGCGGATCTTCGTGCCGGGGACAAGCTGCTCGAACTCCTCCTGGGAGCAGGGCATATTGTAGATAAAGTACGCGCCGTCCTCATCCTGGGTGTAGAAGGTGGCCTTGTCGTCCCACCAGGACTGCTTGGCCTGGACGTAGGTCTCCACGACGACCGCGCTGTCCAGCTCGGCGGCGGCGTAGTCGGCGTAGCTCATCACCGCCGGGGTGGGTTCGGGCGTCGGAAGTCGGAGGCCAAGCGGGCTTAGGAAGACAACACTTAGCTACAACTCCTTGGCTCACAGAACGACATGGCTACGATCCGACTTGCTTGGCCTGGACGTAGGTCTCCACGACGACCGCGCTGTCCAGCTCGGCGGCGGCGTAGTCGGCGTAGCTCATCACCGCCGGGGTGGGTTCGG
>JAZQCO010000028.1:0-6687 GCA_045546335.1 Candidatus Limivicinus sp. | reverse complement strand
GCCATGGCGGGGTAGTTTTCCCGGATCGCGCGCAGCAGGCGGCGCTCAGTCTCGTAGTCGAGGCTGGAGGTGCTATCGTCCAGGAGCAGCAGCGCGGGTTCCCCGGCGAGGGCGCGGGCGATGACAAGGCGCTGCCGCTCGCCGCCGGAGAGGCTGCCGCCCCCCGAACGGAGATAGGTCTGCAAGCCCTCGGGGGTTTTTTCCAGAACCTGCGTGAGCTGCGCGGTCTCGATCGCGCGGCGCAGCGCCTGCTCACCGATCCCCTCGCGGCCGAAGAGCAAATTTTCCCGCACGCTGCCCTCGAGAATGGCGCTGTGCCTGTCCACCAGCGCCGTGACACGGCGCAGCTCCTGAAACGTCAGAGCCGGGAGCGGCGTTTCGTTTACCAGGACACGCCCGGCGCTCGGATCGGCCAGCCGCGCGCAAAGCGCGGCGAGCGTGCTCTTGCCGCTGCCCACCGGCCCCACGACCGCGAGCAGCTCCCCGGCGCGGAGCGTGAAGTCGATGCCGCGCAGCGCGCGCGTCCCGTCCGGGTAGTCGTAATCGACCTGTTCCAGGCGCAGCGCCTTCAAGGGCGCATCGAGCGAACCGCCGCCCTCCTCGAGCGCCGGGCTGAGCCGCAGCAGCTCAAGCAGCCGCGCCGCGCTCGGCTGCGCCTGGGTGATGACCTTGTACACCCGCCCCGCCGCCGTAAGCGAGAGCAGCACCTGTTCGGAGTAGTTGATCGCGGAGAGCACGGCGCCGACCGTCAGCTTCCCGCCGGAGACCTCCGCCCCCGAAAGCCACAGCACCGCCGCCACGGCGAGGTTCATCAGCAGCATGATGAGGGGGTTGAAGGCGGCGATTTTCCGCTGCGCGCGGTACATGGATGTAAACAGTGCGAGGCAGTCGGCCTCGAAGCGCCGCGTCTCTCTCTGCTGGGCGTTGAAGGCCTTGGTCATCACAAAGCGGCGCAGCGTGTCCGCAAGGCCGCCGTTGAGGCGATCCGTCCGCTCCCGCACGGCGACAAAGTCCCGCGCGGTGAGGCGGATAAAGAGCAGCATGACCCCCATCTGGAGCAGCACAAAGACCGCGAACACCAGTCCCAGCCGCCGCGAGAGCAGCCACATCATGCCGATCCCGCCCGCCGCGAGCAGCACGGGCTCGGCGAGGAAGAGCACGAAGGCCTGGATCAGCCCCGCGCAGACCTCCGCATCGACGGTCAGGCGCGTGATCAGCGAGCCGTGGCCGAGCGAGGCGACCTGCTGTACGGAGAGGCGCTGGATGCGCGCATAGCACTCACCTCGCAGGCGCAGCGCCTCGCGCTCGCCCGCGACGGTGCAGGCGACGCTCGCGCCGTACCCGGCAAGCCCCAGCGCGGCGGAGGCGGCGAGCATCCGCCAGGCGTTGGCACCGAGCCACGAGGCATCGGCGCGCAGGATGCCGAGATCCACGGTATCCGCCATCAGGCGCGGCAGCCACAGCTCCAGCGCGCATTGCGTCGCCGTCAGCAGCAGCGCCGCGAGCACCAGAAGGCGCTCTCTGCGCAGCATGGCGCGCAGCATTGTTGTCAACTCTCTCATTTTGCTTGCATCCTGTGTTTCTCCAAGATGTCCGCATTTTGCGGACATCTTGGAGAGGCTTCCATCAGAAGCCGGAGACTTCCTTGAATCCGTCGGTCGCGGGGAGGCTGATGTTCACAGCCGCGCCGGGATTGACGAAGGTGATCTGGATCTTGAGGTTCACGGAGTAGTTCTGCTCCGCGCCGTCCGCCGACAGGGAGGCCGGCACTTTGATCGCCACATCGCCGCTGTAGTTGGCGCCGGTGACGACGCCGTCCTTCACGGTGACGGAGTAGGCGAAGTTCTTCAGATCGGTGACCTGGACGGTATCGCTGCCGCCCGCGTTCGTGGCGAGGGTGTTCACGAAGCGCTTGACGATGGAGTTGGAGACCTCAAGGGTGTAGGTGTCACCGCTCTTGGTGGTCTTGGTGACAGCGGCCTTGTCGATCGGGGAGAGCAGGCCGAGCTCGCGGATCTTGCCCGCGTCGAGGAAGCTGGAGAACTCATTGAGGAAGTCGGAGGTGTTGAAGGTCGGCGCGTCGCCCGAGGGCGTCTCGCCCTTGTCGCTGGGCGCGGCGGAGGGCTGCTGTCCGCCGAGGGCGTACTTGATCTTCTCGCTGCCGCGCTCGACATAGAGGTACTGGCCGTCGGAGAACTGGGTCGTGGTCTCGCCGTCGGAGCTCATCTGGTAGTAGAGGATGTTGCGGGTGGTGTCCACCTTGAAGTTGCCGGAGAAGACGCGCGTCTCGCCGTCCATGACGAGGGTGACGTTCATGTCCGCGTCGATGCCGCCGCCGGCGGAGATCTTGTTATAGGCGGAGGCGTACTCGGTGTAGGCATCGCCGCAGGCGGTCAGGAGCATGGTGCAGACCAGGAGCATTGCGAGCAGGGCGAGGGTTTTGCGGGTGTAGCGGAACACGTTTTTCATGGTTCGATCTCTCCTTCAATGTATTCGATTCAGCGGGTGTCGATCCGCTTGAAGCGCAGGATCAGGACGGAGGCGACTGCGAGGACGGCGCTCATGAGCAGCAGCATGAACCAGGCGCTGTTGACCCCGTTCATGCCGAAGACGTAGGGCGTTTCGAGCTCGTAGGCCGCATCGAGGATGCCGAGGGTGTTGCCGCCATCGGCGAAGGTCTCCGGCTGCCAGCCGTTTTCGTACTTCATGCTCATGTAGAGCTCGTTGATGTTGGTGGAGACGAAGTAGGCCAGGCAGCTCCACCGGCAGCTTATGACCTGGGAGATGGTGCGGGTGATGCCTGTCAGGGTGCCGACGACGCCGGAGAAGAGGATCTGCGGCATGAGGCACACCGGGCAGAGCACGAGGGCAAGCTCGTTGGAGACGAGGGCGGAGATGGCAAGGCCGAGGCACATGGCGCTGAGCATGGTGAGCAGGGTCGTGCAGTAGAGCTCCAGCCACATCATGCCGGAGCCGAGCACGGCGCCGCTTGCGGGGATGGCGCTGTGAATGGCGGTGGCGGCGTGGACATTGCCGTCCACGGTGAGGGTGGTGTTGCACATGAGGGCGAGCACAGCGCACATCATGGCGGACTGGATGATGCACAGCACGGTCTGCGGGACGAGCTTACTGAGCACATAGGGGGTGACGCTCACGCCGCCGAAGCGCTCGCGCGTGAAGATGAGGCGCTCCTTGCTGATCTCCTGGATGGAGTTGAAGATGCCCGTCCAGAAGACGGCGCAGGAGAAGGCGAAGAGCAGCGCGGAGGTATCCCCGGCGACGAGGAAGGGGAAGTTTTCGCGCACGATCGAGATATTCAGGCGCAGCAGCAGGTTATACAGCCCCGCGTCGGCCTGGAAGGCGGCGCACACGAGCAGTGAGAGCACGATGGGCAGCAGCAGGAGCAGCAGAAGGCGCAGCCTGCCGTTGCAGAGGATCTCGACATAGCGCCGTGTGAGGATGCCGAACTCCCGCACCTGCGCCTTGAAGCCCTTCTTTGTGCGCAGGGGCTTGCCGACGTTGAGGAGCGTCCGCTTTTCGCCGCTGCGCGCGCCGAGGCTGCGGTAGCGTTCGGAGACCTCGGCGGAGTTGTCGTTGAGCTCGTCGTAGATATCCGTGAGGTTCTGCTTGCCGAAGAAGGCGAGCGTCTCGTCGGGGCTGCCGCAAAAGCACAGCCTCCCTCCCCTGCCCATGCAGACGACGCGGTCGCACAGATCGAGGTTCTGCACGGTATGCGTGACCATGACGACGGTTTTCCCGGTATCGGAGAGCTTCTTGAGAAGCTGCATGAGGTGCTTTTCTGTGCCGGGGTCGAGGCCGGAGGAGGGCTCGTCGAGGAAGAAGAGGCGGGGCGAGGCGAGAAGCTCCACGGCGATGCTCGCGCGCTTGCGCTCGCCGCCGGAGAGCTTGCTGATGAGCGTGGCTTTGTGGGCGCTGAGCTCCACGAGCTCCAGGGTCTCGTCGATCTTGGCGCGGATCTCCTTCTCGGAGGCATCGGGGGGCATTTTCAGCCGCGCCGAGTAGTAGAGCATCCTCTCGAGCGTGAGGGAGTCGTAGACGATATCCTGCTGCGGGACATAGCCGATGAGGCTTCGCAGGCTCTTGCCGCTGGTACGCATCGGCTCGCCGTTGATGAGCACCTCGCCGCCGGTATAGGGCGAGAGCCCGGCGAGGCAGTTGAGCAGGGAGGTTTTTCCCGCGCCCGAGCCGCCGATGACGGCGACGAACTGGTTGGGCTCAATGGTGAGGCTGACGCGGTCGAGGATGGTTTTCGGGTGCTTTTTCTTTCCGACGGTTTTGCACACCCCGTCCGCCACGATACGCACGCCGCCGAAGCTCTCCTGCGTGAGCAGGCAGCCGTCGCGGAAGATGAAGGACACGCCCGCGATGGTGATCCTGTCGTCCTGGCAGAGCAGGGTTTTGCGGCGCAGGGGGATGGCGTTGAGCAGGGTGCCGTTTTTGGAGTTGTTATCGACGATGTAGAAGTGCCCCTTCTCCCGCGTGATGATGCAGTGGCGGCGGGAGGCGGTGGGGTGGTTGATGACGATGTTGCAGTCGCTCGAGCGCCCGATCACGCACTGCTGGACCTTTTGCAGGGAGAAGCTGCTGGAAAAACCCTGTACGCCCGTGCGGGGCTGCTCCTGCGCTTTTGTCTGGCTGAGCGTTTTGAATTGCAGCACGACCTGCGCGCCGCCGGGGCCGTTGATACTGAGCACATCGCCGCTTGTGAGTCTGCGGGACTGGATTCTCTGTCCCTTCATGACCAGGCCGTTGACGCTCTTGTCGTCGAAGATGTACCAGTCGCCCCGCGCGTCGCGGCGAAAGCTGCAATGCGCGCGGGAGACGAGCGTGCAGGCCGGGTCGAGCTGTATCATGTTTTTGGTCTGGCTGTCGCCATGGAGCGCGCCGCGCCCCATGGTGACGTAATTGCTGTTGAAGGAATCCAGATCATATACCGCCGTGCCTCCCTGCGGGAGCGTGACGGCGATCAGGTTTTGGACTGCCAAGCTGATCTCTCCTTTGTATTCCCACCCCGTGCCGGGAGGGCGAGCCTCACGGCGCGGGCTGGGAGAGTGCCGGGTCAGGGGTTTTGCTCAGGGGTTCTGCTCAGGGGGCAGGCGGCTGCTCAGTGGGCTGCGCGGGAGCGGGCGGCTGCTCAGTGGGCTGCGCGGGAGCGGGTGGCTGCTCAGTGGGCTGCGCGGGAGCAGTCGGCTGCTCAGTGGGCTGCGAGGGAGCGGGTGAAGGTGAAGGTTCCGGGTTCTGCTCCGGGGTCTGCTCGGGGGTCTGCTCCGGGTTCTGCTCGGGGTTCTGCTCGGGGTTCTGTTCGGGGTTCTGCTCCGGGTTCTGCTCCGGGTTCTGCTCGGGCTCCGGTTCAGGTTCCGGTTCAGGCTCCAGGGTCTCTACCGCATCGGGATCAACAAATTCCCCAGGTGTCAGATCAAGCTCAGCAGGCTTGGGCTCATCCCGCTCGGTCTTGTTGCCCTGCATGTCAGCGGATACAACATGCTGCGTTCCATCCCCATTGTCAGTAATGGTCTCCAATAAGAAAGGAGCACCTTCATTGTCTAGATGAAGTACTTCCTTTGCCCCATCCTGCTTAATTCTGCCAATTTCCCACGCCGTTTGATTAAAGTCTTTATCATAATGCTTAACCGTCTGAACTCCTTTTTCACTGGTCGAGATGGTAACGATTTCCGTCTCGTTCTCCGTCTTCTGAAAGACACTGCCGTTAGCATAGTAACTAGCCGTAGTAACACTTCCGTCTTCACCATGTACTTCAACTACAACGTTTGCGTACCCTTCCTCCACCTGTTCCGGCGTATTGTACTGTGTAAGTTTCGTCATTTTGCCGTTTTCGTCAAACTGTTGCACAACAACCGTGCCATCGGCATGCATCGCTTTATTGATAGCATAGTTATTACCGGTCTCATCAAAGATCGTCACCTGCTTACCGCCGTCAGCAAAGGTTCCCTCCATTTTCCGAGCCACACCATTCTTGTAGTAAATGTCGCCCTCCCAGATTATGTTTCCATTTTCGTCCGGAATGGTTCTGTGTTCGCTGAGTACTTTATTACTCTCCGGATCAATGGAAAAGACACTGACTGTACCTTCATCGTACACCACAGTATTCTTTTCGCCCTTGAGAGTCCAAACGCCACTATCTCCGTTATTCTTTGTAAACCTGTAGACCAGTTCGCCATCATTCGAGCTGATGAGCTCATAATCTGCAAGCGTCGAGCCGTCGGGCAGCTTGAGTTTCACCTTGCTGATATTGCCCTTGCTGTCATACCAGGCTGTGCCGGTGACACCGTTTTCCAGTGTGACTGTCTCGATCTTCTGCCCCTTACCGCTGGGATCGCTCGGCACATAGACGAAGCTGCCATCCTCGGCCTCTTCGATCGTCGCGCCGAAGAACATCGCGCCGTTGACGGCCTTGCGGTCGGTCTCGTCGGTCAGCAGGGCAAGGAACTCGTCCAGCGTGCCCTCGAAGTAGATCTCCATCAGGGATTTGCACGCCGCCATAACGCCCTTGCCGATCTTCTCGATGCTGCCGGGGAGCTTCAGGCACGTCATGTTGACGCAGCCGTCCGTGAAGCCGCTGGGGATCTCCGTCGCGCCGGGGGCGATGCTCATCACGTCCACGTCGGCGGCGTAGTCCGACCAGGGCATCGTCTCCTCCACGGGCAG
>JAZQCO010000027.1:0-9116 GCA_045546335.1 Candidatus Limivicinus sp. | reverse complement strand
GTGATCTCGTTGCGGAAGCTCTTGCCGATCTGGCCGATGCCGAAGGGCAGCTTGCGGCGCGTGGTGCGCTGGACGTTCACGAAGTTCGTGAAGATGCCCTGCGCGGTCTCGGGGCGGAGGTAGACGGTGTTCTTCGCATCCTCGGTCACGCCCTGGAAGGTCTTGAACATGAGGTTGAACTGGCGGATATCGGTGAAGTTGTGCTTGCCGCAGCTCGGGCAGGGGATGTTGTGCGCCTCGACGAAGTCCTTCATCTCGCTCTGAGAGAAGGCGTCGATGGGCTTTTCGAGCTGGTAGCCGCTCGCGGCGCACCAGTCCTCGATCACCTTGTCGGCGCGGAAGCGCTCGTGGCACTCGCGGCAGTCCATCAGCGGATCGGAGAAGCCGCCGAGATGGCCGGAGGCGACCCAGGTCTGCGGGTTCATGAGGATGGCGGCGTCGAGGCCGACGTTGTAGCGGTTCTCCTGAATGAACTTCTGCCACCAGGCGCGCTTGACGTTGTTCTTCAGCTCCACGCCGAGCGGGCCGTAGTCCCAGGTGTTGGCGAGACCACCGTAGATTTCGCTGCCCGCGAAGATGAAGCCGCGGTTTTTGCACAGTGCTACGATCTTGTCCATGGTTTTTTCTGTGTTTTTCATTGTACTTCCTTTCCTGCGGCTGGCTGCCGCAGAGATAAAATTTGTTGACAAGTGAGTATACCATAGTCTCATAATTTCTGCAAGTTCTGAGAGAATACATAGTGAAAAGATTGTCCGGGTTTCCAAATCGGGAACAGCGCAGTTACAAAAATGGCTTCACAGAAAGGCTTTGAGCGTGTATAATGAGAATCGGTGAAAGAATACGGACACTGAGGCGGAAAATGGAAGAGAAAGAGAAGGCGCTGCGGCGGAGAAGTCCGCGCCTGATCGCGGGCGCTGCGATCATCGCGCTCGCACTGAGCCTGCTGGCGCTGGCGCTGCTGCTGCAATTCGATGCGCGGCACGTCCGCTTTTATATGAACGAGGCGGCGGAGATCACCGTCGCCTACGGCAAGCCCTATGAGGAGCCGGGCGTTCGGGCGGTGACGGTCGGGCGCATCACGGGGGAGAGTGAGAACGAGCTGCCGATCCATGTCAGTGGCAGGGTCGATACCGCCCACATGGGCGACTATGCGCTGCACTATGAGGCGAGCACGATGCTCCACCGCTACGGCGTGGACCGGATCGTCCACGTCAAGGACACCACGCCCCCTGTCATCACGCTGCGGCACGACGAGGCGGCGATCCCGAACTGGCTCGAGGGCTATACCGAGGAGGGCTTTCAGGCCTGGGACGATGTGGACGGCGATGTGACCGCGCGCGTGAGGGTGGATGTGCTCGGCGATGCGCGCGCGTACACTGTGACCGATGCCGCCGGGAACCGCGCCGTCGCGGTGCGGCACATCCCCTTCAGCATCGGGCGGCCGAAGCTGGAGCTCACCGGGGGCGAGACGATTCGCGTCACGGCGAGCTTTGCCTTTGACGATCCCGGCTTCACGGCGCTGGACGCGCGCGGCAACGATCTGAGCGGCCTCGTGCAGATCGACGGGGCGGTCGTGCCCTATGAGCCGGGGGTCTATACGCTGCGCTACCACATCGACAACGCACAGGGGGAGACGGTGGAGGCGACGCGGACGGTGACGGTGGAGCCGCTGCGAAACCCCGACAGCATCGACCCCGAGGGCAAGGTGATCTACCTGACCTATGACGACGGCCCCGGCCCCTGCACCGAGAGGCTCCTGGACGTGCTGGCCAAGTACAACGTGAAGGCGACCTTCTTCGTCACCGCGCGCTATCCCGACTACTTCGACTGCATCGGGCGCGCGGCACGGGAGGGGCACAGCATCGGCGTTCACACCGCGACGCACGACTACTACAAGGTCTATGCCAGCGAGGAGGACTTCTTCACCGATTTTCAGACGGTGGAGGAGCTCATCAAGGCGCAGACGGGCAGCTATACCAGCCTCTGCCGCTTCCCCGGCGGCAGCTCCAACACGGTCAGCCGCTTTAACCGCGGTATCATGAGCCGCCTGAGCGCGCTTGTGGAGAACATGGGCTACCAGTATTTTGACTGGAACGTCTCCTCGGGCGACGCGGGGGAGACCACCTCGACCCAGCAGGTGTTCAATAACATCATCGGCGGCTGCTCCTCACAGCGCGTCTCGGTGGTGCTGCAGCACGATGTAAAGGATTTCAGCGTCGCGGCGGTCGAGCAGGTCATCGTCTGGGGGCTCAATAACGGCTATGTCTTCGCCCCGCTTGACGAAACCAGCCCCACCACGCACCACAAAATTGCAAATTGAAAGGAAAGAAGCCAATGAAAAACTGTGTGCAGACACTCCCGGAGGGCTACAGGGAGACGCTTCTCATAGACCTCCAGCAGGACAAAAAGACGGCGCTGCTGGTCAATGCCATCGGCGCGCTCGTGATGGTCGCCCTGTTTATCGAGGGGCACTTCATCGTGCCGATCTCGGCCTTCTTCTCGATGGAGGACGGGCTTGGAATGTACTTTTTGCGCCTGCTTGTGATGATTGGCGGGATGTTTGCCTATTTCGTGCTGCACGAGCTGACTCACGCCGCCGCCATGAAGGCCTACGGCGCGGGGAAGCTGCGCTTCGGCTTCACGGGGCTCTATGCCTTTGCGGGCAGCGAAGGGGACTACTTCGGCAAACGCGCCTACCGCGTGATCGCCCTCGCGCCGCTCGTGGTCTGGACGCTGCTCCTCGCGGTGCTCGTGCATCTCGCGCCGCCGGCCTGGTTCTGGGTGGTCTGGTTCATCCAGGTCAGCAACGTCGCGGGCGCGGCGGGGGATGTGTATGTCACCCTCCGCCTCCTGCCCCTTCCGGCGGATATCCTCGTGCGCGACACCGGCGTGAACATGACGGTGTACAGCCGATAATGCGAATTGGTTTACATAATAAAAGAAACATAACAGATACTACATAGAAGGAGAACCCATGCAGAGACCGACTTTTCTGGTGGTAAACGACGACGGCATCCAGTCCGAGGGCATCCGCGTGCTCGCCGCTGCGGCGGCGCGGCTGGGGGAGGTCTTTGTTGTGGCGCCGTCCAGACAGTGCAGCGCCATGTCCCAGCGCATCACCATCTACGAACCGCTGACGATCCGCCGCGTCCCGTTCCCGCCCAGCGCCGTCTGTGCCTGGAGCGTGGACGGCAGTCCCGCCGACTGCGTCAAGGCCGCGCTGCGCGAGTTGCTGCCGGTTTGGCCGAATTATGTGCTCTCCGGGGTCAATCACGGCTTCAATACGGGCTTTGATATCGCCTATTCCGGCACGATCGGCGCGGCGATGGAGGGGCTGATGAACGGCGTGCCGTCTCTGGCCTTCTCGAACAGCCACGACGGCGGCCTCGCGCTTGTGGAGCGGGGGCTGCCCTCGCTGCTCTCGCGGCTGCTTGAGCGTCCCATCGAGCCGAACGCCATCTGGAACGTGAACTTCCCCGGCTGCGCGCCGGAGGAGTGCCGCGGTCTCCTGTGGAACCGGCGTATCGCCCCGATCCAGCTCTATCTCGACGCCTTTGAGGTCGAGGAGCGGGAGGATGGCAGTCTCTCGATGAAAAACCGCGGGATGCCGGTCGATCTCGGCCGCGCGCCGAAGGACAGCGACGTGTACGCTGTGCTTTCAAACTATGTCTCCATCGGCAAGGTATACAGCCCGGTCTTATAACAGCGTTGACAAAACGCGCGTTTTGTACTATGATTCCTCTGCGCCGCACCGGGCCTGACCCGGGCGACAGCAGAAAGGAATAGAATATGAAAAACCGCATTGATGTCCGCACCCTGACGGGCGCCGCCATGTTCACGGCCATTGTGGTCGTGCTGCAATTCCTCGGCGCCGCGATCCGCTTCGGCCCCTTCTCGATCTCGCTTGTGCTGATCCCGATCGTGGTCGGCGCCGCGCTCTACGGCCCCTGGGTCGGCGCGTGGCTGGGCTTCGTCTTCGGGCTGGTCGTGCTCCTGTCCGGGGATGCCGCCGCCTTTATGGTCATCAGCCCCCTCGGCACGATCCTGACCGTGCTGCTCAAGGGCACCGCCGCCGGCTGCGCCGCCGGGGTGCTCTACCGCCTGCTTGCGGCGAAGAATGAGTGGCTTGCCGCCATCGTCGCCGCCATCGCCGCGCCGGTCGTGAATACCGGGCTCTTTCTCGTCGGCTGCCTGCTCTTCTTCCTGCCCACGATCACCGAATGGGGCACGGCGGCGGGCTTCGCCAATGTCGGCAGTTATATGATCTTCGGCCTGGTGGGCGGCAATTTCCTCTTTGAGGTGCTGGTCAATCTGATCCTCAGCCCTGTCATTGTGCGCCTGATCAAGCTCGGGCGCAACAGCGTCCACCACCGCGACAACCGCTGAAAGGGAGCGTAACACATGATCCTCGCCATTGATGTCGGCAATACCAATATCGTTCTCGGCTGCATCGAGAACGGGCAGATCCTCCACGTCCTGCGCGTCCACACGGATTTGCAGGCCACGGCCTCGGAATACGCCATCAGCCTCAAACAGCTTCTGAGCTTTTACGAGGTGGACGCGGCGGGCTTCGAGGGCGTGATCCTCTCCTCCGTGGTGCCGTCGGTGACGGAGGCGCGGCGCACGGCGGTGCGCGAGCTTACGGGGCGGGAGTGCCTCGTGGTCGGCCCCGGGATGAAGACGGGGCTCAACGTGCGGGTGGACGACCCCGGCACCGTTGCGGGGGATCTGATCGTCGGGAGCGTCGCGGCGGTCGCCTGCTACGGCGCCCCGGCGCTCGTCGTCGATATGGGCACTGCCACGACGATGATCGTCATCGACAGGGACGGGTGCTTCCGCGGCGGGGCGATTTTGCCGGGCATCAAGCTCGGCTACCGCGCGCTCGCGAGCGGCACGAGCCTCCTGCCGGATATCGCCATCTCCGCGCCGAAGAAGGCCATCGCCACGAACACCGTGGACTGTATGCGCTCCGGCGCCGTCTTCGGCACCGCCGCAACGATCGACGGCCTCGCCGCGCGCATGGAGGAGGAGCTGGGCTATCCGCTGCGCGTCGTGGCGACCGGCGGGCTGGCCTCGGCGGTCACGCCCTACTGCAAGCGGGAAGTCCTCTGTGACGACGAACTGCTCCTGCGCGGCCTCTGGGTACTCTGGGAAAAGAACAAATAAACCCGATAATCGTAGGGGCGACCCCTGTGGTCGCCCGGCAGAACAAGTTTGAAAAAACGCACTCCCTCCGGCAAATTCGTACATCTGTTACGGATTCGCCGGAGGGAGTGCTGTTATTATGGCTGCGTACCGCGCGGGCGACCACGAGGGCCGCCCCTACGGCAGTTCCGTGAACGGTTCCTATGCCCGCGGGCAGCTCCTGCATGGTGGAACATTTTACCGCCGCAGGGCGGCGACAACTTCGACGTGTTTCGTCTGAGGGAACATATCCACCGGCTGGAGCGTTTCGACCCGGTAGCCGCCGCGTGTGAGCAGCTTGAGGTCGCGCGCGAGCGTCTCGGGATTGCAGGAGACGTAGACCACGCGCTGCGGGGAACACCGGAGCAGCGAGCGCAGGAAGCGCTCATCGCTCCCGGCGCGGGGAGGGTCGAGGAACACCACGTCCGGGCGCATCTTGTCGCGCGCCATCTGCTCCATGTACGCCCCGGCGTCCCCGGCGGTGAACCAGCAGTTTTTCAGCCCGTTGAGGCGCGCGTTCACAATCGCGTCGTGTACCGCGTCCTGATTGAGCTCCACGCCGATGACCTGCTTGACACGGTCGCTCGCGCTGATGCCGATGGTGCCGATGCCGCAGTAGGCGTCCAGTACCGTCTCCGTGCCCTCGAGCGCGGCGAAGTCGATTGCCGTGCGGTAGAGACGCTCGGTCTGGACGGGGTTCACCTGATAGAACGAGCGCGGCGAGATGCGAAAGCGCCGGGCGCACAGCACGTCCTCGATGAACCCCGCGCCGTAGAGCAGCTTCTCGCGCGTCCCGAGGACGACAGGGCCGAAGCGGTCGTTGATGTTCAGCACCACGGTGCTGATCTCGGGGTGCCGCGCCAGCAGCTCCTTGAGAAAGGGCTTTTGCAGCTTGAAGATCGGGTTCACCGCCACGAGCACGACCATCACCTGTCCCGTGGCGAAGCCCCGCCGCACCAGCACATGGCGCAGCCAGCCGGTGCCGCTGCGCTCGTCAAAGACCTGGATCTGGAAGGGGCGGAGCATGGAGCGGATGTCGCGGATGATGGCATCGGCGGTCTGATCCTCGATCAGGCACTCGTCCACAGGAACGATCACATGGCTGCCTGGCTGATAGACGCCGGAGACGATCTGCCTCTGCCTGTCGAGCCCGAAGGCGGCGTGTACCTTGTTGCGGTAGTGCAGCGGCTCCTCCATGGCGAGGATCGGCAGGACGGGTCCAAACTCGCCCAGAAGCTGCGAGACCTCGCTCTGCTTGCGCCTGAGCTGTTCGGCGTAGGGGAGGTGCTGATACTGGCAGCCCCCGCAGCGGCGCGCGTGGGGGCAGACAGGGGCGTGAGTGTCATTCATGGCAGTAACCTCGTTTGAGAGTTTTCTCCAGTATACCACAGAAAACGCCGATTGCAAAGAGCCGCATGACTGTGATACAATGAAAGAGAAAGGAAGTGGCAGTATGACAATCCTGTACGCGGATGATACGATCCTCCTAGCCCTCAAGCCCGCCGGCGTGCTCTCCACGGACGAGCCGGGCGGCGTGCCGTCGCTGGCACGCGAGGCGCTGGGGGACGAACGGGCGGAGGTCTATACCGTGCACCGGCTGGATCGTGTCGTGAGCGGGCTGATGCTGCTCGCGCGCACGCCGGAGGCGGCGGGGGAGCTGTCCCGGCAGATTCGCGACGGCGCGTTTCAGAAGGAGTACCTCGCCGTCGTCCACGGTGATCCGGGGGAGGGCGGGCTGCTGCGCGACCTGATGTTCCGCGACAAGGTGCGAAAAATGTCCTTCGTGACCGATACGCCCGGCAAGGGCGTGCAGGAGGCCGTGCTCGAATACCGCCGTCTGGCGCGCGCGGAGGCGCTGAGCCTTGTGCGCGTGCGGCTGCATACCGGGCGCACCCATCAGATCCGCTGCCAGTTCGCCTCGCACGGCTGGCCGCTCGCGGGGGAGAGAAAGTACAGCATGCTCGGTGATCCCTGTGAGCTGGCGCTGTTCTCAGCGTATCTGGGCTTTCACCACCCGGAAAGCGGGAAATGGACAGAATTTTCACAATTTCCGCCGAATCAGGAACCGTGGAACCGGTTTGATTGCAAATTCTTTGCGAAATAACTGCCCTTGTCCTTGCATTCCCCGCTGTCGAGGGGTATAATACGGTAACACAGTCAAGAAGAAAACGAGGTGTCCCGCTATGGCTCCTGTTTTGGCATATCCTCTCATCGTCGTCGTCGGCTATCTGCTCGGCTCGCTGAGCGCCTCCCTGCTGCTGAGTAAGCTCGGCTGGGGGAAGGACGTGCGCAGCCAGGGCAGCGGAAACGCCGGGGCAACCAATATGGCGCGTGTCTTCGGCCTCGGGGCGGGCTTCGCCACGCTCGCGGGCGATATGCTCAAGGCCGGTGTCGCTGTGTGGATCGGCGCGCGGCTGCTGGGCGACGTGGGGATCATGCTCGGCGGTATCTCCTGTATGCTTGGGCACTGCTTCCCGGTGTTCCACAACTTCCGCGGCGGGAAGGGGATCTCCGTCGGCGCAATGATCGGTCTCGCCATCGACTGGCGGGTGTTCGTGGGTATCATCGCCGTGTTCCTGATCGTCGCGTTCCTGACGAAGAAGGTGTCGCTCGGCTCCCTCGCCGCTGCGTTCTCGATTGCGCTCTTCTCCTTTGCCTTTCATGTCGGGACGCCGAAGCTGATCCTCGCGCTCTTCGCCTGCTGTCTTGCGATCTTCCAGCACCGGGCGAACATCAAGCGCCTCGCCGATGGCACGGAGGCGGACTTCAAGGCCGCCGACGCAAAGAAAAAAGAATAAACCAAAACACCCCTCCGCGAAAGCGGAGGGGTGTTCGTTATAGGATGGGATCACACCACGCCCTGGGCGAGCATGGCCTCTGCGACCTTCAGGAAGCCCGCGACGTTCGCGCCGACCATCAGATCGCCCGGCTTGCCGCACTCGACGGAGGCGTCGTAGCAGGCCTTGTAGATGTTCTGCATGATGCCGTGCAGCTTCTCATCGACCTCCTCGAAGCTCCAGCTCATGCGCAGGGAGTTCTGGCTCATCTGCAGCCCGGAGGTGGCGACGCCGCCGGCGTTGGACGCCTTGCCGGGGCTGTAGAGCAGACCGTTTTGCTGTACGATGGCGATGGCCTCGGGGGTCAGCGGCATATTCGCGCCCTCGAACACGGCCATGCAGCCGTTATCGACCAGCGCCTGAGCGCCCTCGGCGTCCATCTCGTTCTGCGAGGCGCAGGGGTGGGCGATGTCGCACTTGACCTTCCAGATATTCTTGCAGCCCTCGACGTAAGTCGCGCCCTCGACCTCGTCGGCGTAGACGCTGATGCGCGCGCGGCGCTTCTGCTTGATGTCAAAGAGCTTGGGCAGGTCGATGCCCTTGGGGTCATAGACGTAGCCCTTGGAATCGCTCATCGCGACGACCCTGCCGCCGAGCTGCGTGACCTTCTCGGCGCAGTACTGCGCGACGTTGCCGGAGCCGGAGACGACGACGGTCTTGCCCTCATAGCTCTCGCCCTTGAGGTGCTTGAGCGCCTCGGCGGAGAAGTAGCACAGGCCGTAGCCGGTGGCCTGGGTACGCGCCAGAGAACCGCCGAAGGTCAGCCCCTTGCCGGTGAGGACGCCGCCCTCGAAGCGGTCAACAATGCGCTTATACTGTCCGTACATATATCCGATCTCGCGCCCGCCGACGCCGATATCGCCCGCCGGGGTATCGGTGAACTGGCCGATGTGGCGATAGAGCTCGGTCATAAAGCTCTGGCAGAAGCGCATGATCTCGCCCTCACTCTTACCCTTGGGGTCGAAGTCGGAGCCGCCCTTACCGCCGCCCATGGGCAGGGTGGTCAGAGAGTTCTTCAGGGTCTGTTCAAAGCCCAGGAACTTCATAATGGACAGGTTGACAGAGGGATGGAAACGGATGCCGCCCTTGTAGGGG
>JAZQCO010000026.1:0-21442 GCA_045546335.1 Candidatus Limivicinus sp. | reverse complement strand
CGATTTCCGTCATTGCGAACCAGTGACCGATGTCTGCATTTTTGCCAGGGCAAAAAGCGGTGTGGCAATCCGCGTCCTTTTGAACCGTCTGAACTGTGCAAACTGTATAAAGGAGAGACGGATTCCCACGCCAGTGTTGCGACACTGGCTCGGAATGACGGGGTAGACTGAATAGTTACAAAGAATCACTCTATGCCGAGCTGTGCGAGGCCTCGCTTTTATCGCACCCGGCGCGTCTCTCGTGCGCCGGGTGCGATCAAAGCGAGTGCCCCTCACTGTTCATTCCCCCAGGGGGACTGAACAGTGAAAGAAAAGGAGGTGCCCCGTGCGATTTGACAGCTTTACGCATCTGCTCTCCCACTTCGCCCTGACGACTCCCGACGCCCCGGCGCTGCGCTATGGCAAAACGACGCTCTCCTATTGCGCGCTCGAGGAGGCCATAGTCCAACGCGCGCAGGCGCTGCGCGAGGGCGGCAGGAGCTGCCTCGGGCTTCTGTGCGACGGCTCGCTCGAGAACGTGATCGAGATTTTCGCCGCCGTCCGCGCCGGGCTGCAGCTCGTGCTGCTCGACCCCGCGCTGCCCGCAGAGCTGCTCAAGAGCCTGATGCGCTATACCGACGTGGATCAGCTCTGGGGCGAGGAGGAGCTGTGCGAGGAGCTCTCCCCGGCGCTGATGGCGGGCGTGACGGACGGCGGGGGGAAGCTGCTCTTCTTCACCTCCGGCACGACAGAGCGCGCAAAGGCCGTTGTGCTGACGGAGCATAGCCTCTGCCAGAGCGCGTGGAACGGCTCGGCGAAGCTGCCGCTCTCTCCGGAGGACACGCTGCTGTGTATGCTGCCGCTCGGGCACGTCTTCGGCTTTGTGTGCGGCCTGCTCTGGGGGCTGAGCTGCGGCGCGTGCGTCGCGCTAGGGCGCGGGGCGCGGCACTACCTCGACGACTGCGCCTTCTACCGCCCGACGGCGCTCTCCGCCGTGCCGCTGCTGCTGGGCTTCCTTGTGAAGCAAAACTGCCTCAACCCGGAGCTCAAGCTGGTGCTCGTCGGCGCGGGGGACTGCCCGGCGGCGCTGCTGGACGCGGTCGGCGCAAGGGGCATCCGCGTGAGCTTCGGCTACGGGCTGACCGAGACCAGCTCGGGCGTCGCGATCTCCGTGGGGGGCGATCCCTACGCGATGGAGGTCTGCCCGGACGACACCATCACGCTCGCCGAGGACGGCGAAATTTTGATCGAGGCGCCCACCTGCATGATGCAGGGCTACTACAAGCGCCCCGACGCGACGCGCGCCGTGCTGCGCGACGGGGTGCTTCACACCGGCGACCTCGGGCGCTTCGACGAGCAGGGAAGGCTTCACATCACCGGGCGGAAGAAGGATGTGCTCGTGCTGCCGGACGGGACGAAAATCTTCCTGCCGGAGTATGAATCGGCGCTGATGCAGACGCTCGGGCACACCGAGCTTGCCGTCACGCTCAGGGACGGCCGCCCCGTGCTGGTCTATGTCGGCGCGGCGGACAGGGAGAGCATAGAGGAGAAGCTGCGCGCGCTGATGCGTTCGCTGCCGCGCGGGCAGCAGCTTGCGGAGATCCTTCTGACAGACGAGCCGCTGCCGAGAACGGCGACGGGCAAAATAAAACGCTGGGAGCTCCAGCAGAAAGTGAGTGAGTGGACATGACGAGAGAGGAAGTATTACAGCAGACAAAAAAGGTGATCTACGACTGCTTCCCCGATATGCAGAGCATGGAGCTGGAGGAGGACAGCGTCATCAACACCGAGACGGCGATCGACTCGATGGGCTTCGTGCTGGTGATCTGCAAGCTGGAAGCGCTCTTTGACGTGCGCATCCCCGAGCGCCAGTGGCAGAAGCTGCAAACCCTCGGCGACGTGGTGGACGCCATCTGCAAGCGCCTGAAATGAGCGTGTATACCGAGGAGCTGCTGCTGCGCAGCAAGGACGTGGATATGTACCGCCGTCTGCGCACTTCAGAGCTGTTCCGCCTGCTGCAGGAGGCGTCGATCCGCCACACCGAGCAGCTCGGTATGGGGCGGGAAAAGACGCTCGATCGCGGCATCCTCTGGGTGCTGCTGATGCAGCGCGCCGAGATCGCGCGTATGCCGGAGTATGACGAGCGTGTCGTGCTCAAAAGCTGGCCGGGCAGGACGATGCACCTGCTCTTCCCGCGCTATTACAGCCTCGAGACCGCCGGGGGCGAGCCGCTTTTGAAGGCGAGCGCGCTCTGGAGCCTCGTCGATGCCGGGACGCGCAAGGTCGTCTTTCCGGAGAAGGTCGGCGTGGTGATCGAGGGGACGGTGACCGGCGAGGAGATCGCCATGCCGGGCAGCATCGCCAAAAAGGACACGACGCAGGAGCGGGAGTTCACCGTGCCCTACAGCTTCGTCGATCTCAACGGGCACATGAACAACACCCGCTACTTCGACCTCTGCGAGGACTGCGTCGGCGCGGCCGCCGAGGGGCGGCGGCTCAAGGCGGTGAGCGTGGAGTATCAGAACGAGGCGCGCCTGGGCGAGACGCTCACCCTCCGCTATGGCGCGGCGGGGGAGGGGTACTTCCTCTCCGGCGAGACAGCGCGCAGCGTGTTCCGCATGCGGCTCGAATACGAGCAAAGCGAGTGATACTCACTCTGATTCTCCAACAGGGAAAACTACATACAGGCTTCCGTAAAAAGTGGGCAAATTCGTAACGGTTGATACGAACTTGCCCGCTTTTTTTCGGATACGGAATCACCCTTGCGTCTCGCCGGGGGCTATTGTGCCTCCCGGGAAAAGGCTCTCAGGCTCCGGTTTTGCAGAGCCTTACGAGACCTCCAGGGCGAGGGCGCTGCCTTTTTCGCTGTGCCGGACGCGAATCTTCTGCGGGATGCTCTCGTCGAGCTTGTCCACATGCGAGATGATCCCGACAAGGCGGTTGCCCTCGGTGAGCTGCCGCAGCACCTCGAGCGCCTTGTCCAGCACGTCGTCGCTGAGCGTGCCGAAGCCCTCGTCGATGAACAGCGCGTCCATCTGCTTGCCGCCCGCGTGGTTCTGCACCGCGTCGGAGAGACCGAGGGCGAGGGCGAGCGAGGTGAAGAAGGTCTCGCCGCCCGAGAGTGAGCCGGAGGAACGCTGGAGCCCGGTGTTGTTGTCCAGCACCTCGATCTCAAGCCCGGCTCTGGCGTTTTTCTTGTCCGCGCTGATCTTGTGCACCAGCTCATAGCGCCCGCCGCTCATCAGCTCCATGCGGCGGTTGGCCATCTCCAGGATCTCCCGGAACATCGCGCCCATCACATAGCGGTCAAAGCTGAGCCTGCCGCCCTCACTGTTGACACCGCCCGCGAGGGAGGCCAGCCGGTTCAGACGCTCCCAGGCGCGCTCGCTGCCGGAGAGCACCGCTGTGATCCGCTCTGCCCGCTCGCAGACATCCCGGTGATTGTGCAAGAGCCCCTCGAGCGCCGAACAGGCGGCGTTGGCCTCGCTGTGCCGTCTGCTGAGCCGGACCCTCTCCTCTTCCAGCGCGGCAAGGTCGATCGGCTGCTTCCCCTGCGTCTGCCTTTGCAGCGTTTCGATCCTGTCGCGCGTGTTGCTCTTGCTGTTTTCATGCCCGGTCAGCGCGCGTCTCTCCGCGTCCAGCCAGACCTCGGCGTCCTGACCGCTGAGCGGCTCGAGCAGGCGGCCCACAACTTCCGCGCCGTCAAAACCCGTCTCCGCCAGGACGCGCTCGCGCTCGTCGAGCGCGGCGTTGTGCGCGGCGGTCTGCTTCTCGGCGGTCGTGTTCTTCTCACTCAGACTGCCCAGAATCTGGTTGTTCTTCTTCCTCTTTTCGTCGAGCGCGTCCTGATGCTGCTGGAGCTGCTTTGCGATCTCGTCCACGCGCGTTTCCAGACCGGCCTTCTTCTGCTGCGCAAGGCTGCTGTCACTCTCGGGAAGCTGCGCGCACAGGACGCCGATCGCCGCCTCCGCCGCAGTGATCCGCTCGGCCTGCGCCTGTTCCTCCGTCCGGTAAGCAGCGATCTCCGCCTCGGCCTGCTGCTCGGATTGCTCCTTCTGCGCCCTTTGCGCCTTTGCGGTGTCGCGCTCGCGCTGTTTCTTTTCCGCGGCGGTCAAAGCGGCCTGACAGCTCTCCGTCTTCCGCCGGGCGGCGTCGATGGCGTTTTCCAGATAGCCGGGCGCGTTCAGCGTCTCCCACGCATCGCAATCGGGCAGAAGCCCGGCGGCGCGTTTGACGGCGGAGTGCTTGCGGGTCTGAATCTCCGTGATCGCCGCGCGGATGGCCGCCTCCTTGTCGCTGCGCGCATCCTCCGCCGCCTTCGCCTCACGGCGCGCTGTCTCCACAGCCTCCTTGTCCGGCGTCTGCTCGGGAAGCGGCGCGAGCTGGGAAAGCTGTCCCCGGTGAAGCCGCGAGCCACAGACAGGGCACTGCGCCTCGCCGCTCTCCTCCAGCGTTTTCCGCACATCGAGCGCCAGCACGGCGGCCTGCGCGGCGATAAACGCCTGATACAGCACCTCGGCGCGGCTCGAGAGCGCCCCGGCCTGTTCTGTCAGGCTGTGAAGGGTCTCCTTTTCTGTGTCCAGCGCGGCTTCCATCCCACGGATGTCCGCAGCCTCCGCGCACAGTCCGGTCTGTCCGTCCAGAGCGTCCCAGAGCGCTTTGGCCTGCTCATACGCAGTGCCGCAGCGGACAAGCTCTCCGTCGATGCCCTCGGATTCCTCAAGCCTTTTTTGCAGCGTGTCCAGCTCTTGCAGCAGACGAAGCTGCGCGCCCTCCGCCTTGTCCCGCTTCTGCGCGGCCTCTGCCTTTGCCACTTCCGCCAGCCGCTTCTCCTGCTGCCGCTTTGCAAGCTCCCCGTAGCGCGGAAGCTGCTGTTCGATCGTGTGTATCTCCTGCTCCAGGCTGTTCTTCTCCGCCAGCAGCGGCGCGTCCGCCTCGACGGCGGCCTCCGCGTCCTTCACGGCGCGGCTGATCTCTTCAAGGTCGTTTTTCAGATCGTCGATCTCGGTGAGGGTGAGCATCAACGCATCCTCCGCCGCCCGCGCCTTCTCGATGACCGGCAGTGCTTTGTGCAGCGCCGTCTCGCGGCGGGAAAGCAGCTCCCGCCGCTGTGACATTTCGCCGTCGAGCGCTTCGAGCGCCAGGAGACGTTCTTCTGACTGCCTGAGCTCGTCGAGCAGCTTGTTCATCGTCTCGGCCTCGCCCTGCCGCGCGCTGAGCTTGTTGAGCGCCTCGAGCGCGCCCTCCCGCTCTTTGCCCGCCGCCGTCAGCGCCGCGGTCTCCTCGTCGAGGAGCTGCCGGAGATTCTCGAGCAGCGCGGGATGCTCCGGCAAAAACGCCTCCTGTTCCAGCCCATGAAAGCTCTCCGGACGCCGGAACGTGACCTCCATCAGGCTGTGCAGCTCGTTGGTGCTCTCGTCGCGGCGCTTTTTCAGCTCATCCCGCGCGCCGAGGAGCAGATTCTGATAGTAGAGATAGTCGGAGTTGTCGAAGAGCTTGCCGAGGATCACGTTTTTCTCGTTGCTGTCCGCCTTGAGGAACCTCTTGAACTCCCCCTGCGCCAGCATGATGATCCGCCCGAACTGCTCCGCGTTCAGCCCCAGCAGCGCCTCGCAGCGCGCCGTGACCTTCTCCGCGCCCTCCGTCGGCGCACGATCCGGCTCCCAGAGCGTGGCGCCGGGCTTCGCGTCATTATACTGATCCGTCGTGCCGCGCTTTTTACTGAAATGGAGCCGCCTCTCAACGGTGTACGCCTTGCCGTCCTGTTCAAAGCGCAGCGTGACGACGGTGTCCTCGGACTTCGGCACATAGTCGCAGTGCAGCATATCCGTCTTGCGGTCCGCGCCGCTCGCAACGCCGAAGAGCGCGAACATGATCGCATCGAAGATCGTGGTTTTTCCGGCCCCGGTGTCGCCGGTGATCAGGTACAGCTTGCTCTTGAGCGCCTCAAAGCGCAGGCTCGTCTTTTCGGCGTAGGAGCCGAAGGCTGTCATTTCCAGATGCAGCGGTCTCATGCGTGCGCCTCCTGTTGTGTCATAAAGTCAAGGAGCCTGTCGATGTCCGCCGGGGAGGGAGCACCGTGCGTGTCGGCCTGGTGCACAAGCTCCTCCGCGCGCTGCAGCAGCGCAAGGTCGTCCGCCTCCGGACGCTCGCCGCCGCCGCGCTCGGCATAGAAGTCGCTGAATAGCGCGGAGAGGCTCTTTTGCTCCGCTGCGCCTGCGGTCGGGGCGGTAACGCCGCCGCTGAACGGGTCGTACTCCGAGCAGCGCTCCATCAGGACGCTGCCGCGCGAACGGAACAAGTCCTCAAAGAAGGCGGAGATTTCAGGGCTCAGCCGCCGGTCGGTCAGCACCAGGCGGAGATACTCCTCCCGCCGGGGATCGCCCAGCGCCTCGTCCCGGAGAGCCTCATAGCTCCCACGCAGCTCGCGCATGGGGTGCAGGGGCGGGATGGGGAGTGTTCGGATGCCGAGCGGCGTCCCCTTCGCGCCAAGCTCGATCAGCAGCGCCTCCTTTTCCGGCTGGCGCGTCTCGTTGAAGTGATAGCACAGCGGGGAACCGGCATAGCGCACGCCCTCGCGCCCGACCGGACAGGCGGCGTGGATGTGCCCCAGCGCCACATAGTCGAAGCCGTCAAAGCAGCGGTAGTCGATCTGCCCCACGCCGCCGATGGCGGTCTCCGAGCCGCCGCGCGCCATTTCCTCGCCGTTGGCCGTCACGTTCTGGTGGGCAATGAGGACGTTTCGCTGCGTAAAGTCGATGTTCTGCCGCGCAAGCAGGGCGCGGATCGCCGCGTCGTAGTCCCGCAGACTCTCGTCGGCGAGCGTCTGAGCGATCAGCGCCGGGTAGACATAGGGCAGCAGCCAGAAGGTCACGGGGCCGTCGCCGTCGCGGAGCGTCACGCGCACAAGCTGGTCGGATTCAAACAGCGGGCGGGAGATATGCAGCCCCTGCCGGGAGAGCAGGGGACTGGCAAAGGACAGGCGCTGGGCGGAGTCGTGGTTTCCCGCCACAAGCATCACGGGGATCCCCCGATCCGCAAGCGCAGTCAGCATGCGGCTGAGCAGCTCGACCGCGTCACCCGACGGCGCGCTGCGGTCATAGACATCCCCCGCAATCAGGATCGCGTCCGGTTTCTGCTCGTCCGTCAGCATCAGGAAGCGGTCAACCCAGGTTCCCTGATCGCCGTTTTCCAGCATGGAAACGCCGTGTATGGATTTGCCGAAATGCAGATCCGCCAAGTGGATAAGTCGCACGCGAGATGACCCCCTTTTGTTATCAATCGTTATAATCGGATTATACCGCACAAAGGAGCTTCGCACAAGCGGCAATTGCGCTTGTGCGACCGGCGGCGGTAGAAAACGAACGGGGCAGGGGAGATCGGCTGCGGTCAGATCCTTTCGCTGCGCTCCCAGCCGTCCCCGGCTGAAGGCGAAGGGGACGATCCGCTTACCGGATCAGGGTCACAAGCCAGCCCACCAGCGCGGCGGGGATCAGCGCGAAGACGGTGCCGGGGAACAGCATCCCCTTCAGGTGGAACCACTTCTGATGATAGGCCCTGTCCATGTGCTCGGTGCCCTCCAGCCGGAACCTCTTCATATTGGCGAACAGCACCCAGTCGAGAAAACAGGTGTCATAGACGCCGATCCACGCCATCAGGCCAAAGGTCAGCCAGAAGCCCTGCCGGAAGCTGTTCGCCCCCGCAGCAAGGGCACAGAGAAGCAGGATGCAGGTGAAGAACAGCACGCCGAAGCTCTTCGTGAGGATCACGCTGTTCGACTTGTAGCTCACGTCGATCCGCTCATGGGTCTTGAAGTATTCCTCCTGAATGTCGGGCGGATAGTTGTGGATCGACGCGGGGCTGTACATCCTCTCACCACGGGACGCGAGGAAAACAAGGACGGTAAAGAGTGCCGCAAAGACGGCCATTTCGATCAGGATAACGCCAATGCTCATAGTCATACCTCCATAGTTCAGCAAACGTAAATTGTATTGTAACTATTCAGCCCCCCCCTCCAGGGGGACTGAATAGTTACAACTCATTTTCAAATTCGTTTACGATAAGAGTTGCTTCTCAGAACGCCGTGCAGAGCCAGGCGGCCAGCGCAGAGAGCGCGGGGAAGATCACGAGCAGCTTCAGCAGTTGGCTTCTGAGGTTGAAGCCGTACTTTCTCCCCACCATCACATCCGCCGCCTCGGGGTAGTAGTGCTGGAAAAAGTGGAATTTCAAAAGCAGATAGTTGTCAATGAGCGCCATATCGCAGAGCTTGTAAACGCTGAGGATCAGAACGAACCGCAGAAAGAACTGCCGGAACGTGAAGCCGCTTCTCAGTCCGTCCCAGACGGCGATCACGCCTACGCCGAGGAGCATCAGAACGCTGATGACAAACAGCGTCCAGCCGATCGCCCTCGCGCCGTAGAAGAGCTCCCTCTCCCGCTGGATCAGCACCTCTCTCGCTTCCCGGGGAGCAGACGAGAAGAACCGGTTGTCCTGAATGAACGCCACGGCAGATACAAGCATCATCGCCATCGCCGCGCAAAAAACGATTGCCAGAAAAACGGTTAACAGCATAAAAATCTCCTCCTGCCTGGAATTCTTTCAGAGGGTCAAGTGCCTTTCCACTTTCATAGTCCCACCGCCTCCGATCTCTAGACAGAGGCTGTTAGCTTAATCTAACTATCGAGCATTGAAAAGGCCCGCCGCACAGATGTCCGGAATCGGGTCACTGTGCGAGGGGCAGATAAGGCTCGTTAGACATCGCTAACTATTATAGCGGAAAAACTGCCGCTTTGCAAGAGAGTGTAAGACTTTTTTTGGAGCTGCGTCACGGAACCGGCGACGAGGAAGGTGACCTTCACGGTATTACAGTCCGTACTCCTGAATCAATTACCGTGATTCTCTTTCGCAGGGGGAGTTCAGAGGGGAACGCCGCTGAGCGTTCGCGTCGCACGCGAAAAACGCAAATCCGTTTTTCGGGGCGTGTACCTCGGAAAAGCCGCTTCCCTGTCTATGCCCGTTTCACACAGATCCCTCCACCATATGGGCTCGCTGCGTACCTCGATGCCGAAGAGCCTGCTTTCTGTTTGCAAAAAATTCATGTTCCTGCCATTGACAAACGCGGGGACTTCCTGTATTTTTTGAGTATACCACAGGAAAGGAGCGAGAGGGATGGGCAACAAGCGCCGGAGAGCCATACTGGCAGCCGTGCTGGCTCTTGTGCTGCTGTTCCTGGTTCTCCATGTGGTGTTGGAAGCTGAACATGACTGCCACGGGGACGACTGCGCGATCTGTGCAAGGCTGCATACCTGTGTAGAGCTCTTGCGGAGCCTGGCGCTCACGCTGGTGCTCGCTCTGACAGCCCTCGCCGCCTGCGGGCTCCTCTCAAAGCCGGGGGAGAGCCGCGCCCGTGTATGCAGACGGCTCAGCCTGGTTTCTCTGAAGGTCAAGCTCTCGGATTAAATCAATATAGGAAAACAAGGGGTCAGTCTGTCCGAAAAGGGACAGGCTTTCTTGGCATTGCCATACCCCTTGTCTTTTTGCGCCTGTTTTTGATTTGATTCGGAGGTTTTTATCATGAAAAGAGTATTTTCCCTGCTTACTGTCACCGCGCTTCTCCTCGCGCTGCTTATCGGCCCTGGAACAGGCGCGCAGAGCGCAGCGCTCCATGACACGGAAAAAACGCTGCGCATCGTGACGACTATTTTCCCGGTTTACGACTGGGTCACGAATATCCTCGGCGAGCAGACGGCGAACGCCGAGGTGACGATGCTGCTGGATAACGGCGTTGATCTGCACAGCTATCAGCCGACTGTGGACGATATCGTGAAGATCTCCACCTGCGATCTGTTCATCTATGTGGGCGGAGAGTCTGACGAATGGGTGGACGACGCGCTGGCGGAGGCCACCAATGAGAATATGCTCGTCATCGACCTTCTGGATGTCCTCGGCGAGCGCGTGAAGGAAGAAGAGCTGGTCGAAGGGATGGAACACGACCACGACGATGACGACGATCATGACGATCACCACGACCATGAGGAAGCGCCGGAATATGACGAGCATGTCTGGCTCTCGCTGAGAAACGCCGCCGCGCTCTGCGAGGCCATTGCGGAGGCGCTCTCGGGGCTGGAGCCTGATAACGCGGAAGTCTATCAGGCGAATGCCGCCGCCTATATCGAAAAGCTCTCCGCACTGGACGCGGACTACCGCGCGGCGGTTGACGCGGCGGCGGTCAAGACGCTGCTCTTCGGCGACCGCTTCCCGCTGCGCTATCTGGTGGACGATTACGGCCTGAGCTACTACGCCGCCTTTGCGGGCTGCTCGGCGGAGACCGAGGCGAGCTTCGAGACCATTGTGTTCCTTGCGGGCAAGGTGGATGAACTGCATTTGAAGGCCATCTGCCAGATCGAGAGCGCCGACGGCAGCATCGCCCGCACGATCTGCGAGAACACGCAGAGCAGGGATCAGACGATCCTCACCTTTGATTCCATGCAGTCCACCACGTCCCGGGACGCGGCGGCGGGCGCGAGCTATCTTGCGATCATGGAGCAGAACCTGACCGCATTGAAGGCCGCGCTGGGATAAGGAGGAGACCATGCCGCTCATCACCTGTGAGAATCTGTCGCTCGGCTACGACGGCCGGGAGATCGTTCAAAGCCTTTCCTTCTCTGTCAACAGAGGGGACTATCTCTGCATCGTCGGGGAGAACGGTTCCGGGAAAAGCACCCTCATGCGCACGCTCCTCGGCTTGCAGCCGCCGCTGTCGGGCAGGATACTGCTGGGGGATGGGCTGAAGAAAAACCAGATCGGCTATCTGCCCCAGCAGACGCCGGTACAGAGGGACTTCCCGGCCTCCGTCCGGGAGGTCGTTCTGTCCGGCTTCGAGGGGAGCTGCGGCTGGAGGCCGTTCTACACGAAAGCGGAAAAGGCGCGCGCCGCAGCCAACATCCGCAGCATGGGGCTGGAGTCTCTGACTGAGCGCTGCTATCGGGAGCTCTCCGGCGGGCAGCAGCAGCGCGTCCTGCTCGCTCGGGCGCTGTGCGCCACGGAATCCCTGCTGTTTCTGGACGAGCCGGTCTCCGGCCTCGATCCGAGGGTGACGGCGGAGCTGTACGCGCTGATCGAAACGCTCAACCGCGAGGACGGGATCACCCTTATCATGATCTCCCATGATCTCTCCGCCGCCCTGCGCTATGCCAGCCACATCCTGCACATCGGCGACACGGTGTTTTTCGGCTCCAGGGAAGAGTACCTGGAAAGCGAAGCCGGCAGGGGATTTGTGAAAGGGGGGATCGACCGTGCTTGAGAAGCTCGCGTTGTACTGGCAGTATCCCTTTGTGCGCTACGCGCTGGTTGTCGGCGTGCTGATCTCCCTGTGCTCGTCGCTCTTGGGGGTCACACTGGTTTTGAAGCGCTTCTCCTTCATCGGGGACGGGCTGAGCCATGTGGCCTTCGGCGCGATGGCGGTTGCGGCGGTTTTTAATCTGTCCAACGATATGCCCCTGGTGCTGCTCATCACCGTCGTGAGCGCGGTGCTTCTGCTGCGCACAGGGCAGAACGCGAAAATCAAGGGCGACGCCGCCGTGGCTATGATCTCGGTGGGGGCGCTCGCCATCGGCTATCTGCTGATGAATCTATTTTCCACCTCCAGCAATCTCTCCGGCGATGTGTGCTCCACGCTCTTCGGCTCCACCTCGATCCTGACCCTGCAGAAGAACGAGGTTCGGCTCTGCGCCGTCCTGTCCGTGCTTGTGGTGGCGGAGTTTGTGTTTTTCTATCACAAGCTCTTCGCCGTGACCTTTGACGAGGGCTTCGCCGCCGCCACCGGGGTCAAAACCGGCGTTTTCAACCTGCTGATCGCCGTCATCATTGCGGTCATCATCGTGCTGGCTATGAATCTGGTGGGATCGCTGCTGATCTCCGCGCTGGTCATTTTCCCCGCGCTCTCGGCGATGCGGGTATTCAAGAGCTTCCGTTCGGTGACGGTCTGTTCCGCCGTGCTCTCGGTGTTCTGCTCTGCGCTGGGGATCCTGATCTCGATCCTCGCGGGAACGCCGGTGGGCTCGACGATCGTGGCGGTCGATATCCTGATGTTCTTCCTGTTCTCCGGAGCGGGTGTGATTTGCGGAGGTGCAAGGCAATGAAAAAAACAATGTGCGTGCTGCTGTCCCTGAGTATGCTTCTTTTTGCCGCCGGCTGCGGGGAGACGGCCTCACAGCCGAACGCGGCAGCCGCGACGCCTGAGGCGGATCAGGTGGACGTCGATCTCACCCTGCTCAGCAGTACGATGGTGTATTCCGAGGTCTACGCGATGATGTATGAGACGGAGAGCTTTATGGGCAAGACCGTGAAGATGAAGGGGCTGTATTCGCCCTTTGAATCCGCCGGAAAGCAATATCACGCCTGCATCGTCGAGGACGCCACGGCCTGCTGCGCGCAGGGGCTGGAATTTGAGCTGCTTGAGAGCTATGTCTATCCCGACGACTATCCGGAACCCGGAACGGAGATCACGGTCGTCGGAACCTTCGGCATCTATCAGGAGGAATACAACGGGAGCAGCTACACCTTCCTTCTCCTGCGAGACGCGAGGCTGCTGTAGGGGAGCGTTGCAATATCGGGGCTGTGAAAAAGTCAAAATTCACGCTTCTTTCGTAGGGCGGCTCCAGCCGCCTGGCAGTATCATAGCAGTATTCGTTACAAAAAAGGGGCGAATTCGTATCATGTCATACGAATTCGCCCCTTATTTCTCGCGTATTTGTTTTCCCTCAGGGGGACTTTTTCACAGCCCCCCTTGCCGAGGAGAAAGGAGTGAAGAGCGTTACATCCATTCCGAGGGATCTGTCCAGCCGCGCGCACCCAGGTATTTCTCAAGCGGCATGGCGGCGATCTGCTCCTTGGTCAGACCGGAGTTCATCATTCGCGCCCAGCCGCCCTCCGCCTTCTGCCCGGTGACGGCGTCGGAGGGACGCATGAGATTCATCAAGGGCTCTCCTGCCTCAAAGCGGCGGGCGTTTTCCCGGATGATGGCGATGGTGGCCGCCTGCCGGTCGGGCACCTGGGGGGTGCAGTGCGGCGTGATGTAGACGTTCGGCATGTGCCACAGCGGGGAATCGGGGGAGAGGGGCTGCTCCTCGAACACATCCAAGCCCGCGCCGGAGAGCGTGCCGTCGTTCAGCGCCTCGATCAGAGCCTCCGTGCAGACAAGACCGCCGCGCGCCATGTTCACCAGAAACGCGCCGGGCTTGATCTCGCGGAAGGTCTCTTTGTTCAATAGATGATAAGTCTCGTCGGTCAGCGCGATGGTGAGGATGATAAAGTCCGACTGCCGCAGCAGCGGCTCGATGGTATCGCCGTTTTTGCCGGAGAGCTTCCGGTCGATATAGTCCAGCCCCTGGATGGGCGAGCGGTTATAGGCGATGAGCTTCATGCCGAAGGCGTGCAGACGCTCGGCCAGAAGGCGGCCGTTGTTGCCCATGCCGATGATGCCCGCCGTGCGCCCGTAGAGGCCGCGCCAGCTCTCACTGCCCTCCACGCCCCAGTGACACTTCTCTTGGGCAGCCAGCAGCTCTTTGGTGTGATAGCAGCCCTGGAGCATGAAATACACGGCGTGCTCAGCCAGCACCGGGGCGCTGCGTCCGGCAGCCCCCGTCACGGGGATGCCGCGCGCAAAGACCTCCGGGCGGGCGGAGCCGTTGAGCCCCGCGTGGTCGCACTGGATCCATTGCAGGCTGTTTTCTCCCAGCAGGCAGGGATCCACATCGCCCATTACGATGGCGACATCGGCATCCCGAACCTCCTGCGCCAAACGCTCCTTATCGTAAAAATCCACATAGACAAAATCGGAATCCGGGAACACCCGGCGCAGCTCGTGCATATTCTGCCTGTTGTACCAGACTGTGGTCACGACTTTGTTGATCTTCGGCATTTGTGCTCCCTCCAACAGCAATTACTGTTCGCATGATAGCATAGCCGACACCCGAAGACCATCCGCAGATTTGCTTTTTTGTCATGAAATTTGCCGCCTTTTGCCAATGCCGATCCCGGAACGGGAGAGAGACGGGGGCGGAAGAAAACAAGACTAATATAAGGACATGACAGCAAATTTACACATAGACGGAAAAGGAAATGCACGATATATTGCAGGCAGGAATCCTGTATCCCGCCGGAGAGCCGCAGGCGGATACAGAAGACAGAAGGAGTGAATGAAACCATGCAGAAAAGAACAAGCCATGTGTTTCGCGGCGTTGCCAGCATTTTCCTCGCGCTGCTGATGCTCTTCAGCATTGCCTTCTCCGTGGCGGCAGCCTGGGAAGGCAAGGTCAACGAGCTGCTCGGCACCGAGACGGCGACGATTACGCGAAGCACCGACCCCGCAGACTATCCCTATCGATCCGACTTCGCCTCCGCCTCGGAGCTGGTGCAGGCGGAGATCGCCTATGCCACGCGCCTGCAAGCGGAGGGCAGCGTCGCGCTGAAGGGGCTGCCCGCTATCGACGGCGAGCGCGTGACCCTCTTCGGGATGCGCAGCAACAAGCTGCAATACGGCGGCTCCATGGGTGAGCTGATCGACCCGAGCAACGTGGTGCCTCTCGCCGAGGCGCTGGAGAGCCGCGGCTTTGCGGTGAACCCGGCGTATGTGCAGTTTTATAAGGATATGGAGGCCGACTACGCCCCGGTCAAAACGCCGGGCGGCAACGTCGTCAGCGACTATGAGGAGCAGGGCACTGAGATCGGCGAGGTGCCTGTGAGCCTGTACGACGCGGGCAAGATCGGCGACTATACCGACGCGGCCATCCTCGTCCTGGGGCGCGACGCGGGCGAGAGCTGCTGCTTCTACCCCGGCGCGAACGGCCTGCTGGAGCCGGAGGAGTTTACGCAGAGCCCCACCGGCAACATCCTCTCCCTGAGCAACGACGAGCGGGAGCTGGTGGACTTCGTCAAGCAGCAGGGCTTTGAAAAGATCGTCGTGCTCATCAACGCGGGAACGAGCATGGAGATCGAGGAGCTCAGGCAGGATGAAGCCATCGACAGCATCCTCTGGATCGGCAACCCCGGCGCCTACGGCACCTACGGCATTGCCGACCTGCTGAGAGGCAACACGCTGCCCTCCGGACACCTGCCCGACACCTGGGCGGTCAACTCCGCACTGTCCCCGGCGGCGCAGAATCTGGGCATCTACGTCTTCGCAAACGCCGATGAGATCGAGACGACCACGAACAACGCCCTGCGCGCGAGCTGGTACCTTGTGGAGCTCGAGGGCATCTACACCGGCTATAAATATTACGAGACCCGCTATTTTGACGCGGTGATGGAGCAGGGCAACGCCTCCAAGGCCAGCAGGAGCCAGTCGGTGAACGGCCTGAGCTGGGACTATGAGAGCGAAGTGAGCTTCCCCTTCGGCTTCGGCCTGGAGGGCTCGCGCTTCTCCGAGGAGATCACGGATACCCGGATCGACTGGAGCGGCGAGACGGAATCCACCGTCACCGTGAAGGTCACGAATACCGGCGACACCGCTGCCAAGCACGCCGTGCAGCTCTATGTCTCCGTGCCCTATACGGAGAAGGATCGCAGCGAGAAGATCGAGAAGGCCGCCATCCAGCTTATCGGCTACGCCAAGACGGGCGAGGCGCGGGAGCAGAGCTTCGCCGATGTGGTGCTGCTGCAGCCCGGCGAGAGCGATGACGTGGTGATCTCCTTCAACGCGCAGGATCTCTACAGCTATGACCGGGGCTACAGCCATGACAATGTCTCCGGCGCGTGGCTGCTGGAGGCGGGGGAGTACACCTTTGCCACCGGCAACGGCGCGCACGAGGCGGTGAACGCCGTGCTGCGCGAGATGGGGAAGGACGTCGAGAGCGGCGGTGACGCCGTGGTCGAGAAGGTCTCCATGGATTCCTACCTCACCGAAGCCAGGGGCACGGTCATCCAAAACCGCCTGGAGCAGGCCGATCTCAACAACACCGACGCGAGAAAAGTCACCTATCTCAGCCGCAGCGACTGGTTCAACACCTTCCCGACAAGCGTGACCGGTTTGAATGCGACCGAGGAGATGATCTTCATGCTCCGCAACGCCACCTATAATCAGGAGCTGGAGCAGAGCCTCTACACCGGCGCGGACAGCTTTGTTTACGGCAAGGACAACGGCGTGCGCGCCATCGAGCTGCGCGGCCTCGACTACGACGATCCGCTGTACGAAAAGGCGCTGGAGCAGATGAGCCTTCAGGACTTCATCAACCAGTACATCGCCTACTTCGAGGAGATCGAGGAGCTCGCCATGCCCATCGAATCCCGCGCGGACTCGCCCCTCGGCCTGATCGCCACGCTCGGCCAGCGCACCCGGGGCACGATCTACGAGGTTCCGGAGGACGATGCGGCCTACAAGCGGCACACCGACGTGTATCCCGGCGGGCCGGTGCTCGCGGCCTCCTTCTCCCCGCTGCTGCAGCGCGAGGACGGCAGAATGGTTGCCAATGACGGCCTCTGGGCGGGCTACAATACCTGGTTCGGCCCCGGCATGAACCTGCACCGCACGCCCTACAACGGGCGCAACGTGGGCTATTACTCCGAAGACCCCGTGCTCACCGGTAAGACCGGCGCGTATGTGAACGAAATGCTCAACAAATACGGCATGGTCACGAACGTCAAGCACTTTGCCTTCAACGATCAGGAGACCAACCGCGACGGTCTGGCAGTCTTCCTCAATGAGCAGGCCGCGCGTGAAAACGAGCTGCGCGGCTTCCAGATCGGCATCCGCGACGGCGGGATCACCGGCCTCATGAGCGCCTTCAACCGCATCGGCTGCACCCATGTCGCCGCCTCCAAGGAGCTGATGAACGGCATCCTGCGCGGCGAGTGGGGCTGGAAGGGCTTCATGATGACCGACTCCGTCAAATCCTCCTCCTACTTCCTGCCGCGCGAGTGCGCCGTGGCCGGAAACGACCAGATGCTCGGCGGCTCCAACAATGCCAAGGTCTGGAACCTGAGCGAGGCCGAGGTGGAAAAGGACGTGGTTTTGCAGAGCGCCCTGCGCGAGAGCTATCACAGGAAGCTCTTTGCCTACGTCAACAGCGCCCTGCTTAACGGCATCGACGCACAGGCCGCCGCCGGGCGCGGACAGGTCTGGTGGAAGACCGCCTTTGAGGCGGCTGTGATCGCCAGCGCCGTGGGCTTCGCCGTGTTTACCTGCCTGTTCGCCCACAAATACCGCAAGGAAAGGAGCGTGTGAATATGGCCAACACAAAGAAGGGCGCGGGAATGCACCTGACTACCGGCCTCATCAGCGCCGCGCTGACGCTGCTCGGCGGCGTGCTGTATTTCCTCAGCCATAAGACAAACTATTACATCCTCGGTCAGATGAACTCCGGCCTGATCCTCGCGCTGATCGGCTGCGCGCTGGTGGTGGAGCTCGCGGCGATCCTCCTCGTTAAGAAATACCCGAAGGCGCTCTGGGCGCAGCTTCTGACCTTTGCGGTCACGGCGCTGCTCGCCGCCTCCGCCATGCTCATCGTGGGGGATCGTGTCGAGGGCATCGGCAACTGCATCCTCACGGATTATGACGCCGGTCACGGCGGCGAGGAGGCCATCTATCTCTCCCTCATCGGCGCGGCCGGTCTGCTCTCCGCCATGGTGTATAACATCATCGGCTCGTTCTCCAAGGACGGCAACGCCCCTGCGGGCAGCGGCAAGAAACTGGCGCTGACGATCAGCGCCGCCGTTCTCGGCGTGGCGGCCATCGTCGCGACGGTCATGCTCACCGGCGCGGGCACGCCCAAGACCGCCGCCGTCAGAGCGGGCGGGGAGACGGGAGGCAGCTTCACCGTGAGCTTCAACCAGGGCGACGGCAACATCGAGTCCATGCCGGACTATCAGTTCCTCTCCGCCGATATGGCCTCGCTCCTGAAATACGACTCCCGCTCCTACATCGACATTACGCTCACGCTCGACGGCGCGGGCAGCTATACGCTTGTGTCCGATTACTATGTGCTGGAGGCGGGCAAGCGCGCGGAGATCGGCGATCCCAGCGGCCTGGGGCTTGTGTACCGCACGACCTCCGAGGGCAGCTATACGGAGAATGAGGACGGCACCGTCACGACCGCTGCGGCCTCCCATGTGTTCTTCGAGCTGCATACCGACACCTACTCCGAACAGATGAAGCAGCTTATGAAGCTCGATCTCAACGGCAGCGACGCCGACGGCGACTACGACAGCGCCGACGTCCCCTCGCTTCTGGACTTCGTGCCGGAAACCGTGTGGACACTCTCCGACTCTGAGATCGTCAGCTACCTCAACCCCCATGCGGAGGAAGAGGAAGAGCCCGTCGAGGAGGAGCCCGCCGCCCCCGCCGCCGAGGGCGTGACGATCCCAAGCGACGACGGCGCGACGACGTTGACCTTCAACCCCGACGGCAGCTATCGCTTCTTCTTTGAGGCCTACAGCATCGAGGATATCGGAACGTATACCTATGAGGGCGGCGTGCTGCGTGTCACCAATCCCAAGGGCGACACCTTCACCGCCGAGGGCGATCCGATGGCGCTGCACTATGTCTGCGCCGTCTCCGATCAGGTGACGGGGGACTTCACGATCCCGGCGGAGAGCTTCGGCGGCACACAGACCGAAGAGGAGGAGATCGTCTCCGCGACTGTCGCCTCCGCCGACCAGGCTACGACCATGACCTTCTTCTCCGACGGCCGCTATGTCTTTGCGTTTGGCGCCTACAGCATCGTGGACGAGGGCACTTATGCCTTCTCCGACGGCGCCCTGACCCTGACGGACGCAAACGGCAAGGAAACCAAGGCTGAGGGCGACCCCTTCGAGCTGCACTATGCCTACAGCATGTCTGACCAGCTCACCGGAGATTTCACGGTGCCCGCCGAGCTCTTCGCCTTTGACAAAGAGGGCAGCACCGTCTATTCCAATGACCTCGGCACCACGATCCGTTTCCTTCCGGACGGAGGCTACTGTTTTGAGTTTGCCTCCTACAGCATCGTGGACGAGGGCGCTTATACCTTCTCAGACGGCATCCTGACCCTGACGGACGCAAACGCCAAGAAGACGACGGCCGAGGGCGATCCGCTCGCGCTGCACTATGCCTACAGCGCCTCCGATCAGCTCACCGGGGACTACACCATCCCGGCTTCCCTGTTTGGAGAATAAGAAATGAGCAACGAAGGGGCTGTCTCAAAGGTCCGAAAGAGAATGTAGGGGAGGCTATCAGCCTCCCGGCAGCAACAACAAAATATTTGCAAAAAGGTTGGGCGAATCCGCTGTTTCAAGCGAATTCGCCCACTTTTTCAAGTATTGATGTTTTCGCTGCACGGGCGGCTGATAGCCGCCCCTACGGCCGATCTCGGCGTTTTGAGACAGACCCTTTTCAATATGTCAAATTTGAAGACAATGTCGCAAATATGGAGATTTACCGTTTCGCCCTTGTCCCCTAGAATAGGATCACGAAATCAGAAGAAAGCGAGGAGAGCATATGGCGCACTGGTGGAACGGATATCCCTGGCGGGTGATCCAGCCGAATTTCCGGGAGATCGACACAAAGGACTTCAACGAGGATGCGTTTCTGGACAGTCTCAAGGACTTTTCCTGCAATGCCGTGATGCTCAACGCCGCGGGGCTGATCGCAAGCTATCCCACAGAGCTTGCCGACCACACCCGCAGCGCGTATCTGGACGGCTTCGACCTGAGGCATCTGGTCGAGCGCTGCCATGAAAACGGGATCAAGGTCATTGCGCGCACGGATTTTTCCAAGATATCGCGCGCCGTGTTCGAGCGCCATCCCGACTGGGCTTACCGCCATGCCGACGGCAGCGTGCTGGAGTACAACGGCACGGTGCAGACCTGTCTCTCCGGCGGCTATCAGGGCGGGTACATGGATGAGATCCTGAGGGAGATGTTTGAAACGATCCCCTTTGACGGCATCTACTGCAACATGGGCACCGCCACAGGTGTGATCGTGGACTACAGCATGAACCGCCACGGCCCCTGCCAGTGCGAGGCCTGCCGCAGCGCCTTCAAGGCCCAATACGGCATGGATGTCCCCGTGGAGCTGACGCGCACGGACAAGGCGAGCATGGTCTATTTCCGCTTTATGCAGGAGCTCGCCGGGGCGCAGAAGAAGCGCATCACCGCGCTGCTGCGGGAGATAAACCCCGAGCTTGCCTATTGCTCGGTGGACTATGTGCGGCAGGAATCCAACAGCGAGTTTGGCCGGGAGCTGCCCCACTGGCAGTATCAGGCCTCCTCCAACGCCCGCGCCATCCGCGGCATGGGACAGGAGGCGGACATTGCCGACGTGGACTTCATGGGCTTTGCCTACCGCCATGTGTCGGTGAATCCCGCCCTCCAGGAGCTTCGGCTCTGGCAGACGCTCGCAAACTTCGGCGGGCTGGACTACTACGTCATGGGCAGGCTCTATGACAAAGAGGACAGGAGCGCGTACCCCCGGGTGCAGAAGGTGTCCCGCTACGCCGCCGAGCACGAGGATGTGTGCTGCGGCGTGACCTCCGCCGCCGATACGCTGCTGGTGCGGGATTCCTATGTGATCCCCCATGCCGAGGAGCGGGGCTGGGTGCGCGCCCTCACCGAGAGCCATATCCTCTTTGACGAGACACTGCCCGGCGGGCTTTCAAAGATCGACCTGGGCAAATACAAAACGATCCTCCTCCCCGAAAAGCAGCGCCTTGCCCCGCCTGCGCTGGAAAAGCTGATGTTCTGGGTGCAGCAGGGCGGCACGCTGCTGGCCAGCGGCGTGCTTCCGCCGCTGCCCTGCTTCGGCGTGAAGGAGGGCGGCCGACGCAGCGATCAGGCGCTGGGGGCGATGCTGCGCGTGGACGGCGCCGGGCGCCCGCTCTTCATGGTGGGCAAGAGCTACTGGAAGCGGGACTATGAGGAAGGCGTCGAGAGGATCGGTACGCTCCGGAAGCCCGAGCGCTTCGGCCCGCCGGAGCTGTGCTACCCGACCGAGGCGCCCACAGAGCTCCCGGCAGCGACCAGAATGCCCTGCGGCGAGGGCTTCGGCGTGACGATCCCCTGGTATCCTGCCACGAATTACTATACCGACGGCTTTGACAACTGGCTGGTTTTCCTGCAATTTGTACTGACAAAGCTCTGCCCCTGCCGCCCGGTCTCCGAGAGCCTGCACCCGACGGTGGAGGTCACCCACGGGCGCAAGGAGGATTTTGAACTCGTCCATTTTGTCAACGCCAGCGGTCATTTCGGCAACAGCTTTTTCGACCCGGTGATCCTGTCTGACCAGAGCGTCACGATCCCCTGGGCGAAGGGAACGCCCGTCTGCGTCAATCTGGACGAGCCCGGCAACGTCCGCTGGGAGCTGGAAAATCAAAAGCTGACCATTACGATCCCCAAACTGGGCGCACACGCCTGCGTCGTCATCCGAGGATAAAGCGCTGCCCCGGTTCATCGAAGTCGGAGGCCAAGCGGTCTTAGGAAGACAACACTTAGC
>JAZQCO010000025.1:0-45241 GCA_045546335.1 Candidatus Limivicinus sp. | reverse complement strand
AAAAATGAAATATTTAAAGTATTAGAAGTATGTCATACTAATGATTTCAACTTTGGTAGTATAATTCAAGGTTTAGGTTATACAAGAACATTATCAGAATGTTTTGAAATTGATAGTTATGGTAACTTTGGCGAATCAGTTTTAATTACTGATTATATCTTAAGTCATATAGATGAAGAGTTAGAAATGACACAAGAGCCTACTAATGCATTCTATAGTATGAGAGATTATGCTGCTGCATTAGAGTTTACATTAATTAGTGAAGGTTTCCAAAACAATGAACAATTATATGATGATGCAATGTTATTACAAGTTAGATTAAATTCTATTATAAATAGTAAAATTGCTAATATTTATAAATGTGATAATTATGTTTCTTTAGAAACTTATATTGCTTCTTTAGTTGCTGTTGGTAATAAGAAAGCTCAAGTTATCAATATGAACTTAGAAGATATAGATGATACACATGCGAAGATTATTGTTAAGATAATTGCAAGAATATTCTTTGACTTCTGTAAGACTAGAAAGAAAAGAGCACAAATTCCTTTCCATCTATTCTTAGAAGAAGCACATAGATATGTTATTAAAGATGCTGACGTATTCTTAATTGGTTATAATATATTTGACCGTATTGCTAAAGAAGGTCGTAAATATGGTGTTCTATTAAATATTATTTCTCAAAGACCAGTAGAAATATCAGAAACAGTTATTGCTCAATGTAGTAACTTCCTAATATTTAAAATGACACATCCTAAAGATATTGAATATATTAGAACAATGTTACCGAATATTTCGGCGGATGTTATAGAAAAACAAAAAGTATTGCAACCAGGTAACTGTGTAGGGTTTGGTGGAGCATTTAAATTACCAATGGTAGTTAAGATGGAAATGCCTAATCCAGCACCTAACTCTAACTCATGTGATGTTAATAATTGTTGGAAGATACAAGGAGATGTAGTTGCTGCTAATAGTGGTAATAATGCTGCTCAAAAAGAAAAAGATCATCCAACACCAAGTGATATGCCTGCAGCTGCACCAGTTCCACAAGCACCAGTTAATAATGGACCTGCGTTTAGTGGTATAGAACGTGACTTTGCTAAAAAGCAAGAAAAACCTGATTTAGGAATAAATCCTGTTGGTAATGTACCTCAAGTTAATAATGTTACTCCAGATGCAATACCTATTGCTACTGGAAATGTAGCTACTCCTAATATGAATAATATGGGAAATGGAGAAGCTAATGCGATGATTAATAGTATGAAATTTAGTGGTTCTAATGTTCAAAGTAATATGGTTAATAATGAATTTGCAAATAATAATGTAAATATGAATGCTAATGTAAGTATTTCTAATGAAATGATGCAGCCTATTATAAAAGGACCACAAATTAATGAATTTAGTACTCCTAATCAAGCAGTAATGCCTAGTGGACAAATGGGAATGTCTCCTATAGGAAATCAAATGATGGGTAATAATTTACCTCCAAATGTTATTCCTCCAATAGGTTAAAATAGTGTAAAGAGAATGAATAGTATCTAGTACTATTCATTTTTTTATGATATACTTTAATTACTCAAGGTAAAGTGCTTACTTTCATAAAAACCGAGTAAGTGATTTATTGGGAATCTAATTGACTGTGGTGTTGAAGACCTTGCTCTTTGAGTGTAGGGATCCTAAAGCAGCTTCATGTGATGCCCACCTGTGTAGTGCAGGTTTTTTATCACAGTAAGCTTACCCTTGAGTTTTTTTGTGTCTTAATTTATGTTATAATTTCTTTGGTGATATATATGTTAGAACGTAGTAAGATGTTAGTTGATGAAGATAAGTTAAATAAGTTTACTAATACTCATGTACTTATAGTAGGAGTAGGTGGAGTAGGTGGTGCTTGTTTTGAAGCGTTAGTTAGAATGGGTATTAAATATATTAGTATTGTAGTGGCGATTCATGAATCGCCCGGCAGCACCGCGCCGGTCACGCATTTCGCCCGGGCGGGACGTTAGATGCGGGTTTCCGCGCCGTAGGGGACGCGGAGGCCGCGTCCCCTACGGCGAGCCGTGAGATTTCCGCGCTCTTTATTTCATTCCGTCCGCGAAGCGGACACCATAATTTTTCATTTTTCATTTTTATCTTTTCATTTTCCCGCCTCCCGTATTTCCCTCTTTGCAAGATGCCCGTTTTGTGATATGCTGAAAGATACTTACATAGTACCGGGAGGTATGCCATGACGGATTTGAATACCCTGCGCGCGGCCTGGCGCGGCGGGCTCGGCGCGCAGGAGGACAGGCGGCTGCTGCTGCGCTGCCTGCTCTTCACCTTCCTCTGGGGTCTGCTCGCGCACGCCTACGCCTTTTTACATGACAGCTTTTCCCACGATATCCTCAACGCCCTCTACGCCGACGGTACGGAGGTCTTCTGGAAGATGCAGCTCGGCCGCTTCGGAACGGTGCTGTACCGCCGCCTCGTGCGCGTGCCGCTCGCGCTGCCCTGGCTGCTGGGAATGCTGAGCCTCGGCTGGCTGAGCCTCGCGGTCTACCTCACCGCGAAGCTGCTGCGGCTCGAGACGACCCTTGCGCTCTGCCTCACGGCGGGGCTCTTCACGGTGAACCTCAGCACCATCGCCATGGCGGCGACCTACCTCTATGAGATGGATATGGATATGCTCGCGCTGCTCGCGGCGCTGGGCGCAGTGTTCCTGTGGGCGCGCTTTGGCTGGACGGGGACGCTGCTCGGCGCGCTGCTGCTTACAGGCTCGCTGAGCCTGTACCAGAGCTTTCTCTCCGCCGCGCTCGTGGGGGTGATGCTTTTGTGCCTTGCGCGGCTCTTTGCGGGGCGGCGCTTCGGCGAGGTGCTGACGGCGGGGCTTCGCAGCCTTGCGATGTTCGCTCTCGGCGGCGGGCTGTATTACGCGCTGCTGCGCCTCATGGTGCGCCTCAAGGAGATCCCGCTCGACACCGGCACCAACAACAGCGTCTATCAGGTCTTCGAGGCGGAGGGGACGAGACTTTGGGAGCGCCTCGGCGCGGTGTACGGCGACGTCGGCGCGGCCTTCTTCGACCCCGCGCGCTCGCATTTGAGCCGCGCGGCGCTCGTTTGCAATCTCCTGCTCGCCGCGCTCACGCTGCTGCTCGCGCTGCGCTTTTTCCTGCGGCGGGAGCGGGGCTGGGCGGAGAAGCTGCTCGCGCTCGCGCTGCTCGCGCTGCTGCCCCTCGGGGCGAACGTGTCGCGCCTCTTCGGTGCGCGCGAATCCCACGATCTGATGAAATACGCCTTCTGGCTGCTGTATCTGCTGCCGCTGCTGCTGCTCAAAACGCAGGAACTGCGCCGCCTCGCGCGTCCGGCGCGGCTGCTCGCGGCGCTGCTCGCGCTGCTGCTGCTCTGGGACGGGGTGCAGACCGCGAACGCCGTCTATGTGAAGAAGGATCTGGAGCAGGACGCGACGCTCTCCCTGATGACGCGCGTGCTCGGACGGCTGGAGAGCGAGCCGGGCTATGTGCCGGGGGAGACGGAGCTGGTCTTCGTCGGCGCGGGGGACGTGCTGGGCGAGAGCGTCTACGGCTTTGAGCGCTATGGCGATATCACCGGCGCGGAGTACCCGAGCGCGATCCCGCATTCCCATAACACATACTATTATAATGCCTACACCGCCTATTTCCGCTATGTGCTCAACACCCGCGTCAAGATGGCGGGGTTCTGGCAATGGGTCTCGCTGCAATACGATCCGCGCGTCACGGAGATGCCGAGCTACCCGGCGGAGGGCTTCATCCGGGACATCGACGGCATCTGGGTGGTGAAGCTCGGCGTGCCGATGCGGGAGACGGGAGGAACACCATGAAAAGAACTCTGCCGCTGCTGTTGCTGCTTATCCTGCTGCTCGCGGGCTGCGGCGTGAACGCGCCCGCCCCGACGCCTGTGCCGACGCCTGTGCCGACCCCGGAACCCACGCCGGAGCCGACCCCGGTGCCGATCCTCCACTTCCCGAACGGCGTGGACGCGGCGGAGGATGCGCTCTCGGTCGATCTCAGCGCGCTCACGGCCTCGCAGGTGGACGCGGCGCTGCCGCTGCTGCGGCGCATGAGCGCCCTCGAGAGCGTGGAGCTGGGCGAGGAGCGCGAGAACGCCCCCGACTGGGCGCAGATCCGCGCGCTCGAGGAGGCCGCCCCGGCGGCGCGCTTTGGCTATCGCTTCACGCTCTACGGGCTCCCGGTGAGCCTGGAGGACGAGGAGCTTGACCTCAACCACATCGAGATGGACGACGAGGGGGAGCTGGTGCGCGCGGTGATCGCCTGTATGCCGCATCTGCGGTGGCTGTGCATGGATAGCTGCGGCGTCTCGAACGAGGCGATGGCGGCCATCCGGGACGATTTCCCGGAGATCGATGTGGTCTGGCGCATCTGGTTTGGCGCGTGCTACACCGTGCGCACGGACGTGGAGCGCATCCTCGCCTCGAAAAGCTCGATCGGCGGGGAGATGCGCGGCCGGGACGTGGAGGTGCTCAAGTATTGCACGAAGCTGCGCTTCCTCGACCTCGGGCACAACGAGAACATCGACGATATCTCCTTCGTGCGCTATATGCCGGACTTGGAGGTGTTCATCATCGCCATGAACTCCCTGGTCGATCTCAGCCCCCTCGCCGACTGCCCGAAGCTCGAGTATCTGGAGCTGTTTTACACCTACATCGAGAACCTCGACGCGCTCGCGGGGCTTGAGAACCTGCGGCACCTGAACGTCTCCGACTGCTACTATCTCACGGATATCACCGGGGTTTACGGTCTGGAGCTCGAGCGCTTCTATCTCGGCAAGCTCACCCCGGTGCCGCAGGAGCAGGTGGACGAGTACCGCCGTCTGCACCCGGCGTGCGACGTGAACAATGAGCTCTACGACGGCACGAACGGCACCTGGCGCTTTGCCGATGCGCTCTACGACGACGAGCTAGCCCCGCGCTACGCGCTGCTGCGCGAGCAGATGGGCTACAACGGCGAAGCCAGCGCCTACGCCTTCTACTGGCTCGACCCATATTATTAAAGGAGAATACGATGAAGCTGTTTCGCTTTTTTACGCTGTTTGCGCTGTGCCTGTGCCTTGCGGCGGCGCTTACGGTCACGGCCGCGGCGGACGCGGCCGAGGTCGATTGGAGCGACCTCACGCATGAGGAGGTCGCGGACGCGCTCGCGCTGCTGCACGCCGATCCCGCCATCGAGCGCGTGGAGCTGGGCGAGGAGCGCGAGGGCGGCCCGAGCTGGGCGGATATCCGCGCGCTCGAGGAGGCCGCGCCGCAGGCGGAGTTTTCCTACCGCTTTCGGCTTTGGAAGAGGGAGTTTTCCCTCCAGGACGAGGAGCTTGACCTCAACCACCTCCATGTCCGCGAGGAGGGCGTGCCGCTGGTACGCGAGGTGATCGCCTGTATGCCGCATCTGCGGTGGCTGTGTATGGATAGCTGCAAGGTCTCCAATGAGACGATGGCGGCGCTGCGCGACGAGTTCCCGGAGATCGAGGTGGTCTGGCGGGTGTCGTTCGGCAAGGCGTACAGTGTGCGCACGGACGTGGAGAAGATTCTCGCCTCCAACCCCGGCGTCGGCGGCAACCTCACAAGCGAGGAGCTCAATGAGACGCTCATCTACTGCACGAAGCTGCGCTATCTCGATCTCGGGCACAACTGGGAGATTCGCGACCTCAGCTTCCTCTCGTATATGCCGGAGCTGGAGGTGCTGATCCTCGCCATCAACCACGTCTCGGACCTCAGCCCCCTCGCCGACTGCCCGAAGCTCGAGTATCTTGAGCTGTTTATGACGGATATCGAGGATCTCAGCCCGCTTTCCGAGCTGCATGAGCTGCGGCACCTGAATATCGGCATGTGCGAGAAGCTCGCCGACATGACGCCGCTCTACGGCCTGGAGCTCGAGCGGCTCTACATCGGCACGAAGACGCAGATCCCGCCCGAGCAGATGGAGGAGTACGCCCGTCTGCACCCGGACTGCGAGATGGACACGACCCACGAGGACACCTCGATCGGCGCGTGGCGCTTCACCACCGCCTGGGACGAGGACGAGGAGTACAAGGCGCAGGACTACTATCTCGCCGGCTGCGCGCCGCGCTATGCCCTGCTGCGGGTGCAGTTTGGCTACCACGGCGAGGCGAGCGACTACTCGTACTCCTGGAAGGACCCCAACTTCTGAAAACGAAAAATGAAAAACGAAAAATGAAAAATTGTGGTGTCCGCTGCGCGGACGGATTAAAAAAAGGCGCGAACCTGCGCGGAAAGCTTATGGCTGACGTAGGGGACGCCGCCCTCGGCGTCCCGCGTACACGCCCACGGCGGGAGATACGCCAATTCACGGATGCGCCGTTCTGTTGGCACGCCTTTTTTCGCGTAAATTGTTGCAAAAATACGAGGAAAATGCTATACTAACCTGTACTGCAATATCCTACAGGAGGCAGAAAGATGAGAAATGTCCTTCGTGTGATCAGCGCGATCGTGTCCCTTTGCTTTATGGGCTTCATGATCCTGTGTACCTATTCTCCCGTGCAGCCCGCCTCGCGCGTCGTCATCGACGAGAGCGGCGCGCCGCAGCAGACCGAGGCGCCGAAAGAGTTCACCATGCCCTTCGTCACCCCGAAGGTGACGCTCACGGGCGGGAGCTTCCCCGAGGACGCGCAGGAGATCACGGTACAGCTCTATCCGGGCGAGACCGCGCTGCTCGCGCAGTTCACGCAGCTCAAGAGAGCGGATTTCAGCGGCAGCCAGAACGTGGAGGAGATCGCCGCCTGGGCGGCGGCGAATCCCGCGATCGAGGTGCGCTATACCGTCACACTCCCGAACGGGGAGAGCCTGGCCAATACCGCGAGCTCTGCGAACCTGAGCTGGCTCACGGCGGAGAACATGGAGCGCACCGTGCACCTGCTCAAGCTCCTGCCCCAGCTCCAGACGGTCGAGCTCGGCGTGATCGGTCAGGAAGGCGGCCTTGCGCTCGGCGATCTCGCCGCGCTGCAGGAGGCGCTGCCCGCCGCGCAGCTCCACTATCAGCTCCAGCTCCTCGGCCAGACGCTCGGCGCGGATACCGAGAGCGTCGATCTGAGCGCGGCGAGCCAGGAGGAATTTGCCGCGGCGCTGCCCGTACTCGCGGGGCTGCCCAAGCTCAAGACCATCCACCTCGGCGCCGAGGGCGGCAATATCACCTGGGACAACCTCTGGCAGCTCAATGCCGCCTGCCCCAACGCCGTCTATGATTACAGCTACACCCTCTGCGGCGTGCCCACGAACCTCAACGCCGATGTTGTGAACCTCAGCCACGTCCACATGGACGACGAGGGCTTCGCCGTGAAAAACGTCATGCCGCTGATGCATGCCTGCACCGTCGTCGATATGGATAGCTGCGGCGTGTCAAACGGCGCCATGCGCGAGATCCGCGACGCCTTCCCGAACACGAAGTTTGTCTGGCGCATCTGGTTCGGCACCAACTACAGCGTGCGCACGGACGTGATCAAGATTCTCGCCTCCAAGCCCTCTCAGGGCGGCGCCATCACCAACGGTGACGTGGACGCGCTGAGCTGCTGCACCGACCTCAAGTATATCGACATCGGCCATAACGACACTTTGACCGACTGCTCCTTCTTCTACTCCATGCCGAATATCGAGGTCGTCATCCTGACGCTGACCGGCATTTCGGATATCACGCCGCTCTCGGCCTGCCCGCACCTGGAGTACCTGGAGGTCACCCATACCACGGTCTCCGATCTGAGCCCGCTGTCCAACTCCAAGGAGCTCAGGCACCTCAACATCGGCGACACGAAGGTCACCGATATCACCGCTCTGTATGGGCTGACAGAGCTGGAGCGCCTGTATATCTGCCTGCGCCATCACGTTCCGCAGGATCAGATCGACGAGATGAGCCGCCGCGCGCCGAACTGCGAGATCAACACCGACCTGGACGATCCCTCTCTCGGCTCCTGGCGCTATGCCAATCTGACCGACCGCGGCTGGGATTACTTCGCCAAGACCGGCGTCTTCCTCTTCGACAATCAGCCGCGCTACGATCTGCTGCGCGAGCAGTTCGGCTATGACAATTCCGAGTATGCCTTCAGTTGGCTTGACCCGCTGTACTGAGGCGCGCCGTCAGCCGGAAAAGGAGAACATAACATGATTCGGAAACTCATCCCACTGCTGCTGTGCCTGCTGTGCCTCTTCGGCTTCGGCGCGTCCTCCGCCCGGGCAGAGGACGCGGTCTGGGATCTCTCCGCCGCCTCCGCCGAGGAGCTGGAGCAGCGCTTCCTCGAGGCGCTGGAGGATGAGAGCGTACAGCGCATCGACCTTGGCAGCGGCGAGGCGGAGGACGGGCGCATCCCCTGGGAGACGCTGGCGCATCTGCGCGCGGCGCGGCCGGAGCTCGAGGTGGACTATGCCTTCACGCTCTGCGGCTGCCGCTTCACGCTCGAGGACACGGTGATGGATCTGCGCCGCCGTGAGATCAGCGATCAGGGCGCGCTGGTGCGGCGCATCGCCCCGTGTATGCCCAATCTCTGCACGCTGGACATGGATAGCTGCGGGGTGGACGATGAGCACATGGCGGCCATCCGCGACGCGCTGCCGCAGGTGAACGTCGTGTGGCGCATCTGGTTTGGCGACCGCACGGGCGGCCTCGCGGGCTACAGCGTGCGCACGGATGTGGAGCGCATCCTCGCCTCGAACCCCGGCATCGGCGGGGAGCTGACGCCGGAGAACACCGAGCCGCTGAAATACTGCACCCGGGTCAAATACCTCGACCTCGGGCACAACTCCTACCTGCGCTCGCTCGATTTCGTGCGCTATATGCCCGATCTCGAGCTGCTGATCGTCGCCATGGGCGACTGGTACGACCTCTCGCCGCTGGAAAATTGCGAGAAGCTGGTGTATGCCGAGCTGCAAACGAGCGCGGTGAGCGATCTGCGCCCTCTGACGAAGCTCAAGAATCTCAAGCACCTGAACTTCGGCTGGTGCTTTGCCCTGCACGATATCACGCCCCTCTATGAGATGACACAGCTCGAGCGGCTGTGGATCGGCTGCCTGACGCCGGTTCCGGACGAGCAGATCGAGCGGATGCGCGAGCTGGTGCCGGGCTGCGTCATCGAGACGGAGATCAACGATCCCACGGACGCCGGCTGGCGCTACCTCGGGCACACCGAATGGGGCGAGACGATCGTCGATCCGACCTATCAGTGGGTGCGCGACATGATGCACTACTCCGAGGGGAACTACGCCTACGCCTATCCCTACAACGACCCGCTGCTCTATTGAGGAGGCGCCATGTCGGACTATATCATGGATCTGCGCAAGCAGGTCGGGCACAGACCGCTGCTGCAGGCAGGGGCGAGTGTGCTGCTGGAGGACGCCGAGGGGCGGCTGCTTTTGCAGCGCCGGGCGGACAACCATCTCTGGGGCTACCACGGCGGCTCGGTCGAGCTGGATGAACCGGTCGAGGAGGCCGCGCGGCGGGAGCTGCGGGAGGAGACGGGGCTGAGCGCCGGGGCGCTCGCGTTCTTCGGCGTCTTCTCCGGGCCGGAGATGCACTACGTCTACCCCAACGGCGACGAGGTCTCGAACATCGACCACGTCTACCTCTGCACGGACTGGACGGGCGAGCCGCGCGCGCAGGAGGGCGAGGTGGAGGAACTGCGCTTCTTCGCCTGGGACGAGCTGCCCGAGGACATCGCGCCGATGAACGTCCCCGCGCTCAGAGCCTGGGTCGAGACAAAACGAAAAGAATAAAAAACCATGGCGAATCCGTCCGGATTCGCCATGGTTTTTGTAAATGAATAACGAATAATTATTGAAAAGTAAAAGTGAAAAGAGAAAAGTGAAAAACTGTGGTGTCCCCTTCGGGGACGGATTGAAAACTAAAAGTGAAAAGAGAAAAGTGAAAAACTGTGGTGTCCCCTTCGGGGACGATTGAAAAATAAAAGTGAAAAGTGAAAAGTGAAAAGAGAAAAGTGAAAAAACTGGTGTCCGCAGCGTGAACGATTGGAATAAAGAGGCGGAAACCGGCATCACGGCGCAAGGTTTTCACCCCTTATTGTAATCCGTCGCCGGAGGCGACACCGCAATCTTTCACTTTTCACTTTTAATGATTCACTTTACTGGTACGCCTCCGCCTCGGGGGTGAAGCTCGCGGTGATCAGGTACTCCGCGCCGGACTGGTAGGGGTAGTCGTCGTCGAGGCAGACGAGAACCAGGTACACGCCGCCCCGCTTGAGGTACACCGAGCCGCCCAGATACTGCACGCCCTCTGCCTCCGTGGCTTCAAGCGCCCCGAGAAGATCGGGCTCTCCGTCCTTGAGGCGGAAGACCCCGACCAGCATGTGGTCGAGATCGTCCGTGTAATTCGGGACGACCATCATACTCACATCGCCAGCCTCGTCCGCGGAGAAGCAGAACCAGTCGAGGTCGCTGACCCCGTTCAGCGTTCCGGCGACGATGGTGTCCATGCGGAGAATGTCGGCGAGGGAGACCTCGTCGTTGCTCTCGTTCTCGTAGTAGTCGGCGAAGGCGGAGAACTCGTTATCCCCGGCGGCCGCCTTGCCGTCGGGGTACTCGAGGTCGAAGACCTCCTGCAAGCTCAGCTTCCCGGTGCGGCGGAGGCTCTGCAGGTTATGTACGTCGATGGCGAAGTTGAGGTTCTGCCCGCTCAGATAGGTCATGGCGTTGATGCCCACGACCTCGCCGTATTCGTCGAGCAGCGGGCCGCCGCTGTTGCCGTGGGAGATCGGGGCGGTGATCTGGATGCACGTCACGCCGTCCACCACGCGCGAGGCGGCGGAGACGATCCCGGTGGAGAAGGTGCTGGTCAGTCCCTCGGAGCTGCCGAGGGTGTAGACGGTCTCGCCCGTCGAGACGGATTTCTCACTCAGACGCAGATAGGGGTTGCCGCTCACATCGGCCTGCAGCAGCGCGAGATCGAGCACCGGGTCGTAATCGAGCACCGCGAGGATCGGGCACACCGTCCCGTCCTGCATCGTGATCTCCCCGGAGACCGTGCCGTCGATGACGTGGTAGTTCGTCACGAACAGGCCGTTCTCGTCGATGAAGAAGCCCGAGCCGAGGCTGTAGTAGTCGCTGTCCGGTTCGTTGGCAGAAATCTCCACCACGGCGGGGGAGACCTTCTCGAAGACCTCCTCGGAGCTCAGCTTGCGCGGCGTCCAGAGCGCGGTATAGCTCGTGTCGGCCTCTGCCTCACCCAGCGCGGGCTCCCACCCGGCGAAGGCGTAGTAGGGCAGCTCCAGCTCGGGCGGCGCGGGCAGCTCGCCGCGGCTGATCTGCTGCTCCAGCTCGCCGCTGATCACCGCGGCGCCCGCGGGGTCGAAGACGATGCGGTAGATCTGCGCCCACTGGGCGACGGCGAGGGTATTTTTCTCGATCCTGGACACGTCCTGGCTCCAGCCGTCAAACACGAAGCCCTCACGCTCAACCTCGGGCACCTCGGCGGCGGAACCGGCCTCGACGTGCTGCAACAGCTCGCCCGAGAGGAGCGTGCCGCCGTTGAGCTCGAAGCGCACCTCGTAAAGCTCGGGCAGCTTCTCCCAGACCGGGACGATGACGAGGTTTTTGCTGATGTTCTCCAGGCTCTCGCTCCAGCCGGTGAAGGCGTAGCCCTCGCGCTCGATGACGGGGGCGACGGCGGCGGAACCGGCCTCGACGCGCTGTAACAGCTCGCCCGAGACGAGAGAGCCGCCGTTGAGGTCAAAGCGCACCTCGTAGAGATCAGGCAGCTTCTCCCAGAGCGGGAGGACGACGAGGTTATCATTCACCGCCTCGAAGCTCTCGCTCCAGCCGCTCAGGCGGTAGCCCTCGCGCTCAACGACGGGCGCCTCGGCGGCGGAACCGGCTTCGACGTGCTGCAAAAGCTGGCCGGAGACATAGATGCCGCCGTTGAGCTCGAAGCGCACTTCATACTGCCTGGGGGCGCCGCAGGCCGTGAGACTGAGCAGCATCAGCACGGCGAGCAGCAGGGACAGGAGGCGTTTTTTCATGTGTTTCTCTCCTCTGTGGTATCATTTTCTTGTACAAATAGTATAACGCGGAGAGAAAAACCTGTCAATCGCAATTGAAGAAGGGTATGCTCTTGGTTCCTCGTTCAGGGAGCAGACCCCTCAGTCAACGCCGCAGGCGGCGTTGACAGCTCCCCTTTCAGGGGAGCCGAGAGCTGGCATTATTGGTTCTTGTCGTGCGGACGGAACAGCAGCGCCGTGAGGAAGCCGAAGACCACCGCGGCGGCGGTGCCCCCGGCAGCGGCCGTGAAGCCGCCTGTGAACACGCCGAGCAGCCCCGTCTCCTCGACTGCCTTTTTCACACCGCGCGCGAGGGCGTTGCCGAAACCCGTGAGCGGCACTGTCGCCCCCGCGCCCGCCCAGTCCGCGAGCGGCTGATACAGCCCGAGCGCCCCGAGCAGCACCCCGGCGACGACGTAGCCGGTCAGGATGCGCGCCGGGGTGAGGCGCGTATAGTCGATCAGGAGCTGCCCGAGCAGACACAGCAGCCCTCCGACGAGAAAGGCCTTCAAACAGGCGTAAAGCAAAGTCATCTCAATCCTCCTTTTCAAACACCAGCGCGTGGCAGATGCCGGGGATGCTCTCGCCCTGCTGCGAGCTCGTCGGGGAGAGCAGCGCCCCGGTCGCGGCGAAGAGCACGCGCTTCCAGGTGCCCTTCTCCAGCGCGGGCAGGATGTGCGCGCACAGCACCGACGCGCAGCAGCCGCAGCCCGAGCCGCCCGCGCCCACGTCCTGCGCCGCGAGATCGTAGATCAGCACGCCGCAGTCCATATACAGCGGCCCGAGCGTGACCCCCTCGCGGCGAAACAGCTCCTGCAGGAGATCGTGTCCGAGCGCGCCGAGATCACCCGTGAAGATCGCGTCGTAGTCGGCGGGGGAGCGCCCCGTCTCCCTGAAGTGCGCCGCGAGGGTGTCGAAGGCGGCCGGCGCCATCGCGCCGCCCATGTGCGTCGCGTCGGCGATCCCCGCGTCCACGATGCGCCCGACGGTGACGTGTGTGAGGCGCACAGCCCCGCCCCCGGCGCCGAGCAGCACCGCGCCCGCGCCGGTCACCGTCCACTGGGAGGTGGGGGTGCGCTGCCCGCCGTATTCCAGCGGGAAGCGGTACTGCCTCTCCGCCGAACAAAAGTGCGAGCCTGTCAGCACCCCGAGACGCGCGGCGAAGCCGCCCTCAAGCAGCAGCGCGCCGAGCGCGAGCCCCTCCGCCATCGTCGAGCACGCCCCGTAGAGCCCGAAGTAGGGCAGCCCGCTCTCCTTCATCGCAAAGGCGCTGCTCACGCACTGATTGAGCAGATCGCCCGCCAGCACGCCCTGAAGCTGCGCCGGAGCGAGACGCCCCTTGTCGCAGGCGAGGGCAAAGCACTCGCGCAGCATACGGCTCTCCGCCTTCTCCCAGCTCGCCTCGCCGAAATACGAATCGGCCGAGATGCGGTCAAAGCCGCGCCCGAGCGGCCCCTCGCCCTCCTTCTTCCCGCCGACGGCGGCATAGGAGAGCACTGCCGGGCGCCGCTCGAGCGCCACAGTCTGCGTTCCCAGACGCTTCATGGGTCATCTTCCTTTCGTTTTTTCTGCTAGTATGCGCCGCCTGCGATAAAATATGAATTGCCCGCTTGATTTCACGGCGGGCTTCTTCTATAATAGCTTCCATACGGATCAGACCCTTTTCAAAAAAACAAAGGAGATTGCCGTTATGCAGAATAAAACCGACTGGGATCAGATTTTTGAGGCGCGTTTTCAGCGCCATGAGATGGAGCTGCGCTGGCTGTATATGGAGCTCTACCACGGCGACTGGGACGCCTGGGACTATTTTCGCCAGATGCTGCGCCGCGCCTTCGACGCGCGTTCCGAGGCGCTGCGCGAGATCGACCTCAGGCGTGAGCAAAACCCCGCCTGGTACAAGGGGCATGAGCTTGTCGGGATGCTCATGTACGTCAAGGCCTTCGCCGGGAACCTGCGCGGCGTGCGCGAGAAGCTCGTCTACATCGAGGATTGCGGCGTGAACTATCTGCACCTCATGCCCCTGCTCCAAAGCCCCGCCGGGCGCAGCGACGGCGGCTACGCGGTGGCGGATTTCCGCAAGGTCGAGCCGGAGCTTGGCACGATGGAGGATCTCGCCGCCCTCGCTGCCGACTGCCATGAGCGCGGCATTGCCGTGTGCCTCGATTTTGTCATGAACCACACCAGCGAGGATCACGAATGGGCGAGGCGCGCGAGAGCGGGGGAGAAGGCGTATCAGGAGCGCTATTTCTTCTTCGACAACTGGACCGAGCCGCTGGAATACGAGCGCACGGTGCCCCAGGTGTTCCCCACGACCGCGCCGGGCAACTTCACCTGGAGCGCGGAGGCGGGCAAGGTCGTGATGACCACCTTCTACCCCTACCAGTGGGATCTCAACTACGCAAACCCCGTCGTCTTCAACGATATGACCGAGAATATGCTCTACCTCTGCAACCAGGGCATCGACGTGATCCGCCTCGACGCGGTGCCGTATATCTGGAAGGAGCTCGGCACCTCCTGCCGCAATCTCCCCCAGGTACATACGCTCGTGCGTATGATGCGCATGGTCTGCGAGATCGTCTGCCCCGGCTGCCTGCTGCTGGGCGAGGTCGTGATGGAGCCGAGCAAGGTCGTGCCCTACTTCGGTTCGGTGGAGCGGCCGGAGTGCCATCTGCTCTATAACGTCACCACCATGGCGAGCACCTGGCACACCGTCGCGACGCATGACGTGCGTCTGCTGCGCCATCAGCTCGAGCAGGTCTTCGCGCTGCCCAAGGAGTACGGCTTCCTCAACTATCTGCGCTGCCACGACGATATCGGCTGGGGGCTGGACTACCCCTTCCTCGCGCAGTTTGGCGCGCAGGAGGTCGCGCACAAGAAGTTCCTCAACGACTACCTGACCGGCGAGTGGCCGGGCAGCGACGCGCGCGGCGAGCTGTATAACAACGATCCCCGCCTCGGGGACGCGCGTCTGTGCGGCACGACGGCCTCGCTCTGCGGGGTGGAGACCGCGCGGCGCGAGGGCGATGCGCAGAAGCTCGACGCGGCGCTGCGCTATGACGAGATGCTGCACGCCTTCATGTTCACGATGAGCGGGCTGCCGGTGCTCTACAGCGGAGACGAGATCGCCCAGGAGAACGACTACAGCTATCACGCCGATCCGCTCAAGCGCGAGGACAGCCGCTATCTCCACCGCGGCAGCCTCAATTGGGACGCGGCCGCGCGGCGGCACGATCCCGCCACGCCCGAGGGGCGGCTCTTCGGGAGCCTGCGGCGGCTCGAGCAGCTTCGCGCCGCGCACCGCGTCTTTGACGGCGCGGCGGACACCTGGCTGGTCGATACGCACAGCGGGAGCGTGCTCGGCATCGGGCGCTACTACGCGGAGGAGAAGCTGATTGCGCTCTTTAATTTCAGCGCGGAGGAGAAGCTGATCTGGACAGAGGAGCAGGGCGAGTTTACCGACCTGCTCACGGGTGAGGCGGTGGAGAAGCACGCGATCACCCTGCCCGCGGGGGGCTTTCGCTGGCTCGTGTGCGACTTCAAGGCGATGCGGCGCAGCAAGCCCCGGCTCGTCTTCCTCGATGTGGACGGCACCCTGACCGTCCCCGGCGGGAACACGATCCCCCAGAGCGCGCTGGATGCGATCCGCGCCGCGCGCGAGAACGGGCACCGCTTCTTCCTGTGCACGGGGCGCAACCTCGCCATGCTCCGGCCGCTTCTGGACTACGGCTGCTTCGACGGCGCGGTGGCGAGCGACGGCGGCTATGTCTTTCACGGCGACGAGGTGCTCTTCGACTGCCCGATGAGCGCAGAGCAGTTTGACAGGGCGATGCAGCTTCTCGGCGAGGCGGGGGTGTTCCGCACCGCCGAGGCGAAGGACGCGACCTACTGCGACCCGGGCGAGGCGGCGTTCCTCGGCGAAAAATCCGGCGGCAACAGCGAGCTTGTGCGCTGGCGCACGGCGCTCGAGCAGAACCTCGGGATGCAGCCGATGGCGGACTACGACGGGCGGCCGATCTACAAGATCGTCTTTCTGAGCGAGCGCTTTGAGCAGCTCAAGCCCGCCATCGACGCCCTGCAGGGCGAGTTTGCCTTCGCTATCCAGGAGCCGGACGCGCTGGGCTGCCTCAACGGCGAGCTGGTGAACCGCCAGTTTGACAAGGGGCGCGGCGTGCGCCGTGTGGCGGAGGCGCTGGGCTTCAAGCTCGAGGATACGATCGGCTTCGGCGACAGCCTGAACGATCTGGAGATGATCCAGACCGTGGGGCTCGGGATCTGCATGGAAAACGGCAGCCCCACGCTCAAAAAGTTCAGCCAGATGACCTGCCCCCCGGTGGAGGCGGACGGTCTCGCGAAGGTCTTTGACGCGCTGGAGCTCATTTGATGCCATTTTGAGTTGCCCATAGGGGGCGGATTTTCCGCTCCCCATGGGCAAAATCGTCTGCGCAAGATTTTTTTCAAAAAACTATTGACAGATTCGGAAATTTCTTGTATTATAACTAAGCTGTCGCTTGGGAGCATAGCTCAGCTGGTTAGAGCACCTGCCTTACAAGCAGGGGGTCACTGGTTCGAGTCCAGTTGTTCCCACCACTTTTGGGAAAAGCAGGCAAACGAATATGCCTCTGTAGCTCAGTAGGTAGAGCAGCGGACTGAAAATCCGCGTGTCGTTGGTTCAACTCCGACCGGAGGCACCACCCCGCATCTCTGCGGGGTCATCTGCGGGCATAGCTCATCTGGTAGAGCGCCACCTTGCCAAGGTGGAGGTAGCGAGTTCGAGCCTCGTTGCCCGCTCCAGAAAAACAATTTCCGGGTCAAGACCCGGAAATTGCATATGGCGCCATAGCCAAGTGGTAAGGCAGCGGACTGCAAATCCGCGATTCCCCAGTTCAAGTCTGGGTGGCGCCTCCAGTTACACCGCTCCTGTCAACGACAGGAGCGGCGTTTTTGTGAGGAGTGAAACATGAAAACTGACAACAGACAGACGTTTGGACTTGTGCTCGTGCTGACGGCAGGCGTGTTCTGGGGCAGTATGGGGCTGTTCGTGCGGCGCCTGAGTGCGCTGGGCTTCAGCGCCATACAGATCACCGCCGCGCGATTGAGCCTTGCGGGGCTGTGCTTCGCACTGCTGCTTTTGTGCCGCGAGAGGCGGGGCTTTCGCATCCGTGTGCGGGATCTGCCGCTGTTTCTCGCGCTGGGGCTTTTGAGCATCCTTTTCTTCACGCTCTGCTATTTCAGCGCCATGACGCGGATGCCGCTCTCGACGGCGGCGATTTTGCTCTATACCTCGCCCATCTGGGTCACGCTGCTCTCGGCGCTTTTCCTCCATGAGAAGCTGACCGGACGTAAGCTCCTCGCGCTCGCACTCGCCTTCACGGGCTGCGCGCTGGTCTCGGGGCTCTCGGGCGGCCTCACGCTGTCGGGGCTGCTGCTGGGGCTCGGTTCCGGGCTTGGCTACGGGCTCTACAGCATCTTCGGCACGCTCGCCCTGCGGCGCTATTCGCCCTTCACCGTCACGGCCTGGACCTTTCTGATCGCTGGGGCGGGCGCGTGGTGCGTCACCTCCCCGGCGGACTGCCTCGCGGTGCTGCTGGCGTGTGAGACGCCGGGGCGCACGGCGCTCCTCCTGCTGCTGATGGCGCTTGTGACGGCGGTCGTACCCTTTCTCTGCTATACGCTGGGGCTGCGGCGCGTGGAGGCCGGGAAGGCCGCGATCTTCGCGACCGTCGAGCCGCTGGTGGCGACGCTCTTCGGCGTGCTGATTTTTCACGAGCCGCTGACCGCCCTCTCCGCCCTCGGCATGGCGCTGATCCTCTCCGCGGTTGTGATCCTGAACCGGCAATAGGGGAACTGAGCGGTTAATTCGCAGCGAATTTGTCCCGTTTGGGCTTGAGGCGGAAATAGTAAAAGTGAAAAGTGAAAAATGAAAAACTAAAAATTATGGTGTCCGCTGGCGCGGACGGATTGAGAAAAGGAGACGAGCGGAAATCCTGTCGAGCCGTCTTGAACAGCAAGCCCTTTCCCGGAGACCAATAGCAGCCCAGTCTTTTCATTTCAATCCGTCCCCGAAGGGGACACCTCAATTTTTCATTTTTCACTTTTAGTTTTTCATTTACGACAGCTCCCCCTGGACCGGACAGCGGAAATAATCTTAAGAGTTCTTCACTTTTATTTTGACGGGAGCTGTTGTATAATGGCCTCAGTCAGAAAAGGAGCAGCAGACGACTATGAGAACTTCCGAACCCCCGCGCACGGAGCGCAGCGCGCCGCGCCGCCGCAGAAAGCGCAAGGCCGCCTCCCCGATGCGCGGCGGCACCCGCGTCTTACTCTTATGCCTGTGCGCTGTGTTTGTCGGCGTGTTCGCCTTCAGCGGCTATAAGCTCTACAGCATTATGCACGCCTACAAGGTGTCCGAGCGGCAGTACGACAGCCTGAGCGAGCGCTATGTGGAAGCGCCCACCACCACCCCCTTCGCGGTGCCGGGGGAGAGTGATCCCACAGCGGCGGCGCCGCAGATTGAGCAGTCCCCGATCAACGTGGACTTCAACCAGCTTCGCAGCGAGAGCAGCGAGGTCGTGGGCTGGATCTATTCCGAGAACACCAAGATCAATTACCCCGTCGCGCAGCATCCGGGCGATAACCCCACCATCGCGGATTACTACTACCTCTACCGCGACATCCACGGCGACTACTCCGGCAACGGCACCCCGTTTCTGGATGTCAAGTGCGCCGGGGACTTCTCCGACTACAACAGCATCATCTACGGCCACCATATGAACGACGGCTCGATGTTCGCCTCTATCAGCGACTACCGCAAGGAGGGCTACTACGCCGAGCATCCGGTGCTCTATCTCAACACCCCCAACCGCAACTACCGCGTCGAGGTCTTTGCCGGGTACATCACCGACGCCGATTCGAGCACCTACACCGTCTGGTTCCCGGACGAGAGCAGCTTCCTGCTCTACTGTCGGGACATGAAGGCGCAGTCCAATTTTCAGAGCGATGTGGAGGTGCTGCCGGGCGACCGGATCCTGACGCTCTCCACCTGCTCGTATGAGTACCACGACGCGCGCTACGTCATCCAGGGCCGCCTGGTTCCGCTGGACGATGTGACGACCGTATCCGCCTACAACTAACGTATCTGTATTATGAGGTGATAAGCATGAAACTGAAAGGAAAAGCCCTGCTGAGTCTGCTTCTCGTGCTGACGCTGGTGACCCAGCTCTTCACGGTCTCCGCCGCCGCGACAGGCGGGGAGAGCCTGGTGTACGCCCTGTACCTCGACGAGGCCGGGCAGAGCACCCCCATCTATGACGGCGACGAGTTCCAGAACTGCACCGTCACGGTCGGCGAGTGGACGACGCTCGCCACGACCCCCACCGGGGTCAGCCTGAGCCAGCTTATGAGCGACACGCTCAAGGTCGCGCCGCCCGAGGGCTTCAGTGTGGAGCGCCTCTGGCTCTACGGCTCCGACAGCTCCAACCCCGTCGCCCTGCCTCTGACCGCTGCCGACCCCAGCCAGGGCGGCAACCTCCGCACAGTCAGCGTTAAGCCTGAGGCGCTGATCGGCGGCAACGACAACGGCAGCCCCCTCTTTAACGAGCAGCTTCTCTCCTCCTGGACGGCGGACGGCACCTACACCCTCGGTATCCTGCTCAAGCGCGTAGAGGGCGACGTGGTGATCACCAACGAGTACACCGGCAGCACCGAGTACACCGCGACCACCACGCCCGGCTTTCCCGGCGACCAGGGCAGCTCCGCCTTCGTCGGCTGGCGGCTGCGGTATGACAACGGCGCGAGCGTCCTTGTCAATAGCGACACCTATATCCAGCCCTACGCGAGCTGCACCCTCTCGGCCGCCTATGCGCCGATCATCACCCTCACCCCGCGCAGCGTGACCGTGCCCGAGGGCACCTCGCGCGCCGAGGTCGAGAGCGCCGCCGTCGTGGACGCGGCGAACCTCCCCGACGATCTCACGCTCAGCTATGCCAGCGCCTATGTGGCCGACGCGGGCGATATCCTCAGCCCCGGCAGCTACAGCCTGCGCGTGGGCAGCTACACCATCGTGGATCGCAACACCGGGCGCGAGCTCAATGACAGCACCCGCGCGAGCGTGCGCTGCGAGGACGGCGTTGTCACCGTCGAGCCGGGACAGGTCATCGGCGAGTGGGTCGAGCCCGACAACCAGAATGAACAGCCCGCCGGCGGCTCCGTCGATATTCAGCCCTCCAACATCACCCCGAACGTCACCACCGTGAACGTTACGGTCAGCGACCAGGGCTGGAGCTACACCGGTACGCCCGATGTGGTCGGCATGAACTGCCTCTCCCTTGACCCCTGGGTGGAGGGTGCGAACTTCGCCTTCTACTATACCGACGCCTGGGGCAACACCAGCGAGAGCGCCGTAAACGCCGGGGAGTACACCCTCACCGCTGTCTACACCGGCGGCCTGGATGAGAGCCTCTACAGCGTGAATGTGCTCAACAGCGCCAAGCTCACCATCTATCCGATCGACCTGCGCGTCACGGCCGCCTCCGATTCCAAGACCTATGACGGCAGCGCCCTTGTGAATACCGAGTACAGCGCCGAGGGGCTTCTCGGCGGGCACAGCGTCAGCGACGTGCAGTTCTCCCTCACCGATCTCTACGGCAGCCCGATGTCCGAGTGGCCTGTCGCCGTCGGCACCTACACAAAGAGCATCAGCTCTGTGCGCGTGACCGACGCAAACGGCAGCGACGTTGGCGCGAACTATAACATCATCCTCACCGACGGCACCCTCACCATCACCGAGGCGCAGCGCACTACCGTCACCGCCTCGATCCCCGACCAGACCCTGAGCTATACTGGCGCGCCGCAGACCCTCGATCCCAGCCTTGTGCAGCTTGAGCCCGTCGTGGGCGGCGCGGGCTTCACGATCAGCTATGTGGACGCAAACGGCGCCGAGTGGGAGTCCGTCACGAACGCGGGCACCTACAGCCTGCGCCTGAGCTATACCGGCGGCCTCGGCGATGGCTATGACGTGGTGTCCGGCTCTGTCGGCACCCTCACCGTCGCACCCGCCACGCTGCGCGTCACCGCCGCCTCCGATTCCAAGACCGCCGACGGCAGCGCGCTTGTGAACACCGAGTACAGCGCCGAGGGGCTTCTCAGCGGACACCGCATCAGCGATATCCAGTTCTCCCTCGCCGACGCGAGCGGCAACTGGCTGACCGAGTGGCCTTCCGCCGCCGGGACGTATACCAAGACGGTCAGCGGCCTGCACGTCCTTGACGCGAACGACAACGACGTCGGCGCAAACTACAACATTATCACCGCCGACGGCACCCTCACCATCACCGAGGCACAGCGTACCACCGTCACCGCGAGCCTGGCCGATCAGACGCTGAGCTATACCGGCGCGGCGCAGACCGTGGACACGGCGCTTGTGCAGCTCGACCCCGCCGTGAGCGGCGCGAGCTTCACGATCTCCTATGTGGACGCAAACGGCCAGACGCTCGAGAGCGTCACGGACCCCGGCAGCTACACCATGCAGCTTGCCTACGCCGGCGGCCTGGATGAGAACGCCTACACCGTCGTGATCGGCTCTGTCGGCACTCTCACCGTCGCCGCGCCGCAGCGTACCACCGTCACCGCGAGCCTCGCCGATCAGACGCTGAGCTACACCGGCGCGGCGCAGACCGTGGACACGGCGCTTGTGCAGCTCGACCCCGCCGTGAGCGGCGCGAGCTTCACGATCTCCTATGTGGACGCGAACGGCCAGCCGCTCGAGAGCGTCACGAACCCCGGCAGCTACACCATGCAGCTTGCCTACGCCGGCGGCCTCGGCGAGAACGCCTACACCGTCGTGATCGGCTCTGTCGGCACCCTCACCGTCGCCGCGCCGCAGCGTACCACCGTCACCGTCACCGTGCCCGAGCGCAGCTTCGTCTATGACGGCACGGCGCACAGCTTCGATGCGAGCATCCTCACCGTGGAGCCGGTGGTGGAGGGCATCCAGATCAGCGTCAGCATTCTCGACGCGAACGGCCAGACGCTCGAGAGCGTCACGGACGTCGGCTCCTACACGCTCCAGGCGAGCGTGACCGGCGGCGTGGACACGAATCTCTATGACGTGCAGGTCGCCGGGACGGCCCCGCTGACCGTGACCGCCCGCGAGCTGACCGTGACCGCCGCCTCCGCCTCCAAGACCTATGACGGCACGGCGCTCCAAAACACCGAGTACACCGCCTCCGGGCTGGTGGAGGGACACCGCCTGCGTGAGAGCGAGCCTGTGGACTTCGCCGTGAAGGACGCAAACGGCAATCCCGTGGAGGGCTGGCCTGTCCAGCAGGGGACTTACACCAAGACTGCCACCGCCGCGCACGTCCTCGACAGCGAGGGGCACGACGTGAGCGCCAACTACAGCCTCAAGGCCGTGGACGGCACCCTGACGATCACCGCCCCCGAGGTCGTGAACGTCACCGTCACCGTGAGCAACCAGACCTTTGTCTATGACGGTCAGCCGCACACCCCGAAGGCCGACGAGTACACCGTGCAGGGTCTCAAGGATAACGACACCCTGACTGTCACCCTCAGCGCCGCGCAGACCAACGGCAGCGAGCTTGCCTCTGTCACCGAGGTCGGCAGCTACACCATCAAGGCCGCGGTCTCCGGCTACGACACCAACAAGTATAACGTCACCGTCCAGGCCGGTACCCTGACCGTAACGCCCTATGAGGTGACGGTCACCGCCGAGTCCGCGAGCAAGAACTTTGATAACCAGCCGCTGGAGAACAGGGGCTACAGCGTGGAGCCCGCGCTGCTGAGCGGACACAGGATCGACAGCGTACAAATGCAGATCCTCGCCCAGAACGGCACCGCGACGCAGGGCTTCCCCAGCGCCCAGGGCGTGTACACCAAGCGCATCGTCTCGCTCAAGATCCTCGACGCGGCGAATAACGACGTGACGAAGAACTACAGCCTCAAGTATGTCAATGGCACCCTCACCATCAACGCCGGTGTGCCCACCGAGCGCCGCTTCCTCGATGACAGCGGCAACACCAGAGGCACGGCTTACAACTACAACAAGAAGTCCACGGAGGGGCTGCGCTTCCGCATCGAGGCCGATCCCCAGCTTCTCAGCCGCGTGCTGGTGGACAATACCGTGGTCGCCAGCCAGTATTACACCGTCCAGAACGGCAGCACCATCGTCATTCTCCAGCCGACCTATCTGGACACCCTGACCAGCCAGCAGCACGTCCTGCGCGTGGAGTTCAACGACAACGGCTTCGCCACGACGACCTTCACGGTCGCGGACGCCTCGCCCACCGTGAGCAGCGTCAAATTCTACGGCAAGAACGACAGCAAGAACTACGACGGCAACGCCTACGATCTGACCACCGCCTACAAGAACCGCTTCTACTCCAACGCCTCCATCCAGTCCATCAGCTTCCACCTCGGGCAGGGCGGTATGAGCGTGAGCCAGGCGGTGAACCCCGGCACCTATGATATCTACCTTGACAGCCTTGTGCTCAACAAGAGCACGCCGGAGCAGCAGTTCAACATCACCGTCATTGACGCCAACGGCAATACCGTTGCCACCAATTACCAGAACACCTCCGTTAAGGTCGGTACGCTGACCATCACGCAGACCACCAAGACGAACGTGCGCGTCACCGTGCAGGATCAGACCTGGAGCTATGACGGCACCGCCCACACGCTCAACCCCAACGCCTACACGGTCGAGGGGCTCCAGGGCAGCGATACCGTCACCGTGAAGCTCTCCATCGTCGATAAGAACGGCCGCACGCTCAGCGCCGTGACCGACGCCGGTACCTACAACATCAAGGCGGACGTCACCGGCTATGACGCGGGGCGCTACACCGTGACCACCACGGGCGTGGGTACGCTGAACGTCAACCCGTATAAGCTGACGCTCACCGCCGTGTCCGCCTCCAAGAACTACGACGGCAGGGTGCTGCGCAACACCGACGTCAAGGCGACCGCGCTTGTGAGCGGGCACAAGTTCCGCAGCGGCGACGGCGTGAAGTTCTCCGTCTATGACAGCAAGGGCAACCTCATCCAGAACGGGCCTGTGGACGTGGGCACCTACACCAAGAAGGTCACTGAGGTGCACATTGTGGACGCGAACAACATCGAGGTCACTGCGAACTATGACATCACCCGCGTGGACGGCACGCTCACCGTCGTGAAGGGCAGCGGCAGCCCGAAGACCGGCGACCAGAACCACATCGGCCTCTGGATCGCGCTCCTCGCCGCCTCCGCCGTGCTTGTGATCGTCGTGGCGATCTACCTCCTGCGCCGCAACGCCCGCCCCAAGCGGCGCGGCGCGCACGGCCAGAGCGCAAAGCGCGGCACACAGACCGTGAGCCGCAGCCCGCAGAAGCCGCAGAAGCCCGAGAAGCCCGAGGACGACGACTTCACGATCGACTTCGATTTTGACGAAAAGAAATAAACCAGCGTAAAAAAATCAGGTGAATCCAAACGGGTTCACCTGATTTTTCTATGAAAAGCGATTGCAAAGCGCGCCGTTTTTCGGTATGATAAGAGAAGGAAGCTGCCGTAGGGGAGGGGCTTGCCCCTCCCGCAGACATGCACCAGATTTGCGGTATGGCTGTAGGGGACGCCGCCCCCGGCATCCCGCGCACTCTATTCGATCCGTCCGCGCAGCGGACACCAAAATTTTTCATTTTTCATTTTTCGCTATTCATTTAACCGAAGGAGGGAGCATGATGGAAATCAGTCTGCGCGAGCTTGAACAGGCCGCCGAGCGGCTCAAGCCCGTTCTTCACCACACGGAACTCGATCTCTCCGCTACCTTCTCCCGCATGAGCGGCGGTCAGATCTATCTCAAATGCGAGAACCGGCAGAAAACCGGCTCCTTCAAGATTCGCGGCGCGAGCAACAAGATTGCCGCGCTCCTCGAGAGCGGCGTGCGCGGGCCGGTCGTCGCCTCCTCCGCCGGGAACCACGCCCAGGGCGTGGCCTACGCCGCCAAGCGCTTCGGCATCCCCGCGACGATCGTCATGCCCAAGACCGCGCCCATCGCCAAGGTGCAGGCCACCGAGGGCTACGGCGCGCGCGTCGTGCTCGCCGGGGACTGCTATGACGACGCCTACGCCGAGGCGCGGCGCATCTGCGAGGAGGAGGGCGCGACCTTCCTGCATCCCTACGACGACAGGGATGTGATCATCGGACAGGGCACGCTGGGGCTGGAAATCCTCTCCGACCTGCCCTACGTCGATATGATCGTCGCCCCGGCGGGCGGCGGCGGGCTGCTCGCGGGGATCGCCGCGGCGGTCAAGCGTATCAACCCCCGCGTGCAGGTCTTCGGCGTCCAGGCGGAGGGCTGCGACCCGCTGGCTCGCAGCTTCCGGGAGAAGCGGCGCGTCACCGCCGACTCCGGCGCGACGATTGCCGACGGCATCGCCGTCAAGGCGCCAGGCGAGCTCACCGTGGAGCTCATCAACCGCTGCGCCGACGGGATCGTCACCGTCTCGGAGAGCGAGATCGCAAACGCCATCTTGCTGCTGATGGAGCGCTGCAAGCAGGTCGTCGAGCCCGCCGGGGCGACGCCGCTCGCGGCGGTGCTCAGCGGGAAGCTCGATGTGCAGGATAAGCGCGTCGTCTGCGTGCTCTCCGGCGGCAATATCGACGTGAGCTTCATTCAGTCCATCATCGAGCGCGGCCTCGTCGCGCGCCACCGCCGCATCAAGCTGCTCGTGAAGCTCCTCGACCGTCCGGGCAGCCTTGTGCAGCTCTTGCACGTCATCGCCGGGGCGGGGGCGAACATCCTCGCCATCGAGCACGACAAGCTCAACGCCGCCCTCATGCCAAACGAGACCAGTGTCCATATCGCCTGCGAGGTCGGCGGGCAGGAGCACGGCGCGCGCCTGCTCGAAGCCCTCGCCGCCGACGGCTATGAGGTCGAACTGGAATAAGAAAGGAAAATCCCCTATGCAACTGAGCAGAACCCGAAAGATTACCGTCACCGCGATGCTTCTCGCCCTCGGGCTGGTGCTGCCCTTTTTGACCGGGCAGATCCCCCAGATCGGGCAGATGCTCTCGCCCATGCACATCCCGGTGTTCCTCTGCGGCCTGATCTGCGGCTGGCCGTGGGGACTTGCGCTGGGCTTCGTGCTGCCGCCGCTGCGCTCGCTGCTCTTCGGTATGCCAGCGCTCTTCCCGAACGGCATCGCCATGGCCTTTGAGCTCGCCACCTACGGCTTTGTCGCGGGCTTCCTGTACTTCAAAAAGGGCTATTTCTGTCTGCGCTCCTGCTATGTGTCCCTGATCGCCGCCATGATCGCCGGGCGGATCGTCTGGGGGCTTGCGCGCTGGGTGCTGCTCGCCTTCGGCTCGAGCTTCTCCTGGCAGCTCTTTGTCGCCGGGGCGCTTGTAAACGCCATCCCCGGCATCATCCTGCACCTGATCCTCGTCCCGGCGGTCATGCTCGCCCTCGGACAGGCGAAGCTCGTGCCTTTTGAGAAAGCGGAGGGTTAAGATGTTCAGAGCCATGAATCGAAGCAAACAGCAGCTCCCGGACGCGGACTGCGCCGCCATCCTCAAGAGCGCGCTGCGCGGCGTGCTCGCCGTGAACGGGGACGACGGCTACCCCTACGCCCTGCCGATCAACCACTACTACTGCGAGGAGGACGGGAAGCTCTATTTCCACAGCGGCAGCTTCGGACACAAGATCGACGCGATGCGCCGGGACGCGCGCGCGTCCTTCTGCGTGCTCGACGACGGTGAGCGGCGGGAGGGGGACTGGGCGCTGACCTTCCGCAGCGTGATCGTGTTCGGGCGTATCGAGATCGTGGAGGAGCGCGAGGAAATCTACCGCATCGCACGGCTCCTCTCGCACAAGTTCACACAGGATGAAGAGTACATCGAGCGCGAAATCCGCAGCGCCGGCCCCCGCACGCTGCTCTTTGCCCTCGTCCCCGAGCACATCAGCGGCAAGCGCGTCCACGAGGCGTAGGACGTGGAATGAATAATGAATAAGTAATAATGAATAATTGTGGTGTTCCCCTGCGGGGAACAGATTAAAATAGATGAAAAATGAAAAGTTAAAAACGAAAAATTGAGGTGTCGCTGCGCGACGGATTGAAATACTGGGAAAAGCATGGGCGGCTGGCGACAAAGATCGAAAAACCAGAAATGTGAGGCGAGTTTGTACAAACGTACAAATTTGCCTCACATTTTCATATTATCATATTTCTACGCATAGGCGGCCGCCCCTGCAATTGTTGAACGACTTTGTATTACAGCTTTTCCAGCAGATAATCCACAAACTCCTTCGCTGTGGCGCCGTCGCGGTGGCCGGTGACGACGACGCGCTTTTCCTCCTCCATGCAGACGCGCAGCGCATCCGAGAGCCGATCCGCCTTCTCCGGCATGGCGATGTGCCGCAGCAGCATCTCCGCCGCCTTCAGGATGCTCGCGGGGTTGGCGTACTCGCCCTCGCCCGCCTCGATCTTGCGCGGCGCGGAACCATGGATCGCCTCAAACATGGCGTAGCGGTCGCCGAGGTTGGCGCTGCCCGCCGTGCCGACGCCGCCCTGAATCTGCGCGGCCTCATCGGTGAGGATATCGCCGTAGAGATTCGGCAGCAGAAACACCTCAAACTGCCCGCGCAGGCGGGGATTGACGAGGTTTGCCGTCATAATGTCGATGTACCAGTCCTCCGCCGTGATCTCCGGGTACTCCGCCGCCACCTCATGGGCGATGCGGGTAAACATCCCGTCGGTTTTCTTCATGATGTTCGCCTTCGTCACGATGGCGACATTTTTTTTGCCGTTTTGCCGCGCGTACTCGAAGGCGGCGCGGGCGATGCGCCGCGTCCCGGCGTCGGTGGTGACCTTGAAGTCCATCGTGAGCTTTCCGGGCAGCTCAATGCCCTTGCTGCCAAGGGCGTACTCGCCCTCGGTGTTCTCGCGGAAGAACACCCAGTCGATGCCCTCCTCGGGCACCGCGACCGGGCGGACATTGGCGAAGAGATCGAGCTCACGGCGCAGCGTGACGTTCGCGCTCTCGAGCGTGCCGCCCTTGGGCGTGGTGGTCGGCCCCTTGAGCAGCACGTCGCAGCCCTTGATCGCCGCGAGGACATCGTCCGGCACGGCCTTGCCCTGCGCGAGGCGGTTCTCAATCGTCAGCCCCTCGATCTCCCGCAGCACGACGCGCCCGGAGGCGAGCTCGTCTGGCAGGAGCGCGCGCAGCACGCGCAGCGCTTCCTTCACAATGATCGGGCCGATCCCGTCCCCGCCGATCACGCCGACCGTGATCGTCTCCACCGCCGCGAAATCGCGCGCCGCGCCGCCGCGCGCCATCGCCTCCTGTCGCTTGAGCTGCGCGCGCAGGAGAGATTCATAGTGTTCAACCGCCAAGCGGATAGTGTCTTCCATCTCAGTTTGCCTCCCTCGTATAGTTGAGCAGCCCGCCCGCGAGCAGGATCGCCCGCTGCCGCTCGGAGAAGCTGCCAAGCAGCCGGATCGTCCGCGTCCCGCACACGGCGGTGAACTCGCCGCTGCAAAGCCCCTCATGCAGCCGGGTGAGCGTGAGCGTGTCGCCCTGCCGCAGCGCCTCGTAGTCCTCGGGATCGGCGAGCGTGAGGGGCAGGATCCCGGCGTTTATCAGGTTCGCCGCGTGGATGCGCGCAAAGCTCCTGGCGATCACGGCGCGCACGCCGAGATACAGCGGCACCAGCGCCGCGTGCTCGCGCGAGGAGCCCTGGCCGTAGTTTGCGCCGCCGAGGATCGCGCTCTCGCCCAGCGCCTGCGCCCGCGCCGGGAAGCCGGGGTCGCAGACCTCGAAGCAAAACTGCGAGAGCTTGGGGACGTTGGAGCGGTAGGGCAGGATCTTCGCCCCGGCGGGCATGATGTGGTCGGTGGTGATGTTGTCGCCGACCTTGAGGCTCAGCGGCAGCGTAAGCTGGTCGGGCAGCGCCTTGCCGATCGGCACCTCCTTGATGTTCGGCCCGCGCAGCACCTCGACCGCCCCGGCCTCCTCGGGCGCGGCGGGAGGGAGAACGGCGCTGTCGTCGAGCGTGAAGCGCTCCGGCAGCCTGACCGCAAGCGGCGCAAGCCCCAACGCGCGGGGATCGGTGATCTCGCCGGTCAGGGCGGCGGCGACCGCCGTCTCGGGCGAGACGAGATAGACCTTCGCATCGCGTGTGCCGCTGCGCCCCTCGAAGTTGCGGTTGAAGGTGCGCAGGCTCACGCCGCCGGAGTTCGGCGAGAAGCCCATGCCGATGCACGGCCCGCAGGCGCACTCGAGCAGCCGCGCGCCGGAGGCGAGGATGTCCGAGAGCGCGCCGGAGTCGGCGAGCATCCGCAGCACCTGCTTCGAGCCGGGGGAGACCGAGACGCTCACCGACGGCGCGACGCTGCGCCCCTTGAGCATCGCCGCGGCCTTGAGCATATCGAAGAGCGAGGAGTTGGTGCAGGAGCCGAGGCAGACCTGATCCACCTTCGTCCCGGCGAGGGACGCGACTGGCACGACGCGGTCAGGCATATGCGGGCAGGCGATCAGCGGCTCGAGCGCCGAGAGGTCGATTTCGATTGTCTCGTCATACCGCGCGTCGGGGTCGGCGGCGAGCGGCGTATAGTCCGCCTCGCGCCCCTGCGCGGCGAGGAAGGCGCGCGTCGCCTCGTCGGAGGGGAAGAGCGAGGTCGTGGCGCCGAGCTCCGCGCCCATGTTGGTGATCGTCGCGCGCTCGGGCACGGAGAGCGTCTTCACGCCCTCGCCGCCCCATTCGAGAATGCGCCCGACCCCGCCCTTGACGCTCAGGCGGCGCAGAATCTCGAGGCTCACGTCCTTCGCCGTGACGAAGGGGCGCAGCGCGCCGGTCAGCTCCACGCGCAGGATGCGCGGCATCGTGATATAGTACGCGCCCCCGCCCATCGCGACAGCGACGTCCAGCCCGCCCGCGCCGAAGGCGAGCATCCCGAGGCCACCGGCGGTGGGCGTGTGGCTGTCCGAGCCGATCAGGGTCTTGCCGGGCACGCCGAAGCGCTCGAGGTGCACCTGATGGCAGATGCCGTTACCCGGACGCGAGAACCAGACGCCGTGCTTCCTGGCGACGGACTGGATGTAGCGGTGATCGTCGGCGTTCTCAAAGCCGGATTGGAGCGTGTTGTGGTCGATATAGGCCACCGAACGCTCAGTGCGCACGCGGGGCACGCCCATCGCCTCGAACTCGAGGTAGGCCATCGTGCCCGTTGCGTCCTGCGTCAGAGTCTGGTCGATGCGCAGCCCGATCTCCGCGCCGCGCTCCATCGTGCCGGAGACCAGGTGCTTTTGTATGATCTTCTCAGTCAGTGTCAGTCCCATCGTCAATTCTCCACCTTATCAATATTCGCGATGCGCTCGCGCGCGTGGAAGGCGTGTTCTGTCGCGGCGTGTGCGGCGGCCTCGGGGTCGCGCGCCTCAAGGGCACGGAAAATCTCCTCGTGCTCCTCGAGCGACTGCACGGCGCGGCTGTGCTTGGAGACCGAGGCCATGCGGTACTTGGTGATCTTCTTGTGCAGGGTGAGCAGCGTGTCGCAGTAGGCGCGGCTGCCGCTTGCGCGGTAGAGCTGCTCGTGAAACTGGGAGTCGAGGTTCTTGATCTGCGCGGAGACGCTCTCTCCGCCCTTCTCGACGTAGAAGCGCTGCAATTGCAGCGTCTCGCGCATGGCGGCAAGCTCCTCCTCGCTCGCGTGTTCGGCGGCACGGCGGGCGGAGAGCCCCTCGAGCTGTAAGCGGATCTCGTACATATCCAGCATATCCTCGTGCGAGATGCCCACGACCGCGAGGCCGTGCCCCGTGTCCTCGAGGATGTTCTCCTGCTCGAGCCGCCGGATCGCCTCGCGCACGGGCGTGCGGCTCACGCCGAGCTGCTTGGCCAGGGAGAGCTCGCTGAGCAGCTCGCCCTTGGTGTACTGCCCGGCGAGGATGTCCCGCTCAAGCTGCTCAAAAATCTGATCGGCAATGGAAATGCTTCTGTGTTCTCTCATACTGCCTCCTTTACAAACCCTCAGGAAAACCGACGCTGCGGGTCGCCGAGGGCGGCGACCCCTACATTCTCAATCCGTGCCGCGCAGCGGCACACAATAATTTTTCATTATTCATTATTAATTATTCATTTTTTCAGCACGCCGCCGGAGAGCTCGAAAATCTTCCCCTCCAGCTCCTCGTTCGATAGCGCGGCGGTGCGCCCGTCCTCGTACTGTTCATCGACCCAGGCTTTCAGCGAGACGACAAGCGGGCTCTGCTTGTTGAGCTCCTGCGCCCCGCGCAGCGCGTAGGTCTGGTTGACCCAGTAGGCGATCCCCGCGAGGCCAGAATTCTTGCTGATGGCGACCGACGCCGGGCGGTGCAGGAGCTTTTCGGTGTTGAAGATGTTGTAAATCTCCTCGTCCTTCAAAAGCCCGTCGGCGTGGATGCCCGCGCGTGTGACGTTGAAGTTTCGTCCGACGAAGGGGGTCATGGGCGGGATCGTGTAGCCGATCTCGTGCTTGAAATACTCGGCGATCTCGGTGATGACCGTGGGGTCCATGCCGTCGAGCGAGCCGCGCAGAGAGGCGTATTCAAACACCATCGCCTCGAGCGGGATATTGCCCGTGCGCTCGCCGATGCCGAGCAGCGAGCAGTTCACGCCGCTCGCGCCGTAGAGCCAGGCGGTCGCCGCGTTCGAGACGGCCTTGTAGAAGTCGTTGTGCCCGTGCCACTCGAGGTTTTCACTCTCCACGCCCGAGTAGTGCTGCAAGCCGTAGATGATGCCGGGGACGCTGCGCGGCAGCGCGACCTCGGTGTACGGCACGCCGTAGCCCATCGTGTCGCAGGCGCGGATGCGCACGGGGATCCTCGCCTCCTGAGAGAGCTTCATGAGCTCGTTGACGAAGGGGACGACAAAGCCGTAGAAGTCCGCGCGCGTGATATCCTCGAGGTGGCAGCGCGGCTGCACCCCGGCCTCGAAGGCGTCCCGCACGGTGGCGAGGTAGTGCTCCATCGCCTGGCGGCGGCTCATTTTGAGCTTCTTGAAGATGTGGTAGTCGCTGCACGAGACGAGAATGCCCGTCTCGCGGATGCCGAGCTCCCGCACGGCGCGGAAATCCTCCCGGCTCGCGCGGATCCAGGTCGTGATCTCGGGAAAGCGCAGGCCAAGCTCCATGCAGCGCTCGATCGCCTCGCGGTCGCGCTTGGAGTAGATGAAAAACTCCGTCTGGCGGATCAGCCCGTAGGGGCCGCCGAGACGGGAGAGGAGCTTGAAGAGCGCCACGATCTGATCGGGCGTATAGGGGTTCACGGACTGCTGCCCGTCGCGGAAGGAGGTATCGGTGATCCAGATATCCTCCGGCATATTCATCGGCACGCGCCGGTGGTTGAACGCCACCTTCGGCACCTCGTCATAGCTGTACACGTCGCGGTACAGAATCGGCTCCGGCACGTCCTGGAGGGAGTAACGGTAGTCGTTCTCCTCGAGCAGATTGGTTTTCGGGGACAGCTCCAGCATGGGGAAGCCTCCTTTCAGGAATCCATGTGTTAATGTATATATGTATACACCTAAAACGGCGATTTGTAAAGGGGGAAAAGCGGAAACCGCCCACCGGCCGGTGAGCGGTTCCTGTTATCCTATGCGTTTCAGTCCATTTCCGTCTCCCGCTGTCTCAGGCCGCTGACGGCGGAGATGGGCAGGGAGAAGCAGATCGCGCCCGCCTCGGTGCCGGGGCCGGCCTGTTCGCTGATGGCGCGCATGATGGCGGCCTTCTCGTCGGAATAGGCGACGATGAGCACCATGTCCTTTTCCTCGGCGAGATTGACGCCGAAGAACTTCTGCGCCCGCCCGGCACCGGCGGTGCCCTTGGCGTGCAGCACCGTGCCGCCGCCCGCGCCTGCGGCGCGCGCCGCGTCCATCACGGCATCGGTGTGCCCCTCGTTGAGTACGACGAGAATCAGCTCATGGGTGAAGTCCATACGCGGTTTTCCTCCTTTGGCGGCGTTGTCGGTGAGATAGGCGAGCGTGCGCTGTCCGGCGACGCTCTTGAGGGGAACGGTCATCATAATGCCGTTGCCCGGAATGTCGATCGAGAGCAGCAGCCGCCCCTGGCGGAAGAGCTGGCGCGTCTGCCCCGCATCCACGATCGCGCAGGTGACGGTCTTGGGCTTGGCCTCCAGCCCGTAGAGGTCGAGGTGCTCGCTGCGCGCGGTGCCCTCGCCGAAGAGGCTCAGGATCTCCTTCGCGCCCACGACCTCACAGAGCTTGGAGACGCGCGCGCTCTTGTCGCGGTCGGAGACGATGACGGCGAAATACAGTTCCATTCACGACACCTCCCAGAGCTCGATGATCTCATAGTCCGCGGCGGAGGGCTGCGGCGCGGCGGGCGTATCCTTGCGGGATTTGAGCACGAACAGCACGCCCATGAGCTGCACCGTGATAAGCGGCATCATTGCGACCAGCGCGACGAGGCCGAAGGCGTCGGTCATCGGATCGGTGCCCACCGCCGCACACGCGCCCATGGCCAGCGGCAGCATGAAGGTCGCCGTCAGCGGTCCGGAGGCCACGCCGCCGGAGTCGAAGGCGATGGCGGTGAAGGTCGGCGGGACGAAGAAGCTCATGAGCAGCGCGAGCGCGTAGCCGGGGATCACGAACCAGAGGAGGGAAGCGCCTGTCAGCACCCGCAGCAGCGCAAAGCCGTTGGCAGCCGCCACCGCGACCGAAAGCGCGAGCCCCATCGCCTTGGCGGAGATCGCCCCGGCGCTCAGCTCCTCCACCTGGCGGTTGAGGACGTGGACGGCGGGCTCGGCGTTGATGATGAACCAGCCCATCAGCATCGCGAGCGGCACCAGCAGCCAGGCGTGCGCGCTTGCGGCGATTGCCTCGCCCAGCACGGAGCCGAGCGGGGAGAAGCCCACGTTCACGCCCGTGAGAAAGAGCACGAGGCCGACGTAGGTGTAGCCCACGCCGATCAGGATGCGCGCGAGCGCGCGGCGGCGCAGGTGCAGCGCAAAGACCTGAAAGAGCAGAAAGAAGGCGAAGATCGGCAGCAGCGCCCGCGCGACCTCCCAGAGATAGGCGGGGGCGGCGGCGAGATAGCTCCAGCCGAGCTCGGTCGAGAGCTCCATCGCGGGCGGCACCGTCTGCGCGCTCTCGGCGGGCGAGGCGGGGAAGAGGCGGCTGAGCAGCATCACGGCGAGGATCGGCCCGACCGAGCAGAGTGCCACGAGGCCGAAGCTGTCCGCCTTCGCGTTCTCGTCGCTGCGGATGGAGGCGATACCGACACCGAGCGCCATGATGAAGGGCACGGTCATCGGCCCTGTGGTGACACCGCCCGCGTCAAAGGCGACGGAGAGCATTTCAGGGGCGGTCACAGCCGCGCCGACGAAGACCAGGGCGTAGGAGATCAGCAGCAGGCGGCGCAGGGGGATGGCAAAAAGGATGCGCAGCAGGCTCAGCGTGAGAAAGAGCCCCACGCCGATAGAGACCGTCAGCATCAGCACCGTCGTGTCGATGGCGGGGACGTTGGAGGCCAGCACCTGCAGATCGGGCTCGGCGAGGCTGATGGCGGTGCCGAGCAGCAGGCTCACCGGCACGATCAGGCTCAGCCGACGCGAGCGCGTGAGCTGCGCGCCGATGGACGAGCCGATGCGGGACATGGCGATATCCGCGCCGAGGGTGAAGAGCCCCATCCCGGCGATCAGCAGGATCGAGCCGAGCAGGAAGGCCAGCAGCAGCGCGCTGCTGACCGGCACGAAGGCCAGGCACACCAGCGCCACGATCACCGTGATCGGCATGACGGAGTCCGCCGCCTCCTTGAGCTTTTCGAGGAACACACTTGTCTGCGGCATAGAGAACCTCCTCTTCGGGGAAACTGAAGGAGATATATTTACTGTTCTAACTATATCACACGGAACATGAGCTTGTACAGTCCTTAACAATTCTTTCAAAATTTTTTCATGTCTACGTTAATAATTTGCGCTATCTTATGAACACATTCAAAAAGCGAAAGGAAGCGTTTTTATGGATACCATGCAAACCACCAGACGGGCGGGGCGGCTGCTGAGCCTGCTTCTCGTCCTCGCGCTGGCGCTGAGCTGCGCCGGGATCGCCTATGCGGACGACGGAGACCTGAGCCCGCGTGAAATCTACGCGAACAACGTCAACGCCACCGTCGGCATCACGACCTCCACCACCGTCAACTACTTCGGCTATGCCACGAAGGCGGCGGCCTCCGGCTCCGGCTTCATCTATTCTGAGGACGGATACATCATCACCAACTACCACGTCATCGAGGATTCCGAGACCGTCACGGTCGCGACCTACGACGGCAAGACCTACCCGGCGGAGATCGTCGGCGGCGACGAGAGCAACGATATCGCCGTGCTGAAGATCGACGCGGAGGGGCTGCAAACCGTCACTCTCGGCGACTCCGACGCGCTGTTCGTGGGCGACACCGTTCTCGCCATCGGCAACCCCCTGGGCGAGCTGACCTTCAGCCTGACCGTCGGTATCGTGAGCGCGAAGGATCGCGAGGTCACCTTCTCCTCCGGCTCCACGATGGCGCTGATTCAGACTGACGCGGCCATCAACTCCGGCAACTCCGGCGGCGCGCTGTTCAATATGCGCGGCGAGGTCGTGGGCATCACCAACGCCAAGTACTCCAGCAGCGCCATGAGCGGTGAGGCTTCGATCGACAACATCGGCTTCGCCATCCCCATCAACCGCGTGCGCGGCATCGTGGAGAACATCATCGAGTTCGGCTACATCGTCAAGCCCTACATCGGCGTGACCGTCGCGAACGTCAGCGACGAGCTGCAGAGCTACGGCATCCCCCAGGGCGCGGCGGTTCAGAGCGTCGTGGAGGACTCCCCGGCGGAGGAGGCCGGTCTGAAGGAGAAGGATATCGTCACCGCGGCCAACGACGTGGAGATCTCCTCCAGCGGCGATTTGGTGAGCTTCGTCTCCAGCCACAAGCCCGGCGACGAGGTGGTGCTCACGGTCTTCCGCCCCGGCGAGAGCGAGCTGCTCACGCTGAATATCACCCTCGGCGAGCAGAAGAAGGATGCCGCTGTCGAGCGCGCTGAAAGCGAAGAGGAAACTGAGAGCGAAGAGCGCCAGTCGCAGGAGTGGCCGAACTTCTTCGGCGGCCCGAGCTTCTCCTTCCCCGCCGGCTGAGGAGACACAAAAAGGTTTGGTAAACTCGCATAACGCGGGATTACCAAACCTTTTTTCTGTTTTCAGCGATGTTTGCAGGGGGCTCTCCGGCATCTTACCGCTCCCGCGTCATTTCATCCCGCAGCGCGAGGTGCTGCTGCTCCAGATTCACACCCATACTGTACGGCCTCGCCCCGAGGCCAGTGATAACTCTTTCCTGTAGTCCATCTCTACGACCCACCGCACATCTTTTCTTTCTTGTCCTGTCACAGGACAAGAAATCCTGTTTCATAGTTTACGCTTTACTTTGTCCTAAGTCAAGACAAAGGAGCGTAAAGTATGGCAAGAATTATTGACGGAAAAGAGCAGAATATGGTGGGCGGTAAAATACGCAAGCTGCGCCAGGAACAAAACATGAGCCAGCAGATGCTCTCGGATCGCCTGGAAACGCTGGCAATCTATATCTGCCGCGGTTCGATCTCCCGCATTGAGGACAAGCAGCGCACGGTGACGGATATCGAGCTCTACGGTCTGGCCAAGGTGCTGGGGGTCTCTATCGAAGCGCTGTTTCAAGACTGAACGGGTCACAGCTTCCGTAAGCACTGAAAAAAGATTTCCTTCCCAAATCCGCAGAGAAAGGGTATACTATCCCATATCTATCGTAAACGAGGGAAAACCATGAAGAATCATCTGCAATATGAGCGTTCAGCCTATCTCCAGCAGCACAGCGAGAACCCGGTGGACTGGTACCCCTGGGGCGAAGCGGCCTTCGAGAAGGCGCGGCGGGAGGACAAGCCGATCTTCCTCTCCATCGGCTACGCGAGCTGCCACTGGTGCCATGTGATGGCGCAGGAGAGCTTCGAGGACGCGGAGGTCGCGGCGGTGCTGAACCGCAGCTTCGTCTCTGTGAAGGTCGATCGCGAGGAGCGAGCGGACGTGGACGCGGTGTATATCGAGGCCTGTACGGCGCTGACCGGCAGCGCGGGCTGGCCGCTCACGGTGCTGATGACCGCCGAGCAAAAGCCCTTCTTCGCCGGCACCTATCTCCCCCGGCGCACAAGCGGCGGGCGCATGGGGCTGCTCGAGCTGCTGAGCGCCGTGGAAAAGCGCTGGCAGAGCAGCCGCGAGGGGCTGCTCAAGGCGGGCGACGAGATCGCCGCCATGCTGCGGCAGAGCCGCCCCGCCGTGCCGGGTGAGGTGAACCAGAGCCTCGCCGATCAGGCGGCGCAGCAGCTTCTCGAGGCCTACGACGCGGAATACGGCGGCTTTGGCAGCGCGCCGAAGTTCCCAGCACCCCAGCAGCTTCTGTTTCTGCTGCGCTACGCCAAGCTCACCGGGCAGAAGAAGGCGCGCGCCGCCGTCGAACACACGCTGCGGCAGATGGCGCGCGGCGGCATCTGCGACCAGCTCGGCGGCGGCTTCTCCCGCTATTCCACGGATCGGGAGTGGCTCGCCCCGCACTTTGAAAAGACGCTCTACGACAACGCCCTGCTCGCGCTCTGCTACACCGAGGCCTGGCAGGAGGGGCGCTTCCCCTTCTGGCGGCAGGTGGCGGAGGCGACACTCGACTACTGCCTGCGCGAGCTCGCCGACCCCTCCGGCGGCTTCTACTCCGGGCAGGACGCCGACTGCGGCGGCGTGGAGGGCGGCTACTACCTCTTCACGCCCGCCGAGGTCAAGGCGGCGCTCGGCGAGGAGGACGGGCGGCACCTGTGCGAGAGCTACGATATCACCGAGGAGGGGAACTTCCACGGCAGGAGCATCCCGAACCTGCTGCTGAACCAGCGCTGGAGCCTGCTGCCCGAGGGGCTGGACGATCTGCGCGAGCGGCTGCGGCTCTATCGCGCCGAGCGCATGGCACTCGGTACGGATCACAAGCTCCCCACCGGCTGGAACGGGCTGATGCTGCTCGCGCTCTCCCGCGCGGCGCGGGTCTTCGCCGACCGCCGCTATCGCGCCGCCGCGCTCTCGCTCGCGGACTTCCTTTTGAAGCAGGCCGGGGCGGAAACCCCTTCCAGCCTTTGCGCGCTCTGCTATCGCGACGGCGCGGGCGCGCCGCCCGCACAGCTCGAGGACTATGTGTTCACGGCGCTGGGCTTCCTCGAGTGCTACACGCTGGACTACGACGGCGCCTGGCTGCTGCGCGCCAAGGCGCTGGCGGAGGAGCTGGACGCGCGCTTCGCCGACCCTGCGGGCGGCTACTTTGCCGCGCCGTCGCAGGGCGAGCGGCTGCTCAAGCGCCCGAAGGCGGTCTATGACGGCGCCTACCCCTCCGGCAACGGCGCTGCCGCGCTGCTTCTTGACCGCCTGGGGCGGCTGAGCGGCGAGGCGCGCTGGCGCGAGGCGGCGCAGAGGCAGCTTCGCTTCCTCGCGGGGCAGGCGCGGGACTATCCCGCCGGGATCGCCTCGGGGCTCTGCGCCCTGCCCGGCGTGCTGGGGCAGACGAAGGAACTGGTCTGCGTCGCGGAGGCGATCCCCGAGACGCTGCGCAAGCTCACCGCGGGCTATGCCCCGGAGCTGAGCGTGCTGCTCAAGCGCCCGGACGACACGGTGCTCGCGCGCTTCGCCCCGTTCACGGCGGCGATGCGCCAGCAGGACGGCAAGGCCACGTTCTATCTCTGCCAGAACGGGGTGTGCGGACTGCCGTTTACAGAGTGAAAAACGAAAAGTGAAAAGTGAAAAATTGAGGTGTCCCCTGCGGGGACAGATTGAAATTTTTCTTGCAAATTCGGCGCGAATGTGAAACAATACGATAAATACTACTGCTTTCGGAGGTCACAGGCATGACCACTCACCGACACTACAGCGCCGAGGAGCTGCGCTATCTGCGTCTGCTCGCGCGGCAATATCCCACCGTGCGCGCCGCGGGCACCGAGATCATCAATCTCCAGGCGATCATGAACCTGCCCAAGGGCTGCGAGCACTTCATTTCCGACGTGCACGGGGAGTACGAGGCGTTTTTGCACATCCTGAACTCCTGCTCGGGCGTGGTGCGCGAGCGGATGGATCTGCTCTTCTCCAACTCCGTCCCCCGCGCTGAGCTTGACCAGCTCGCGACGCTCATCTACTACCCGGAGGAGAAGCTCGAGCAGCTCAAGCCCCACATCGCCGACCTCGACGAGTGGTACCGCATCACGCTCCACCGGCTCATCGAACTCTGCCGTCTGGTGTCCTCGCGCTACGCCCGCTCCAAGCTGCGTCAGGCGCTGCCGAGCGACTACGCCTACATCATCGAGGAGCTGCTGCACACCCACAGCGACGAGATCGACAAGCGCGACTACTTCGAGAACATCATCGCCACGATCATCGAGATCGGCCAGGCGCCGCAGTTCATCGCCGCCGTGTGTACCCTCATCAAGTGGGCGGCGGTGGATCACCTGCATCTGGTGGGCGATATCTTCGACCGCGGGCCGCGCGCGGATATCATCATGGATTCGCTGATGGCCTATCACAGCGTCGATATCCAGTGGGGCAACCACGACATCCTCTGGATGGGCGCGGCCTCGGGCAGCCGCACGCTGGTCGCGACGGTGCTCGCAAACTCCATCCACTACAACAACCTCGAGGTCGTGGAGACCGGCTACGGCATCTCCCTGCGCCCGCTCTCGGTCTTTGCCAACGACGTCTACCGCCACTGCGATGTGTCGCGCTTCGCCGTGACGCTCACCGGCGACGACGCGGGGCGCACCACCGAGCGCGACAAGCTGCTCTCGGCGCGGATGCACAAGGCGATCTCGATCATCCTCTTCAAGCTCGAGGGGCAGAAGATCCTGCGCCATCCCGAGTACGGCATGGCGGACCGCCTGCTGCTCGACAAGATCGACTACGCGCACAAGTGCGTCACCATCGACGGCGTAAGCTACCCGCTCGAGGACTGTGAGTTCCCCACTGTCGATCCCGCCGACCCCTACGCGCTGACCGCCGAGGAGTCGCGCGTCATCGACGAGCTCACCGCGTCCTTCCGCCGCAGCGAGAAGCTGCAGGAGCACACGCGCTTTCTCTATTCCAAGGGCAGCCTCTACAAAATCTATAACGGGAACCTGCTCTTTCACGGCTGCATCCCGCTCACGGCGGAGGGCGAGTTCATGCACTTTACCCTCGGCGGGGCGGATCGCTGCGGGCGGGAGTTTCTGGACTATGCCGACACCGCCGCGCGTCAGGCCTATTATCAGCGCCCGGGCACGGCGGCGCGCGAGCTGGGGATGGATTTCCTGTGGTTCCTCTGGGCGGGGCGCAACAGCCCGATCTTCGGGCGCGACCGCATGACCACCTTCGAGCGCCGCCTGATCGCCGACGAGAGCGCCTGGGCGGAAAAGAAGAACCCCTACTACAGCCTCTATCACGATCCCGCCATCTGCGAGAAGATCCTGCGGGAGTTCGGGCTTGAGGGAGTGCACTGCCATATCATCAACGGCCATGTGCCGGTCAAGGCGGGCAAGGGCGAGAGCCCGATCAAGGGCGGCGGCAAGCTGATCGTGATCGACGGCGGCTTCTGCAAGGCGTACCAGAAGACCTCCGGCATCGCGGGCTATACGCTGATCTACAATTCCCACTCCTTCCGGATCGTGGCGCATCAGCCCTTCGTGGGGCGGGAGCGGGCGATCCGGGAGAACTACGATATCTCCTCGAGCACCGACGTGTTTGAGCGGCTCGAGCACCGGCAGAAGAACCAGGAGACCGATATCGGCCGCGAGCTGCAAGGGCGCATCGACGATCTGCGGCTGCTGCTGCAAGCCTACCGCGACGGCGCTGTGACCGAGGATCACGGCAAGCGCTGACGGGGCGGGGGAAAAATAATTAATAATTAATAATGAATAATGAATAATTGCGGTGTCGCCTGACGGCGACGGATTGAAATAAAAAAGGTTTGGTAATTTCGCGTTTTGCGCGTTTACCAAACCTTTTTCACTATCTGGCTTATCGAATCTCCTGCTCCAGGGCATCGAACTCCGGCGTGGAGAAAAACGCCCCCAACGTGATCTCCAAGCCGTCGCAGAGCTTTTTGATCGTCGTAATGGAAAGCTCTCTGCGCTCTGTGTCCATCATGCTGTATACCGTAGACGGCGTAACACCGGCGAGGGTAGCAAGCGTGTTGAGCTTGATCCCTCGTTCGGTGCATAGCTGCTGAAAGCGCTCCACCACCGCATCCTTCACTGTCATAATGTCTTCACCTCATAGAGATTTTAGAATTTATGACGCAAGCGCGTATACGCACTTGCGTATACGCGGCTTCTTTGTTATACTTGCTTCATAAAGAACTTATGGTGAGGGGTGGACATGGACTACAGGAAGGATTTGCTGCTGGCCTCGGCGGCGAGGCTGTACAGTCTGGGTGTAGATTTGGAGGCAGCGCGCGAGAGGCTTCGAGAGCTGGTGGAGCAAGGTGTGGCGTATGATTCCGACGAGATGCGCACAGCCTATACGGTCTTCAAGGAACTGGAAAAGCAGTGGAAGGACTTGGAGCAGCAGTATCTCGCGCTGCGGGACGAGATGCTGCGGGATCGGTGAGACGCAGTCCTGTGAACATAGCCGGCAAATTTGCGAGAGATTCACGGCACCATCCCCTACGGTGCTGACGCATTTATGTGTAGGGGCGCTTCACGAAGCGCCCGCGCGGTACAATTGAACAACCATTTACAAACAGTGGGCGAATCCGATGATACGGATTCGCCCACTATGATTCTTCTCCCGCCGCGCGGACGCGCTCGCGCGCGCGGCGCTCCTGCTCGAGCAGCGCCGCCGCCTCCGCGCAGAGCCGTTCTCCGGCGGGGGTGAGCCCCAGCACCCGGTTGTCGCGCCGCAGGAGCGCAACGCCCAGCTCCTCCTCCAGCGCGGAGACGGCGCGGCTCGTGGTGGAGTGGCTGATATAGAGCCTGCGCGCGCCGAGGCTGAAGCTGCCCGTCTCCGCCACGGCGAGGAAGATGCGCAGCTTCTCCAGTTCCATCAGAAGTTGAAGGTGTGCGGCAGAAGCTCGGAGAGCTTATAGCTCACATAGCGGCTGCCCGCCTTGGCGCAGAGCACCTCCATCTCCGGCGAAAACTCCGCGAGGAACTGCCGACACGCGCCGCAGGGGGTGCACCAGTTCTCGCTGTCGGCGTAGATGGCGATACGGCGGAAGCTGCGCTTGCCCTCGCTGACCGCCTTGCAGCAGGCGGTGCGCTCGGCGCAGATCGTGCTGCCCAGCGCGGCGTTCTCGATGTTGCAGCCGGTGAACACCGTGCCGTCGTCGCACTCGAGCGCCGCGCCGACCGGGAAGTGCGAATAGGGCACATAGGCATTGAGCGAGGCCTGCTTGGCCAGAGACATCAGTTCGCGGTCTGTCATGGGAAACCCTCCTTCATTAAGATAAAAGATAAAAGTGAAAGGTGAAAAATTGCGGTGTTCCCCTTCGGGGAACGAATTATCATTCGCCGCCGCAAGGCGGCACCATAATTATTCATTATTCATTATTAGTTTTTCGTTTCCTTATCCGAGGTCTATCGTCCAATTGGCAAAGTCGTAGAGCGGGTTACCGATGTTCGCGTCGATGCCCTTGCACACGCCCCGGTGCGTGATGATCTGCTGCCGCTCAAAGCCGATGGTCACAAGGCTGCCCACGTTGCGAGTGATGTACTCGGCGAGCTGGTAGTAGGCCGAGGCACGCGAGGCGTCGTTGGCCTGGAGATAGTTGTTGATGATGCCGAGGATGGCGGCGTCATTGGAGCGGGTGAAGTTGATGTTCGTGTTGCCGTTTTTCTCCTCATCGCGGGTCTGCAGCAGCTCGGTCAGATCGAAGTTTGCGCGAAGCTGCACCTCGCCGTAATACATATCCAGCGGCACAGTCTGATTGCCCACCTGGATTACCCCGTTCTTGAGGGCGTTCTTGTAGTTGTCCCAGGTGAGCTCGTGCACCGTGACCTGGAGGCCGATGGAGGCCATGTCATCCTTGAACTTGTTGGCAACGCCGGATTTCGCCGCGCTGTCGGCACAGATGACGAAGTTGAGGTTGATCTCCTGCGGCGAGCCGGACATGAACTCCAGCATCCCGTCGTCGTCGTAATCCTGCACGCCCGCACCCTCGAGCACGCGCTTGCAGGTGGCGAGGTTAAATTCCAGAAGCTGGGCGAGCTGCGCGGGATAGATCGGACAGCTCGGCACCATGGGGATCGGGGAGGCGGTGGCGTTGCCGTCGAGGAGCGAGACGAGATAGGCGCGGTCGAAGGCGTACTGCATCGCGACGCGGAAATAGCTGTAGCGCCCGAGCATGCTCTCCTCGTTGAAGGCGACGTAGTGCATATTGGTGGTGGCGATACCGTGGATCTCGTTGGTGCTGGCGTAGCCGAGAGAGGTGTAGCTCGAGGGGTCGTTGACCACCACGTCGATGAAGGAGTCCTCGAAGGCGGCGATGGTGCCGGCAGCGTCGGTGTACTCCTTGATGTAGATGGTCTCCACCGGCAGATTCCCCGCGAGCGGATAGTACTCGTTGGCGTGCAGCTCGGTGTTGTCCTCGTTGTAGCAGTAGGGGCCGGAGCCGATGGGACGCACACCGTCCTTGGTGTCGTAGGTGCCGCGCTTGATGATGGGCACGTTCAGGAGCTTGACAAATTGCGTATCTCCCACGCCGAGGGCGACCTGAAACTCCGCCTCCCCGCTGGGCGAGGCGCCCTGATAGCTCGAGAAGCGGCCCCGGAAGCGGTCGGAGCTGATGCACATACCGAGTGAGTAGCACAGATCGGAGGGCGTAACGGGGTCGCCCGTGGAGAAGCGGCGCTCAGGGTCGATTGTGAAGGTCCAGAGCGTGCCGTCCTCGTTGCAGCGCCAGTCAAGGATGACGTTCGGGACGACCTCGAAGCTGTTGTCGATCTCGACCATGTTGTCATAGACCAGGTCGCAGATGAGCTGATTGGCGCGGTTGGTGGCGATCATGGGGTTGAAGCTGTACTTGGGGTTGGAGTTGAGGGAGAACACGGAATCGAGCCCCACGGCGCGCCCCACGTCCCGGCCGCCGGTGGATTCCGGGATGACGTTGGTGTCCTGCTCGCTCTGCGAGCCGCAGCCGGTAAGCGACAGCAGCAGCGCGAGGGCAAGCAGGATGAGGAGAGCTTGTTTAATATGTTTCATATAGCTGTTTTCTCCTGTGATATGGTTGCGATAGAGCGTCAGTTCCTGTTTGTAGGGGCGACCCTTGCGGTCGCCCGCCGGGTATGTACCGTGTCCACGGGCGACCATAAGGGCGAAGCGAAGCGGAGGGCGCCCCTACGATGAAACCAAAGCCGTTACAGTACGATGCACGCGCACTGTCCGCCGCGCTGTCCCCTGGTGTAGCGGTGCGACCAGTATTTGTCGTGCGAACAGAAGGTACACTCGTCTGAAATGTCGATCTGCTGCGCCGGGACACCGAGCTGCTGCAAGCGCCGGGCGTTCGCGCCGCGCAGATCGACGAGGGTCTTGCCGTCCGCCCGGCGGCGGAACAGTCCCTCGGTGTCGCCGCCGAGCCAGGCGGTGACGGCCTCGGGCACGTCGTCGTCCGTCTCAAAGCAGCACGCGCCGATGGCGGGGCCGATGGCGGCGCAGACGTCCTCCGCCCTCACGCCGAGCGTCCCGAGCTGCCGCAGCGCCTCGCCGAGGATATCCCCGACCGAGCTGCGCCAGCCGCAGTGCACCGCCGCGGCGGCGGTGGCGTCCTTCGTACACAGCAGCACCGGCACACAGTCCGCCGTGAAGCAAAAGAGCGGCAAGCCCTTTTCCCCGGTCGCCACGCCGTCGGCCTCGTAGGGGACGGGGGAGAGGCAGACGTGCCGGTCGCGCCCGTCCACGAGGCGCACGGCGTTCCCGTGCACCTGCTTCGTCACGGCGCAGTCATCTACGCCCGCGCCGAGCAGCGCCGCGACGCGGCGGAAGTTCTCGCGGATGTTCTCCGGCGCATCCCCGCGCCCGGAGATGAGGTTCAGGCTCGCAAGATGTCCCGTGCTCACCCCGCCATAGCGCGTCGTGAAGGCGTGCTTCGCCGGGATCAGGGTCGAGGTCATGTAGCGCAGACCGTTCTCATTTTGTTCGATAAATGCCATAAAGCTCCTTGTTTAATGAAGTCGGAGGCCAAGCGGTCTTAGGAAGACAACA
>JAZQCO010000024.1:0-5570 GCA_045546335.1 Candidatus Limivicinus sp. | reverse complement strand
AGGGGCTTGCCCCTCCCGCCGATTCGCACAATCGACCGGCGTTGTGTGTAGGGGCGCTTCACGAAGCGCCCGCCGCCCCCACGTCATTGCGAGCCAGCGCCGCAGCGTTGGCGTGGCAATCCGTTCTCCCTGCGGCAAGGGTAGGATTTCCGCGCCGGTAAGGTGCCTCCGGCGGGCGGATTGCCACGACCAGTTTGCGAACTGGTCTCGCAATGACGGGGAGAGGGACGGGGATTGTACCGCCTTCGCCCGGGCGAATACGCGAAACGTACATTTCCCTGCCGGGCGGGGACAAGCCCCGCCCCTACGGTGACACCGTGAATTTGTGTTTTTCCAATCCGTCGCCGAAGGCGACACAACAATTTTTCATTTTTATCTTTTCACTTTTCACTTCCAAGCGGTGACACAACAATTATTCATTATTAATTATTATTTATTAATTATTAACAAAGGAGAAATGTCAACGATGCGAAACATGATCTTTAACCTTCAGCACTTTGCCGACGCGGGCTCTCTGGTGAACGCGACCGGCGGCTTTGTCAACGCCTCCACCGGCGAGAGCACCGCCTTCGACAGCGCCCACAGCCTCACGCCCGAGCTCAAGGCCTTCTACAACACCGAGCTGCTCGAGAACCTGCGCCCCGAGCTGGTCTACGCGCAGTTTGCCAAGCGCACCCCTCTGCCCGCCAACCACAAGGGTCAGGTCGAGTGGCGCAAGTGGAACACCTTCGCGCGCGCCGAGAAGCTCACCGAGGGCGTGATCCCCACCGGGCAGAAGTTCGGCGTCACGAGCGTGACCGGCACGGTCGAGCAGTACGGCACCTACACCTCCATCACCGACAAGCTCGAGCTGCGCGCCTACGACGATGTGATCCTCGGCGCGACCGAGGAGATGGGCGCCTCCGCCGCCGAGACCCAGGAGCGCCTGATCCGCGACGCGCTGCTGCTCGGCACCAACGTCCTCTACTGCGACAACGTCGTGCCCGCGACCGGCGCACCTGTCGCCGCCGGCACCGTCACGCCCACCGATTCCACCCAGATGCTCGCCGGTGAGGACGGCATGAGCCTGCTCACCCCCGCCATGGTCAACAAGGCCGTCACCATCCTCAAGAAGAACCGCGCCCCGCGCATCAACGGCCGCTACTACGCCGTCGTGCACCCCTCCGTCGCCCACGATCTGCGCGAGTGCGACGGCTGGATCGAGGCGAACAAGTACGGCGCGCCCGAGAACCTCTTCAACGGCGAGATCGGCGAGCTGCACGGCGTGCGCTTCATCGAGAACCCCTCTGCCCCGGTGCTGCGCGGCGCGCCGCTGGCCTCCGACAGCCGCACCCTCACCGTGAACCACTCCGGCGGCTACACCGGCGCGATCACGAGCCTCGCCTTCGACGGCGGCACGGTCGCCGAGGGCGCGCTGGTCGGGCGCTTCGTCTCGGTCAACGGCGTCATCGCGAAGATCACCGCGAACACCGCGAGCAGCCTCACCTTCGCCTCGACGAATTTCGGCACCGTCGCGGACAACGCCGTCATCTATCCCGCCGAGTGCGGCGCGGGTGACCAGGCGGGCTACGCGAGCTTCTTCTTCGGCAAGGACGCCTTTGGCATCATCGACCCCGAGGGCGGCGCGCTCGAGATGATCGTGCACGACAAGAGCGAGATCGGCGGCCCGCTGAACCAGTACAGCACCATCGGCTACAAGTTCGAGACCAACGGCGCGACGATCCTCTATCCCGAACGCCTCCTGCGCGTCATGAGCTGCTCGAGCTTCTCCGGCGTGGACGAGGAAAACTAACTTTGAAAATTAAAAATTAAAAATGAAAAGTGAAAAATTATGGTGTCCCCTTCGGGGACGATTGAAAATTAAATATTAATAGTGAAAAGTGAATAATTATGGTGTCCCCTTCGGGGGCGATTGAAATAGGGGCGGACACCGTGAATTTGCGTCTATTTCAATCCGTCGCCGGAGGCGACACAATAACTTTTCACTTTTATCTTTTATCTTTTCACTTATTCGATCCGTCCGCGCAGCGGACACCTTAACTTTTCATTTTTATCTTTTCACTTTTCACTTCCAATATTCATTATATCAGAAAGGAGACCACTATGCCCAGAATCAAACCTGCCCCCGCGCGTGTGGAGATCACGCTGCCGCGCGCCGGGGATCGCGAGGATCCGAACCTCTTCGTCGGCGTCAACGGCGTGAGCTATCTGCTGCCCAAGGGCAAGCGCTCGAGCGTGCCGCCCGAGGTCGCCGCCGAGCTCGAGCGCGCCGAACGCGCCCGCGACCGCCTCGAGCTCACCCGCGGCGCGCTGCAGAAGGGGGCGGGCGCGTGAACGAGAGTCTGCGCGCCGGGGCGCTCGTGAGCCTCATCGACGAGGAGCGTCCCAACCAGTTCCCCGCCTCGCGCAAGCTCGCGTGGCTGCGCGAGCTCGACGGGCTGCTCTACCACGAGCAGCTTTGCACCCACGCGCTCGCGTGCGAGCCGCCCGCCGCCCGCTACGACAGCGACACGCCCCTGCTCCTGCCCTTCCCCTACGGCGAGGCGCTCTACCGCGCGTGGCTGTGCACGCAGATCGACCTCTGTAACGGCGAGATCGTGCGCTTCAACCAGTCCATGACGCTCTTCCAGTGGCTCTGGCGGCAGGCCGTGGACGCGCTCAACCGCAGCGTCCGCCCCTGCGCGGCGGGCGGCTGGCGGCTGTGAGAGGGGGCGGGCGGCATGGTCTTTCCGCAGCTCAGCCCCAGCCCCCAGACGCGCCTTGTGACCGACCGCTTCCTCGGCCTTGACCACCGCCTCGCGATCCCGGACGGCGCGCTCTACGACAGCGAAAACCTCTCGGCGCGGGAGTTCCCGCTGCTGTGCACCCGCCGCAGACGCGGCCTCGTCGCAGAGCTGAACGCCCCCGGCGGCCTGATCGGCAAGGACGCGCTCGGCTACATCGAGGGCGGCACGCTCTACCTGAACGACCTGCCCACCGCCCTCACGGGGCTTTCCGCCGGGGAGAAGCAGCTCGTCTCCATGGGCGCGTATGTGCTCGTCTTCCCCGACAAGCGCTACTACAACACCGAGGACCCCGCCGACTTCGGCGCCATGGAGGCCGATCTCACGCTCACGGGCGATGTGCGCTACACGCTCTGCGACCTCGACGGCGCGCCCTGGCCTGACCCCACCACGGGCGACACGCTCCCCGAGAACCCCGCAAACGGGGCGCTCTGGCTCTCCGGCGGCACGCTCTGCCAGTATTCCGAGGCGCTGGGGGTCTGGAACGAGCTCGACACCGTGTATACGAAGCTCTCCTTCTCCACCCGGGGGACGCTCCCGGCGCTCTTTCGGCAGTACGACGGCGTGGAGATCACGGGCGCGGCGGAGGGCTTCACCGGCGCGCGCGTCCTCTACGCCGTGGGCGGCGGCGAGGGGGAGGACGACTACCTCGTGCTCGTCGGCGTGCCGGGCGCGGCCTTCACGCAGGAGAACGCCACCGTGCGCCTGAGGCGGCGCGTGCCGGACTTCGATTTCGTCTGCGAGTGCCGCAACCGCCTCTGGGGCTGCCGCTACGGGCACGACGGCAGCGGCACGGTCAATGAGATCTACGCCTCCGCGCTCGGGGACTTCAGGAACTTTCACCAGTTCCTCGGCCTCGCCACCGACTCCTGGACGGCCTCTGTCGGCTCGGACGGGCAGTGGACGGGCGCGGTCAACTTCCTCGGGCACCCCTGCTTCTTCAAGGAAAACCGCATCCACACCATCACCGTCTCAGCGACCGGCGCGCACCGGATCGAGGAGCAGGTCTGCCCCGGCGTGCAGCGCGGCTGCGAGAAGAGCCTCACGGTCGTGGACGAGCGGCTGTACTATCTCTCCCCCGGCGGCGCCTGCGTCTGGCAGGGCGGCTTCCCGCAGAATATCTGCGCGCGCCTCGGCGACGCGCGCTTCACCGACGCGGTGGGCGGCGGTCTCGACGGCGTGTGGTATCTGGGTATGCGCGCGAGCGACGGCTGGAGCCTCTTCACCTACGACACGCGGCGGGATGTCTGGTACCGCGAGGATGGGCTGCACGTCACGTCCTTCGCCGAGGCGCAGGGCGAGCTCTACGCCCTCGACGATACCGGGCGCGTCTGGGCGCTCCGGGGCACGCGCGGCGCGCTCGAGAGCGGGATTACGTGGATGGCGGAGACCGGGCTTGAGCGCATGAGCGGCCCCGAGCGGCAGTATCTCTCGCGCTACAGCCTCTGTCTCCGGCTCGGCGAGGGCGCGCGTGTCACGGTCTGGCTCGAGTACGACTCCTCCGGCGAGTGGGTCGAGAGCGGCACCGTCGAGCGGCACGGCACGGGCAGCGTGACGCTGCCGATCCGCCCGCGCCGCTGCGATCATCTGCGCCTGCGCCTCACCGGCGTGGGGGAGGCAAAGCTCCTGAGCCTCACGCGCATCCGGGAGGTGGGCGGCGATGCTTGAGACCCCACCGCTGCTGCGCGGCAGCGAGCAGGAACAGATCACGGCGCTGCGGGAGTATCTGCTGCGCCTCGCGTACACGCTCGAGCAGGCGCAGGAGGCCGCCGTGCCCGCCGCATCCGCCCCGGCGGCCGCCGCGACGACGGCGCAGGCCGCCTCCGCGCGCGTCGGGGAGCTGCGCAGCCTGATCGTCAAGACCGCGACGCAGGTGTCGAGCCAGGTCGAGCGCCTCTCGGCGACGCTCGCGGCGGATTATCTCGCGCGCTCGGACTTCGGCAGCTATCAGGAGACGCTGCGCGCGAGCTTCGAGGCGACGGCGCGCGGCGTGGTCGAGAGCTACGACTTCGACGCGGCGCTGGAGGCGCTTGCGAGCCGCGCCGGGGAGAGCGAGCGCGCCCTGCGCGCGCTGCGCGGGGAGATCCGCCGGGGGCTGATCACCGATCCCGAGACCGGGGAGACCGCCATGGGCATCGCCGTGGCGGAGAATCTGCGCTTCACCGGCGCGCAGCAGAGCAGCGAGGGGCTGACGTATTACGAGCTCGCGCCGGGGCAGACCCTCGGGCTGTATACGGCCAGCGGCTGGCAGTTCTGGATCGGCGGGGTCAAGCGCGGCTGGTTCGACGCGCTCGACGGCATGCTCCATGTCGCCGCCCTCGCCATCGAGCGCAGCCTGAGCCTCGGCGGCTGGGTCGTCACCGCCACCGGCGGCTTCGGGCTGCGGACAGTGGATAATAATTAATAATGAATAATGAATAATGAATAATTGTGGTGTTCCCCTTCGGGGAACGGATTAAAATAAGGGGCGGAAATCTCCCGTCGTTGCCGTAGGGGAGGGGCTTGCCCCTCCCGCAGACACGCACAATCTCCCGTCGTTGCCGTAGGGGCGCTTCACGAAGCGCCCGCACGCGGGAACCTACGTTGTGCGCTTTGCCCGGGCGAATACGCGACCCGCCTCCCCCCACGTCATTGCGAGACCAGTTCGCAAACTGGTCGTGGCAATCCGCCCGCCGGAGGCACCTTGCCGGTACAGAAATTTTACCTCGCCGCGGGGAGAACGGATTGCCACGCCAACGCTGCGGCGCTGGCTCGCAAGTCGGCTCGTAGCCATGTCGTTCTGTGAGC